>JBBQRR010000009.1:0-102938 GCA_038214655.1 Bacteroidia bacterium | reverse complement strand
CTGTCCGAAAACGGAGTGTCCAAAAAAATAATTACTTTTATTCATTGTAGGTTAGTTTTAGCGAACCAAAACTACAAAACAAAAGAAGCCTAAGCATTATGCTTGGCTTCTTTTAAAATCTTTTATCGGACAACAGTGTTTCCAAATATGTATGTAATGTGTTTAGCCGTGACTTATAATCGGAGCTTACGTGTTTTACCTCTGATTCACTTTTAATATGCGTCATAAAGTAATCGTAAATCCTGTTATAATCCTCCCCTTCAGAAAAATATAACCCCATTTCCTTCGAATGATTATCAGACGTTTCTGATAGATTCATGCTACTTACAATGCATTCGCGCTCATTAATATATAATTTTGTATGAAGCCGTTTAACAACAATCACATTTACGCCTAATCTTCGAAGCACATCATCATCCTTTTTATCTATTTTCCGAGTATAGACATTAACCTCAACCCCTTTCTCAATAGCTCTTTCTAAACTAATTACGATTTTTTTTCAATTGGATAAATCTACTACGTATGTAATAGCACAAAAATATTTCTTTGCATTTAGAATTAATGTAGAAATCTTTACCCCTATTTCATTTGGATCAATTATTTCCATTATTTTAGCTGCTCTAATTCCTTCCAAACAAATTCGGCTATAGAAGAAATATATTTATCCGAAAAATCAAATTTAATACCTGCCGCATCATATACTTCGGGAATTGAAACTGTATACCCCAATGATAATGCATCTTTGTATTGTTGCAATGCCAGAGGCGCATTGTGCAAATAATTTTTCCAAACTGCAAGCGCACCTAATTGTGCAAAGCCGTATTCAATATAATAAAACGGAACTTCAAAAATATGTAACTGCCCGTGCCACATGCGTTTTAAACTCGGCTCAAGCCCTTTGTAATCTATTACGCCGCTTTCATACTGGTGGTAAATTTCTTCCCAGGTTGCGTAACGCTCGGCCGTGGTTTGATTGGGGTTTTCGTAAATTTTTTGTTGAAAGGCATCTATGCAGGCAATCCAGCAAAGTGTTTTAATAATTTTTTCGAGCTGTTCTTTTTTTGCACGCTGCAAATCTTTTGCGTCATTATAAAAAACATCCCAGTGCTGCATGGATATTAATTCCATACTCATAGAAGCAAGTTCTGCTACTTCTGAAGGAACGCTTTTAAATTCGTTTATCTTATAGTCTTTAGTAAGAAAAGCGTGCACCGCATGGCCACCCTCGTGTACCATAGTTACCACATCGCGCTGCATACCTACCGCATTCATAAAAATAAAAGGCACTCCGCTTTCGTACAAAGGATAATTGTACCCGCCCGGTGCTTTTCCTTTACGCGATTCTAAATCCAGGTGATGCATTTTTTGCATGGTGGTAAGGCACTCTCCAAAATATTTATCGGTAACATTAAAACAAGCAATCGATTTTTCTAAAAGTTCCTTTGCTTCGCTAAACGGATGAAGCGCTTTGTTATTTCCGGTATCTACTTCTGTATCCCAGGGCTTGTAACTTTCGATAGCAAGTTTTCTTTTTCTTTCCTCGTCAATTTTTCTGCTAAGCGGAACAAAATATTTTTTTACACTATCGTGAAAATTAAAACAATCCTCTTTGTTATAATCAAAGCGACCCAGCTCCTTAAATTTATAATCGCGGTAATTTTTAAAACCTGCATTTACAGCAACCTTATGGCGCAGGGCCAATAACTCTTCAAATAAATTATTTAAAGCGGCCTCGTCCTGGTCTTTTCTTTTTTGAATAATTTGATAAACTTCTTCGCGTACTTTTCGCTCAGGGTTTTTAAAATACACGGCAGCTTGCTGCAAGGTAAGTTCTTTGCCTTGGTACGTAATAGTTTGTTTGCCTGTAATAGAAGCGTACAGCTGAGATTTGGTTGCTATTTGCGACTGAAGTTCTACATTCTCCTCCCTAAAAAGCTCAATGCTGTTTTTTACCGAGCGCAGGTAAATAAAATATTTTTTTTGATCGAGGTCCTTTACAAAAGGCGAGTTAATTAATTTTTTATTGATCTTGTCAGACAGCGGGGCAATCTTAGGTTCAATCTCGGTAACAAAAAACTCGTAGCTTTTAATAAGCTCTGCGTTCTCCGTATCGCAACTCATTTTTATATAACGCCAGCCGTAGTTTTCGCTGATAGCCGCGTCGAGTTCATTAATATCGAGCATCCATTTTTCGAGTTCGGTTGCCGAATTAATTTTGCGGTCAAGAAGTTCTTTGTAAATCGATTCTAAGTCGTCCCAGCTTTTAATATCGAAATTTGCAGGAAGGTAGTTACGGGTAGTTTTAGGGCTTGCAATCATAGGTGCAAAAATAAAAAACCCGGACGATTATGCCCGGGTTATTTATAAGAATTTTTAATTAAGCTACGCCTGTCTTTCGCACCCCTGCGGTTGTTCTGGCGCCCTTGGTGTTTGCTTTCATGTTTTCTTTGCCCGACTTGGCAAATTTCTTAGTTGCCTCGTCGTGGTGTTGTACTTTAGTTTTATCGTCGCTTGTTGCTCCTTCTTCTTTTAATTTTAAATTGCCGGTTTCCTGCAACAAATTGTACCAGTTAAATAATTTGCGCATGTTTGATGCATATACACGTTCTTTATCATAATCAGGTAAAATACCTTCAAAATAAGTCACAATTTGTTTCTCATCCGCTTTGTGGTCAATACACTTGCCACCTTTTTCTTTTTCAAAAATGGCTTTTAAAATATCGCTTACCGGCTTGTTATCGGTGGTAGTAAACATACTTATATCCTCTAAAGAAGAAATTTGTTGATGTGCATGAATAGGCACACGCTTTTTATCGTTTAAAGATTCGGCAATTACGCCGTTTTTCATTTGTCCAACTACTTTGTATAGTCCCGACATGCCGCTCACTGATATTATTCCGCTTAAATCCATAGAAAATTAATTAATTGTAAAAATAATTGTTTGTTAAAACCCGGTTGATGATTGTGTTTTGTTTGGCGTTGGCCTTGGGCCTGTTGTATTACCAATGCCTAAGCCATAACCCGGGTTGAAGTTGTAACGAAAGCATAATTCCAAACCGCCTTTAGTTTTGCTGAAAGATGTAAGGGCCGATAGATTAACATCGTAGCTAACACCTAGGGCATACTTATCATATTCAAATAATACTTGCGGGCTGAATGAATCACGGAAACGGTAAAAACCACCTAATGAAAGCGCTATCGGCTTTATTGTACCTGAGTGTACTGAAGGGTCTGCCAACACATATCTAAACATCAGGCCGGCCATAATTTCAATTTGTGCGCCCTGCATCATAAACATATAGCTGGGAATAATGTTTGATTTTATTTGAGGCAATGCAAAAACAAAATTAGCATGCTGCACAAATTTTATGTGCAAATTCTCTCCTGTATTTCCGTAAAACGAATAAAAAGGAACGTTTACGTGATAAGCCGCAAAACCAATATCAAAACGATGACCGTCGGAAGCACTTATGTAGCGCTCGCTTTTTGCGTAGTGATAATTAAATCCTGCGCCAAAATCACCATAAATCAATTTGTTGTTAGGTATTTGCTCGCCCAATAAATTTGCATCGTACTTATAGCCGTTATACTGACTGTCCCAGGTTAGTTTTTGTCCGCTAATTGTTCTTTGATCAAACGCTCCTGTAAGAGCCATCGAAAACTTTCCATTCGTCCCCGACTTTAAAACAACACCAAACAAAAGGCCCAAGTGTAATGAACTAAAGTTAGCATCACCAGCAACATCGTTATACATATTAAATCCGGTTGTAAAATAGCTTCGCCTGTTTAATTTTTTGTGTTTCAAGGCAAACTCGGCGCTGGCACCAAATGATTTGTAAGGTACTGCCACACTTTTCCACTGGCTTTTATAATTCATGATTGCACGCATATCGTACGCTACACCTGCAAGTGCAGGATTGAGATACACGGGTGTTTCATTAAATTGCGAGAAGTGTACATCCTGTGCAAAAATATGGCTGCCTGCAAATACCTGCAAAAAAATACAAACCAAAACTATTCTCTTAGCCGTTGCTTTCATGTTACTATCTAATTACGGTTGTACTTCCGTGCTTCTTGACTTCTTTTCCGTTCGACAAAAATCCTTCCAGTGTCCACACAAAAACTCCTGCGTTTACCGCCACGTTTCTTACGGTACCATCCCAACCAAAGTTAAGTGTGCTCGATTCAAATACTTTTTCTCCCCAACGATCAAATACTTTAAATGTAAAGTTCTCTAAACAATTACTACGCACATAAAGTACATCATTCTTCATATCTCCATTGGGGGAGAAAGCGCTTGGTATAAACGGATCATAACATTTTAAATCAACATAAACCACCATGCTATCTGTACTCTTACATCCATTTGCGTCTGTAACAGTTAAATAATAAATAGTTGTTTCGGAAGGATTGGCCCATGGTTTAGGGCACGTTGCCACTGAATAGGATGGCGGACATGAGAGTGAATCAGGTGGAGTCCAACTATAAGTTGATATTGCAAAATTACCGGAGCTGTGTGTGCCGTCCAGCTGGGTGCTGTCGCCCAAATTAATGGTTACGTTAGGGCCGGCGTTTGATAATGGGCCTGCATCAACTTTTACATTATGCACAACCGTGTAACTTGGCATTCCGCTACCCGGAGGGCCGTGAGAAACCATCATTGTAACGGGGAAAACGCCCCCTGTATTTAGTGAACTGTTAACATGATAACACACTTTTATACTTGGTATTGGGGTTGAATCTGTTGCTGCGTAATAAGCTGTATCGGGCAAGTGCACGGTATAGCCGCCTGTTGAACCGTATGCGTTTCCTCCCACAAAGATCCACTCATAAAACAAGGGCAATACGTTTGAGTTATGCGTTAAATCCGTGAAATAAATACAATGGTTTACACAAATCGTATCTGAAGTTTCAGTAAAATTATCGAAAACGATAGGGCCGCAATTATTTACATAGATGGTTAATTCATACTTCTGTCTTTTAACGCAGGTTCCTCTTACGGTAAGAGTGTATACAGTAGTTGCAATAGGTTTAACAATTACCGTGTCATTATTTGCGTTAATTGATACCGGTGCAGATGGACCGATTGAAGGTTGCCAATAATATTGATACGAGTTATTTAATTGGTTTAAACCCGGTAAACCAACAAGTGTATCCGGCTTGCCTGTACAGGTTATTAAATATTGCGCATCTATGCGTGCACTTGTGGTATCTCCAATGAGCATCCGGATAGAATCTTTTAACCCGATACAACCTCTGTAAGACGGCGTAACGTAATACCAGGTTGGATTTAATGGATTAGCAAAAACTATACTTCCAACTGTAGTGTTAAGTCCTGTACTGGGCGTCCAGCTAAAAGTAACTCCTGAACTGATAGGCGGAATACTTGTTACCCTGAGGCTATCCCCCTTTTTATTACAATTGTCAACCGTATCGGCCACAGCATCTACAATTGGAGTTGCAAGGACCACAACATTGGTAGTATATGTTGGATACGCGGGACAACCCGGAACATAAAAATTTGTTTGATATTTAAACGTTGTATCATATGGGGCGGAAAACACGGGCGTAACCCAAGTAAAATATCCGGAGTTTGTGCCAAGCCCTCCGGTGGCCGGAGCTATCCATGTATAACTTGTGGTACTTGGCATTCCGTAAGCTGTAATGGTTGTAGTTCCGGTGGAACAAATGGTGTCGGGGCCGGCAATAAGTGTTGGGGTTGGTGCCGGACTAACAGTTGCAGTTATAGTAATCGGTTGAGAAATACATCCGTTTTGAGTACCCTGAAGCGTATAGGTATAAATTCCGGCTGTTGCCGGGTTAATATTAGCACTATCCCCATTGGCATATTGAATCATGCCTGTTCCATTCCAGGTGTATGTTGTTGGGCCGAAATTGGGTATAACTGTTGAAATTAATGTTGTTCCGGGGCCTCCAAGACAAATAATCGGTGCTATGGGAATTGCAGATACCGTTGGTGTTTGTGTAACTGTTAATGGAAACAATGCAGAATCTCTGCATCCTAACGAATTGTTAGCAATAACCGTTAACACATAATTCCCGGTTTGGTAAAACGTAATATTTGTTCCGCTTTGCGTTGGGTTTTGTATGTTAACATTGGCGGAGGGCGTACAATACCATTGCCAGGATAGAATGGGCCCGGGATTGGCATTACCTGTAAACTGATAGGGAGAATTGGTACAATAATTTGTTCCTGCAGGCGGAGTAATCGTAACGGTACTTGAATTAACATATACTGTTGATGTTGCTTGTGTTGAACAAGTATTAGGGAAACTTCCGGTAATCGTGTATACAGTGGTACTGGCAGGATTTACTACAACAGTATTTGTGTTTACACTTCCTGCGTTTGTGCTCCAGGTATATGTGGCAGCTACTCCGGCCGTTAAGGTGGCACTACCCGAACAAATTGCTGCCGAGTTTACTGTGAGAGTGGGAGAAGGAAGCACGGTTACAGTAGAAACTGCAAAATTCTTACACCCATTACCGTCTTCGCCAACAACCGTATAGGTTGTGGTGGTAGTAGGGCTCATAACGATAGAAGGCAAAACTGCACCTGTACTCCAGGTATAGGTAACTGCGCCACCTGCTGTTAGGGTAGCACTATAGCTTGAACAAAGAGTAGTTGAATTTACCGTAACGATTGGCAGGGGATTTACGTTTACTGTAACAATTGCTGTAGCCGAGCAAGTGCCTGTAAAAGCGGTAACTGTGTATGTGGTATTGGCAGCGGGAGAAACAGAAACTGTAGCTGTATTTGCGCCGCCTGCATTAGCGCTCCAGGTATAAGAATTTGCAGCACTGGCTGTTAGCACAATGGGCGAGCCTGAGCACGTAGTTGGGTTTGAAGGTAAAATTGTTATCGGGCACTGAGCTTTTATTCCAGTAATAACAAAAGTTAAAATTAAAACGATAATTAGTTTTTTCATTTTTATCAATTTCAAAATCCCAACGGGTTAATAAACAACAACTAAATTACTTTAAAAAAAACAATCCTTTTCGTGGAATGCATTTTTTGGATTACGAATATACAAATTTAATCTGATACCGAAAAACACTAAATCAGGGCTTCTTAAAGGGCTCCATTACCGAGTTTATATCCACTGCTATTTCCTCCGCAATATTCTTTGTGTAAAGGGATGGGACTTTAATTTTATAATCGGCTATTTTCACCTTAAAATCGGCTGTTAAAATAATTTCGTTCCCCTTAATTTTAAGGGTTCCGGGGATAACTATGTCTTGAGTAACACCATGCATTTCCATTTTGCCTGTACAGGTAACCTTATATTCGCCATCCTTAGTATAATCAATTTTTTCATTGAGCTTTCCTTTAAATGTGGCAAAAGGAAATTTCTCACTTTCCATGTAATTTTCGTTAAAATGCTCTTCCATAAAAGAAGAGGCAAACTTGAACATCTTAACCTGCACTTTTACCTGTACGGCCCCGCTTGCCTGGTCTAAAACCACCACCGGGAAGACGTTTTTAGCCTCAATATCCTCGATAGAAGATTTTGAAAGAAAGTGAATGCTGCTCGTTTTTCCCTTGTAAAGCTGTGAATATCCGCTAGTTGCTAATGCAAAAACGATAAATGTTAACGCGATTTTTTTCATACATTTCATATTATTATTCAAAGATAGTTATTTCCCTTAAATGGTTGCCTATCAGCACCGGAAAGGGGTATTTTTTTAGATTTTTAAGGTCGATTTGCCGGTATTTTGCCAAAACCCCCGCTTTTTTAAGGTCTATTTGCCAAAACCTTGCCATAATTTTTTGGTGCGAGAGCAAATGCTTTTTGTGCGCCGAGATCTTTTTAACCTCAAAATGATGGCCGGTTGACCGAAGAATTTCTTTTTCAAATTTCTTTAATACATTTTGTTGTTGCGGCTTTGAAGAAAACTCTAAGACAGGTAATTGGTACAAATTTTTCCAAATATCGTTGCCCGTTCTTTTTTCAATGTAAGTTTTTTGTTTTTGTGAGATAAAAAAATATTCGAAGTAGCGTGTTGTAATTTTTATTTTCCCGATTTTTACCGGAAATTTTTTTGCTGTGCCCGTTAAACCCGCGGCGCATTCATTTTTAAAAATACAATTTCCGCAATCGGGATTAGCAGGCACGCAATAGCGTGCGCCAAATTCCATCAACGCCTGGTTAAACGTGCCCGGATTTTTTTTATCCAGCAAGTCGTTGGCAAGTTGCGTAAATTGCTTTTTTCCTTCGGTAGAGTTGATCGGAGTTTCGATAGCATACAATCTTGCCAACACTCTGAATACATTTCCGTCAACTACCGCGTGCGGTTTATTAAAACAAAAAGAAGAAATTGCGGCGGCTGTATAATCGCCAATGCCTTTTAATTTTTTTAATTGCTCGTATTCTTTCGGGAAAACGCCTTTGTAATTTTTTACAACATCTTTTGCCGCTTCATGTAAGTTTCTGGCGCGACTGTAATACCCCAAGCCTTGCCAAAGTTTTAAAACTTTTTGCTGAGGCGCTTTTGCCAAATCATAAACGGTTGGAAATGTCTCTACAAATTTTAAGTAATAGGGCAACCCTTGCGCTACGCGCGTTTGCTGTAAAATAATTTCGGAGAGCCATACCTTATAAGCATCCTTTGTATTGCGCCAGGGTAAGTCGCGTTTATTTTGGTTATACCAACGTATTAATTTAGGGGCAATCAATGTTTATTTAGAAATTAAAACTACCGCGTAGGCATTCATTCCATCTTCGCGACCCACATAACCCAATTTTTCGTTAGTAGTGGCTTTGATTGAAATATCATCTTCACTTATTTGTAAAATAGGTGCCAATGCTTTTTTCATGACATCAATATGCGGATTAATTTTTGGCTCCTCGGAACAAAGCGTGCAATCTACATTACCTACTTTATATCCTTTTGCCGAAATTAATTTAATGGTTTCTGCCAAAAGTATTTTGCTGTCGATGCCTTTATACTTAGCATCTGTATTGGGAAAATGGTGCCCTATATCTTTTAATCCTGCTGCGCCCAATAAAGCATCGCAAATGGCGTGTATTAAAACATCCGCATCGCTGTGCCCAACGCAACCTTTATGATGAGGTATTTCTACTCCGCCCAAAAAAAGTTTTTTTCCTTCCTGCAAAGGATGCACATCAAATCCAAATCCTACTCTGACATTCATGCTTAATTTACTATTTTAAAATTGACGATTTATTTATTTCACTAACAAAATTGCAAATCAACAAATCGTAAATTAGTTACTGCAATACTCCGATTTTTTTTCCTACTTCCCCAAAAAAATCTTTTACCAGCGCCGAGGTAGGTTCATCCGCAGTAGCTTTTAAATACGTATCGGTTAAAGTTAAAATGTTTTGTATATAAAATTTCTTCATCTCATCTACACTCATATCCTTAGTCCATAAATCAATGCGCAGTGTATTGTTTTCTTTCTCGTCCCATAAAGCAACCATCATACTTTTACATACGCTTGTTTTACCGGCGTCGGGTGCGTTCCACTCTATGTTAACTGGCAAATTGTTGTCGTCTAAGGTGACTTTAAAATTTATTTCGGTGTGTTTCATAGGTGAGTTGTTGAATTATTGATTTGTTGAGTTATAGAATAGCCACATATATTAAATCGTCAATCCTTATGGTTTATACTTTGATTTTATTAGAATTTTTTGGGCGTCTTTCTCCTCCATTAATTGCTGCAAAGTTACGTCGGGATTTTTATTCATGTAGGCGCGTACAATTTGCCAGCCTATATAGGTTGCAATTCGTGGTGGACAATCTTTACTGATGGCTGTGGTAAAAGGGCCTTCGGCAACATAGGGTGCCAGTTCTTTTAAATCATTTTTATATAGGCGGTCTTTCTCGGCAAAATGGGCCCACAGGTTTTTTTTATATTGATTGTAATACTCCATTTGTTTGCTTGTGTACTGAATTTTTACCGAATCTTCTGTAAAAGGCAAAACAGCATCAAGCGCATAATACATTTTACCGTGAAAAATCATGTGGTTAAGTAAATTATTTATGGGTTCGCTTTTATCAAAGCAATGAATAATCCACCAGCGCATGGCATCACTTACAATATATTCTTTACTTAAAAAGCGTACTTTATACTTGGGCCATTGCAACATTTGGTAATATTTATACTTCGCACCCAAATACATATCCAAACTAATGCCCAAAGTGGTATCTGTTGTGGTAATGGGATAATTAAATCCCGACATAATACTTACATATTGCTTGGGCATTTCGGTTTTAGGAAAATGGTAATTAAAATATTTAAAACTTTGAGTAAGTTCAGTTTCCAGCCTTTGTATTTCGGCATCGGAGTAAGTTTGTTTTACAGCCTGATATACTTCTTTCATATCGGCATCATTAACAAAAAGTTTAAGGGCCTTGTAAACCGAATCGTGCTCTTCGCCGTGGTTCACTATGTTGAATATAAAACTGTTATAAAAGCTATGGTACTTATCACGCATTTTTTTAGAAGAGCTCTGAAACGAATCGGGAGGCATGGCAAAAACATCGTTTTCGAGGCGCAAAAGGGTAACTGGCTCGGTTTTTACCTCCGTTATATCCACATCCCTCAGCCTGTCAGAACTACACCCGCTTAAAAACGCTGTAATGGCAAGGCCTATCAGGCAATAATTAAAAAATTTTTTCATTTAATAAATCGCTCTATCTTTGTTCTGCAAAAATTCAAAAAATAAACAGTATGAAAAAATTAGTTTACACATTAGTTATTATCTCTTTCGCCTTTTCTACAGCAATTGGCCAGGATGAAGGCGATAAAAAAGTAAAGTTAGGTATATCCATTACGCCCGCTTTTAATTGGCTGGCCTCTGATAACACCAATAAAGTTACGTCAGACGGTGTGGTTGCAAAGATGGGAATTGGGCTAGTTGCCGATTTTAGGCTTACTGATGTTATCTGGTTTCATACCGGGTTAGAATATACAGGAGCGGGAGGTAAACTTAACTACCAGCATAATGATACCGCGTTTTATTATTATAACAACGATGCTATCGTAAAGGTTTCTCCAGCCGATGCCGGAAGTTCATCATCTACAGCAAACAGCACTTCTACTTACAAAAAATACATACTTCAAACACGTAACCATAAAGTAGGATATATTCATATACCCGTTGGCTTTAAACTTAAAACCAAGCAATTGGGCGCCATGACTTATTTTGGGCAAATTGGTGGCGATATATTTTTCCGTACCAGCGCTAAAGGAGACGATCATGTAAAAGACGCAACTTCAACAACTACCAGTCCGTTTACACCCACTTTTGCAGAAAGTGATAAAACGAAGAATGACATTGCCGATGCCGTTAACTTTTTTAACGCGGCCGCACATGTAGGCGCTGGTGCCGAATATAATATTTCGGGATCAACCTGTTTGATGTTTTCTGTACAATACAGACATGGCATTGCAAACTTTACTGACCCTAGCAGCGATGCTTTACTGCGTTACAACAGAACCAACAGCGGAATAACCTATTCTAACTTCGCTAACGGAACCAAGCTACGATCTATTGTTATTACGCTTGCTGTTATGTTTTAAAAAATTGATTTATAATTTTAAATCCAGACGCTATCGTCTGGATTTTTTTTTAATATGAAAAAGAAAGAAATCATAAATCATATTGTAGAATGGCTTAAGGGCTATTCTGATAAATCAGGCACCAATGGTTTTGTTATCGGTATTTCGGGCGGAATAGATTCGGCACTTACTTCTACACTTTGTGCATCTACCGGAAAACCTGTTATCGTTTTAAATATGCCTATCAGGCAACATAAAAGTGAGTTCGACCGCGGATTGGAACACATTTCCTGGCTTAAAAAAAATTACAAAAACGTTACGGCGGAAGTAGTTGAACTTAGTGGGATTTTTTCGGCCATAGAAAAAGATTTTCCTACGGAGGTGCAGGATTTTTTAACGATGGCCAATACGCGCGCACGTTTACGTATGACAACACTGTATGCATTTGCAGGGCATCATAAAATGTTAGTAGCGGGCACCGGAAACAAAATTGAAGATTTTGGCGTTGGATTTTTTACCAAGTATGGTGATGGCGGCGTTGATATTAGTCCGATTGCAGATTTAATGAAGAGCCAGGTGTACGCCCTTGCAAAAGAATTAGGCATAGTTGAAAGTATATTAAACGCAAAGCCCACGGATGGTTTGTTTGAAGATAATCGAAGCGACGAAGATCAGTTAGGCGCAAGTTACGATGAATTAGAATGGGCAATGACTGCATTAGAAAAAAACGAATCGGCAACAAATTTTACAGTGCGACAAGCAGAGGTAATGAAAATTTATAAAAGTCGCCACAACGCCAATAAACATAAGATGGAAGCAATTCCCGTTTGCTTGATTCCTAAAAATTTATTTTAAAGCTATTCCTTCTGCTTTCTCTTCTTTTGGAATTGCAACTAAAGCTTCGCTACCGTAATTTTTATTTAATTCAGAGGTAAGTATCATTAAATAATTTTGCCCAAGTACCTGCTTTGTTTTTGTTTCGTGCAAAACCCAACCGGTAACGCTAAGCTTATAAAATTCGTTTTCTTTTTGGGCCGCAAAACTTTGTATATACAAAGGTAATTTGCTTTTACTCTCTTCGCTTAAATAAATATATTGCGTAGTATTGTTTGATTGCATGAAATCTATTCTGTTCTTCATAGGCTTATCGTTCAAATAAAAATAAAGCGGTATAGCCAGTCCAAAAATTAAAAGTACAGAGGCGGGATACAGCCCAAAAGAAAAACCGTAATTTTTTTGCTCCGAAGTTTTTCCGGCAAAAACAAAAAGCACTAATAGTATCATACACAGGTGCCACAATATTACCGCGACTTCTGTTTGCGGCTGCAAGAGCAATACCACAAAAGAAAAAACATGAAACAAAATTGCAAAACCAATAGCAGCTATTTTTGCGCCGTTAAAAAATAATCCCACCACAATAAATAATTCTATAAACGGAACGGCGTAAGAAATTTTTAAAAGATAAGCGCATTGCTCGGGCGTCCAAAATCTTTCAAAAGGCTTTATAAATGCGGGCCATTGTGTGTGAATAAAATCGAACTGAAAATGCTGAATGGCCGCCACTAAATAAACAAGAGCAAGCGTAATTTTTATTGCGTTATAAGAAGAAGAATAATGGTAGATATTATCCACGCGCCAATTGTATCCTAACAACACAAGCAAAAGCAAAATGTAAAAATAAAACCAATACTGCATGCGCCCTGCATCAAGCACAAGCAAGGTTATACAAAGTAATGCCGACAGAAAAATAAAAACCTTTGGCTTTCGGAATAGGAAAACAAACCCCAAGCTTAAAATAAGCAGCGCGGGAATTGCATAGGCGATAATGATATGCAAAGATGACAAAGCATTAATTTCCGGAAAAAGCGGGTAATACCTGTCGGCCGACCAAAGCGGCCAGGTAAAGGCTACGGTTGCAATTAAAAAAATCGACAGTATATTTTTTACAATACTTAAGCGCGTGGTTACGGGTAAATTCATTTTAATCATGGTATTCTTCCTCCTGTATAAAAATATTTTTTGTAATAGGTATCTTCCAAACTATTCAGCATCACTCCTTTTTTTACCGAGGCGTGCATAAAATAATTATTGGCAATATAAATTCCCACGTGCGAAATTTTTTCGCTTTCTATTTTAAAAAAAACAAGGTCGCCTTCTTTTAATTTGCTTTCCTTAACGTGTTCGCTCATTTTTTCCAAATCAACTGCGGTGCCCCATATTTTTTTGTCGTACACATCTTTATAGGCGCGGCACATCAAATGCGAGCAATCAATACCACTTTTATCGGCGCCGCCCCACTTGTAGGGAACGCCATACCATGCATCGATAAAATGTACCAGTTTTTTATTTCTTAACTCGTTTGCTTCAAGGCCCATAATGGCGGCGTATTTTGAAACAGTGCTTTTTGGAGCTTCGGGCGCGGTATTGCTTGTAACAGTATCTTTCTTAGAGTGGCAGGCCACAAAAAAAACGACGATTATGGTCAATATAATTCCTCGCAAAAAGCGCATAGTCAAAAATAAATTTTTATTAAGGGGGTTTTACCCGTGTAAGGGCAGGGTTATTTACAGCGGGGTGTTAATAGCCTATGAGTTAGCCTTTAGTGGCTATTTCTTGCTCATTTTAGCATGGTAAAGCACGGAGAGTTTTTGGCGGTATTCTTTGCCCTGCCCGTTTTCGTTGGCGGGTTTCCATTTAGGCATGTTTTTTACCAGCTCTGTTACGTCTTTACTGCAGGTATCGCAATTTTTTATGGGCGTAATTATTTTAATATCGTTTGCATCTACGCTTCCATCTTTCTTTACTAAAAACTCCGCCACAATAGTTCCTGTTTTATCGGGCGATGAAATTTTTAAATTCTCTTTTACAAATTTTTGCAAAGCATCATCGCCGCCTATAAACTCGGGTGAAGTGAAACTGCGTGTGCTACTTTGCGCGTAATACGCGTAGCCTGCTGCTCTCGAACTTTCTGCCGGCGTATTGCCGCTATCACCAAATTGCGCGCTGCTCTTTGCTCTTTTTTTAGCTCTGTACTTTTTAGAAAAAGGGCCCTGATTAACTTTTTGCATCGCAGAAACTACTTCTGCACTTTTTTGCGGCGCAGGAGCTTTACTTTGATCTGTCTCTCCTCCCGTTACAACAACATCGCTTTGCGTTTGCACCGGTGCATTTACAACGGTTGCATTATTTACAGTACCATTTACGGTTTGCGTGCGATTATCATTTGTTGTACCCGGCTTGGTTTCGGTTTGAGTTTGCGCTTTCTGTTTTAATTCGTCGGCCACCACTTGTTTATCTTTACTTTCTGTGGTTCCGGTGGAGGTCCAAACAGTATTAGTTTCATAGCGTACTTTCTTATCTTTTTCGTCGGCCTTTTCCTTATACACATATTTATCTTCGCCCTTTTTTGCAAGTTCTCTTTTTTGTTCTTCGTCTGCATCATCGGCAGCTTTATCGTTTTTACCCGATTTACCTCCGGCTTTTTTACCGTCCTGAATATTTGCATCTACTTTTGGAACGCCACCGGCGCCACTATTAGATTTCTCGTTTGTGATCTCAGCAAGTGTAAGTTTACTTTCGGCTTCATCGGCAGGGGCTTTAACCGTAGTTACATCTGCCGCAAAAGTTTCCTGGTTTTTAGAAGCTATTTCTTCACTCAGTTTTCTCTCCGTTTTAAGAACTTCCTTTCCTTTAGCTTCTCCGTTGGCAGGTTGCATAGCAGCAGGTGCTTCTAAAACTTTTTTCTCTTCGGCGCCTGTTACTTCTTTGGTTGTTGGAGGAGTTTGTTCTGTTTTAATTGTATTTTCGGCTAGGCCGGTTTCTTTATCTTTAATAACATTATCTTTTACTAAAAAGAAAAGCCCTACCACCAGCATTAGCGAAGCCGCCGCCGCAAAGTAGTACATGTTTCTTTTTTTACTTGCCTTTTTCGCCTCACGGAGAAGCACCTCGTCAATCGACTCGTTTAAAGTTTCGAGTTTTTGGCCATTGGTAACCATAGCCAATCCTTCCATAGCTTCTCTATCAAAGTCGTCGGCTTCGGGGGGCAATGATTTCTTCTCGTCTATTAACTTAAAGAGTTCTTCTTTGCTGAATATGTTATGTTTGTTCGTTTCTTCCATTGCTTTTTTCAAGCATAATTTTAAGGTTGCGTTTTCCGTTTTGTATATGACTCTTAACCTTATTTAAATCAAATCCTGTTATCTCAACAATTTGCACGTAGCTTTTATCTTTTAAATAAAACAGCTCTACGCACACACGTTGTCCTTCATCCAAATCGCCAAGAGATTTTTCGAGCAGGGCATACTCTTCTTCGCGCTTGTTAGACTGTAGATGCTCCTCCTCGTTGTTTTCCATAAGCACCTTAAAATTACTACTGTAATCCAGCGATTTACGAAGTTGGCTTTTGGCCGAGCGCAGGTGCATGAGGCAATGGTTTTTGCTATAGGTATAAAGCCAGCTTTTAAAAAAATCGACTTTATGTTTTAGTAAATCGTCAAAAAGTTTAGTGAAAATAGTAGTGACCATATCGGCAGCCTGGTCTTCGTCTTTAAAATACTTCATGCACAAACCAAAAACTAAGTGCGAGTAGCGCTTATACAAAAGGCCTACATGCTCTTTATTGCGCGTATCGCGATACAGCGCTAAAAGCTCGAGGTCGGTTAATGTGCTATGGTCTTTTTCTTTTTTCAATTTCTTTCACCGCAAAGGCGCGGAGACGCTAAGGGTTTTGTTTAAGTAAAAGTACGGAATTTTGGGGAATTGAGAATAGCTACAATAATGGCACGCGGATGAGAGGGAAAAAGGGATTATCGTGGATTTTTTGGGGTTGATTAACAGAATTTCTTAGATTTACATAGATGAATGGGAGTTGTAAATTAAGAGTTATAAGTTATAAGTGGCTGCTATATGTGTCCCTAATTTATAACTCAGTGCTTCTAACTCATACTTGTATTGCGCAGACCAAACAAATTGATTCTTTGAAACAGGTTTTAAAAATCGCTAAGGAGGATACAAATAAAGTAAAAATTTTAAATGAGGTAAGCTGAAAGTTAGTAAACATTAGCGATTATGATACAGGTTTAAAATATGCTGCGAATGCCAAAAGCCTTGCCGAAACACTTAGTTTTAAATCGGGCATTGCAAAGTCTTATTCTATTATAGGAAATATTTATTACAGTCAGGGTAATTACCCGGAAGCGCTTAAAAATCATTTGGTGGCTTTAAGTATTCGTGAAACTATTGGTGACAGACAAAGTATAGCCGGCTCTTACAACAATATTGGGGCTGTTTATAAAGAGCAGAGCAATTTCACTGAAGCATTAAAATATTATTTTATTTCTTTAAAAATAAAAAAAGAAATTGGCGACAAATGGGGTATGGCGGCTTCTTACAATAATATTGCGAGTATTTATAATAATCAAGGCAGTTATGCCGAAGCCCTAAAAAATTATTTAGCTTCATTAAAAATAAAAGAAGAGATTGGAGACAAAGCAGGAATAGCCTATTCTTATTCGGGGATTGGGAATATTTATTATGGCAAACACAATTATTCTGAAGCCTTAAAAAATTACTTTGTCTCTTTAAAAATAAAACAAGAAATTGGAGACAGATCTGGCATAGCCACTTTGTATGGAAACATTGGTGTTATTTACAAGGATCTAAAAAGATATAAAGAAGCTGAAGGGTATCTTACCTCGAGCCTGGTTCTTTCCAAAGAAATTGGCAACCTAGAAGGTATTAAAGAAGCTACACTAAATCTTAGTGAGGTTTACGAAGCTACCGGCAAAAGTAAACAAGCCCTAGATTACTATAAGCTATTTGTAATAGCTCGTGATAGTTTGTTTAACGAAGAAAATACAAAAAAGACCGTGCGGCTCGAGATGAATTATGAGTTCGATAAAAAAGAATCGGCTGCGAAATTAGAACAAGAGAAAAAAGAAGCGGTTGCTACGGCAGAAAGTAAAAAACAAAAAATAATTATTTGGAGCGTTTGTGGCATTTTAATTTTGGTATTTGCCTTTGCTGTTTTTGCTTACCGAAGCTACCTTGAAAAAAGGGGGAGAAATTTAATACAACATCCTACAAAATTATACACTAATGTCAACAGAAAAATGTTGTTTTGATTCTCCCTTCCTTGAAAAGGAGGGAAAAACTACATACAACATGTTACAAAAAAAACTCTGCGGCCCTCCGCGCCTTCTCGGCTGCTCCCTCTGCGGTTTGGCTATTTTGGAGTAAAAACTAACTCAGTTGTATATCCTTAATCACCAATTGCAAACTAGTATTGCCGTTATAATGATTCTCAGCAACGTTAAAGCAAACGTTCATCGGTAATTTTTTTTGGAAGAAGGGAAGAAAATCTCCTTTATCGAAAGCAATGGCGTTGAATTTTATTGTAGGATTATCGGGTTGATATAAATCTAACTTCAAATGGTTATTGCCAACAATTTTTGCCCAGCCGGTATCCATCACATTTTCGGTAGTGAAAACGGGGGTCATATTGCCCGGGCCGTGCGGAGCGAATTGTTTTAGGATGGAAAAGAAGCGCGGATTTATTTCGTTGAAATTTATTTTTACATCCACATCAATTTCCGGAATTAAATCATCTTCGGTAATTGTTTTACTCACTTCTTTTTCGAAACGCAAAACAAACTCTTCGAAATTTTCGGGCTTCATAGTTAATCCGGCGGCGTGGCGGTGACCACCAAACTGTTCTAACAAATCAGAACAAGCTTCAATAGCACTGTGCACATCAAAGTTTTTTACCGAGCGCGCCGAGCCTGTTAATACACCGTCGGATTTTGTAAGTACAATAGTAGGACGATAATATTTTTCTATCAATCGCGAAGCAACAATTCCAACAACACCTTTGTGCCAGGTTTCATTGTAGATAACTGTAGTTTTTTTATTGATGAGTTCCAAATCCGAATCAATCATCTCTAAAGCCTGAGCCGTCATGCCCTGATCGATTTCTTTTCTGTTTGTATTTGTTTTATTTATTCCACCCGCAAATTTTTCGGCTTCTTCTACATTGTCGCTCAATAATAATTCAGCAGCGCGCATGGCATGGTCAATTCTTCCGGCGGCGTTTATGCGTGGAGCAATTACAAAAACCAAATCGGTAACGGTAAGCTCTTTCTTTAAATTATTTAATTGGTACAAAGCTTTGATGCCCGGGCGCTGCATTTTATTTACTTCTATCAAACCAAAATAACAAAGCACGCGATTTTCTCCTGTAACAGGAACGATATCTGCGGCGATACTTATTGCAACTAAATCCAAATAATTTTTTAAATCATCAAATGGTTTTTTTAAAGTTGATTGAATTGCCTGCGCCAATTTAAATCCAACGCCGCAACCGGATAATTCTTTGTATGGGTACGGACAATCTTTTCTTTTGGGATCGAGCACAGCAAATGCTGCCGGTAGTTCTTCGCCGGGCAAGTGGTGGTCGCAAATAATAAAATCTACGCCCTTAGTATTTGCATAATCAATTTTTTCGTTGGCTTTAATTCCGCAATCTAAACTTACTACCAGCGAAAAACCATTTGCTTTGGCAAAATCAATTCCCTTAAAAGAAATGCCATAGCCCTCGCCATAGCGGTCGGGAATATAATACCCGGCCTGCGCGCCCAAAGAAATCAAATAGCTATAAAATAAAGCTACACTGGTTGTGCCGTCTACATCATAATCGCCATAAACTAAAATCTTTTCTTTTTTCTCAATCGCTTGCAAAACGCGCGCAACTGCTTTATCCATATCCTTCATTAAAAAAGGATCATGAAATAAATCTAAAGTAGGCCTGAAGAAATTTTTAGCAGCGTCGAAATCGGTAATGCCGCGTTGTACCAATAAAGTTGCGCTAACTCGGTCGGCATTTAAAGCCGTCATTAATTTTTGGATACTCGCCGTATCCGGTTGTGTTTTTAATTTCCACCTCATGGGTTAATTTTTTACTGCCGCGCTTCCAAATTCTACACAAAAAATCTGTGTTAATCTGCGAAATCTGCGGCTATTGTGCGTTATGATAAACCGCCACTACATCATCATCCTCTTCCAGTCTATCAATCAAAGCCTGTATTTCGGCTTCCTGCTCGTCGCTTACTTTTTTATAGGTCGTCGGAATAAAAACTTTCGACGATTCTTTTATTTCAATTTTTTTATCTTCCAATCCTTTTTGCATATTGCCAAAATCGGCAAAGGGAGTTTGAATAATTAAATCTCCGTTTTCATCGTCCCAGGTAAATTCTTCTCCGCCAAAATCTATCAGTTCAAATTCTATTTCTTCTCGATTTAAACCTGCAGATGCCACTCTAAACAAAGCTTTACGTTCAAACATAAAACTTACCGAGCCGTTTGTGCCAACAGCCCCGCCCTCGCGACTAAAATGCATACGTACGCTGGCAATTGTGCGGGTTGGATTATCGGTTGCGCACTCTACCAACACGGGAACGCCGTGTGCGGCATAGCCTTCGTAAATAACTTCTTCGTAGTGGGCGGTGTCTTTATCGAAGGCGCGTTTAATTGCGGAGTCTACATTTACCTTGGGCATGTTAAGGGCGCGCGAGTTTTGTATAACTGCGCGAAGCCTTGCATTTGTATCGGGATTAGGGCCGCCTTGTTTTACGGCGATATTTATTTCGCGTCCAATTCTGGTGAACGCTTTTGCCATTTTGGCAAAGCGTGCAAACATGGTATGCTTACGTTTTTCAAAAACCCGTCCCATAGTATTAAATCTTTCTTAGTCCAAAATTATAAAAATTTGGCAAATTAATCAGATTATTCCTGCTTCCGGCAACAAGGCAAAAGCCGGACAAAAAAACCATCGATAGGCCGCTCGCAATCAAATGCTCCTTTTTAATTTGCCTGTGAAAGGAAAACCTCCGTCGGCGCAAAGAAAATTATAGTAGCGCTTATTGATACTATTTACATTGTTGAGGATTAGCGAAATACATAGCTGATTTTATTTGACTTTCTATCATTTTTTTGCGTTATTTGCTACTCTAAAAATCACAACCAAATAACCACGTATGAAAGTTGGAATCCCAGCGGAGATCTCTCCAAACGAACTAAGAGTAGCCGCCACCCCTAAAACTGTCAAACGATTGCAAAAGCAGGGCTTTGAGGTTTACATTCAACACAACGCCGGCACTAAGGCAAATTTTTCAGATAAAGATTTTGAAGAAGCCGGAGCTAAAATTGTTGAAACTGCCGCAGATATATACGGCAAATCAGATATCGTATTAAAAGTAAAAGAGCCTTCTGCCGAAGAAGTGAAAATGATGCGCGAAGGTTTGGTATTGCTAAGCTATTTATGGCCCGCCCAAAACCAGGATCTTCTTAAAATATTAGCGGATCAAAAAGTAAATGCTGTTGCGATGGATGCGATACCTCGTATCTCGAGAGCGCAAAAAATGGATGTACTATCCTCAATGGCAAACATTGCAGGTTACCGTGCGGTGATCGAGGGATCGTATCACTTTGGAAGATTTTTAAACGGACAAATTACAGCTGCCGGAAAAGTAGAGCCGGCAAAAGTATTAGTTATCGGCGCAGGTGTTGCCGGTTTAGCTGCTATTGGTGCGGCCAATTCCTTAGGGGCCGTTGTTAGAGCATTTGATACTCGTAAAGAAGTTGCCGAGCAAATTGAATCGATGGGCGCGCAATTTTTAACTGTAGAAATAAACGAAGATGGTGCAACATCATCGGGCTACTCAAAAGAAATGAGTAAAGAATTTATTGAAGCAGAGATGAAATTGTTTTTAGAACAAGCTAAAGAATGTGATATAGTAATCACTACTGCGCAAATACCGGGTAGGCCCGCTCCTAAATTATGGATGGATTATCACGTAGCTGCCATGAAACCAGGTTCTGTTATTGTGGATTTAGCTGCTTCAACAGGCGGTAACTGTGCTCTTACAAAAAACGGAGAAGTTTACACAACCGACAATGGAGTTACTATGGTTGGTAAATTAAATCAATTACCAAGTCAAGCTTCACAACTTTACGGAAATAACTTATGTCATTTATTAGATGATATGGGTAAAGCAGAAAAGTGGAAAATTGATATGGAAGATGCGGTAGTGTCTCGCGCAATGGTAACTTACAACGGAAAAATTAACTGGCCTCCTGCTCCTCTTCCTGTTAGTCCAACTGCAGGTGGAAAAGCAAAAGTGATTCCTCCTACTGCAGAAGAAACAAAAAAATCGGACGAAGAAATTGCAAAGAAAAAAGCAGTATCAACGTGGATTAGCATAGGGGTTGTTGGTGCTTTACTATTATTAGTTGGTGCCTTTGCGCCTTCCGCTTTTATTCAGCACTTTACTGTTTTTGTGTTAGCTATTTTTGTTGGATGGCAAGTTATCAGTAATGTATCTCACGCTTTACACACTCCATTGATGGCTGTTACCAATGCCATTAGCGGTATCATTGTTATTGGAGGTTTGCTGCAAACTAAAAATGATATAGGCAGTACCATGACCATTCTTGCTTCTGTCGCAATTTTGATTGCAAGTATTAATATTGTTGGCGGATTTGTAGTTACACACCGTATGTTGAAAATGTTTAAAAAATAAGAAAGAAGAATTATGTTTATAGTTAAAGAAATACAAACAGCCGCATACTTATTTGCAAGTATCCTGTTTATTTTAAGTTTGAGCGGATTATCTTCTCAGGAATCTGCAAAGCGCGGCGTTCTGTATGGAATTGTCGGAATGATTATGGCAATCATTGCCACGGTAATGGGACAAGGTGTAGAAGGCCATGCTTACATTATCGGAGCAATTGCAATTGCATCTGTTATTGGAATTATGCTGGCCAGAAAAGTTGAAATGACAGCCATGCCACAATTGGTTGCTATACTTCATAGTTTTGTTGGTTTAGCAGCTGTTTTAGTGGGCATTGGTTCTTATCTCGATCCTGCAACACAATTATTATCGGGCACTGAACACACTATTCATTTAGTAGAAGTTTTTGTGGGAATTTTTATTGGTGCCATTACATTTACAGGCTCTATTATTGCCTGGGGAAAACTGGAAGGCAAAATTCCTTCAAAGCCATGGAGTTTTGCGGGACTTCAAATGATGAATTTAATATTGCTTCTGGCTTGTATTGTCTGCGGTGTTTTATTCTGTAAAGCAGAAGGCACGGGTGGCATGCTATATCTTGGTATCATGCTGGCAATTGCTTCTTTTATTGGAGTGGTGTTAGTTATGGCTATTGGTGGCGGAGATATGCCGGTGGTAGTTTCTATGTTAAACTCATATTCCGGTTGGGCCGCATCTGCTGCAGGTTTTATGTTAGGCAACGATCTTTTAATTGTTACAGGAGCTTTAGTAGGAAGTTCCGGTGCTATACTTTCAATGCACATGTGCCACGCCATGAATCGCTCTTTCTTCGCTGTAATATTTGCAAGCTCAAGTTTGGGAACCAGAACAGGTGAGAAAAAAGCAATGGAAGGAGAAGTAACAGCACTGAATCACGAAGAGGTAGCAGCTTTATTGAAAGAAGCAAAATCGGTTGTAATTGTTCCCGGTTACGGCATGGCAGTTGCAAAAGCACAGTATCCTATTCACGAAATGGTTCAGGTATTACAAAAGGCAGGTAAAAAAGTAAGGTTTGCAATTCATCCTGTAGCGGGCCGTTTACCGGGCCACATGAATGTGCTATTGGCGGAAGCGAATGTATCGTACGATATCGTTATGGAAATGGATGAAATAAATCCTGATATGCCTGACACAGATGTGGTGATGGTAATTGGTGCAAACGATGTTGTAAACCCAAGTGCACAAGATGATCCGGGATGTTCAATTTATGGTATGCCGGTAATTGAAGCGTGGAAAGCGGAAAAAGTAATTATAATGAAGCGTTCAATGTCGGCAGGTTATTCCGGCGAAGACAATCCGTTATTTTACAAGCCAAATTCTGAAATGCTTTATGGTGACGCTAAAGTAAGTGTTGAGAAGATTCTTAGCTTCTTGAGATAATTTTTTTCCTACCCCTTAAATTTGTTTTTTGGTAACCCATTATCATGGTCTATTTTCTGATTTATATTTATTTTAACGCGTAAAATTAATCTCGCTTCATGAAAGTAGAAAAATACGCTGAATTAGAAATTGCTAAGGGCCGAAAACACCAGGATGTTTTTAATGAAATTGTGGCGGGTTCTGATTTTAACCTCCATCATATTGCAGAAATTTTACGCAAAACGGTGAGTCCCGAAAAAAAGGCGCGTTACAAAAGCACCAATTATATTTTGGCCGGAATATTTTTTGTGATGACGCTGTTAAATGTTTATGCGCATTTAGGCAGCATGAGCAAGGAAAATGTTTTTAACTGGATTTTTATTGTTGGCGACGCGCTTATTTTATACGGTATTTTAAATTATTGGAAAAACATTTACCGCATCTGCCTGCTTTTACTTTGGATAAATTTTGTTTGGCTGCTTTTTACTTTGATATTTAATTTTGACTGGAGTCTTGTTGTACTGCTGTTTTTTTTGATTGACTCGCTGATCATTACTCTTTACCTGAACATAAAAACATGTACAGATTATAAATTGAATCGCGAATTATTAAAAGAAAATCCAAAAGAGCGGATTAACGCGGTAATTTTTAATGAAGATTAGCTGGAAGAAACTTTTATCTTCTTCGCCAACGCAATCGCTCTTTCTTTAACAGCATTTACATCAGCGCCAACTTTATCATAAGCTAAAACTACAGCCATACGACGGTACGGGCGTGTTGTTGGTTTTCCGAAAATGCGAACGTCAGTTAATTTTTCAAGTAGCACATCATTTACTCCTGTGTAAACCGGATTTTTTCCTTCAGCGGTAGCTAAAATTACTGCGGATGCTCCTGCCCTCTCTAATGTAATTTCCGGAATAGGTAATCCCAAAATAGCGCGCGCGTGCAACTCAAACTCGCTTAAGTTTTGTGTGCCGCCCAATGTAACCATACCGGTATCGTGCGGCCTCGGAGATAATTCAGAAAAATAAACTCCCTTATCCGTCAGAAAAAATTCTACTCCCCAAATTCCAAAACCGGTAAGTGCCTTGGTAACTTTTGCGGCCATATCTTGTGCGTCTTTTAAATCTGTATCGCTTATAGCGCAAGGTTGCCAGCTCTCTTGGTAATCGCCCCGCTCTTGCCTGTGCCCAATTGGCGGACAAAATAAAGTGTCGCCATTTTTTTGCGTAACGGTAAGTAAAGTTATTTCCGAATTAAATTTTACAAATTCCTCAATGATAACTTCTTTATAATCGCCACGACTGCCTTCCATCGCGTAATTCCATACCTTCTCAATTGCCATGCTGAGCGGAGTCGAGGCATCTTCCCTTAAAACACTTTGTCCTTTCCCGCTGCTGCTCATTAGTGGTTTTACTACACAAGGAATTCCAATTTCTAAAACGGCTTTTGTAAAATCTTCGAGCGTTGTTGCGTATTGGTATTTTGCGGTGCGAAGATTTAATTCTTTAGCCGCCAAATCGCGAATAGCTTTGCGGTTCATTGTAAAATTTGCTGCTTTTGCGCTAGGCACAACCGTTATGCCTTGTTTTTCGTAATCGTAAAAACGCTCGGTGCGAATAGCTTCTATCTCCGGCACAATTAAATTGGGTTTGTGTTTGGCAACAATTTTATCGAGCGCATCGCCGTCTAGCATATTAATTACTTCAAATTCGTGCGCCACCTGCATGGCGGGTGCGCCTGCGTAGCTGTCCACCGCAATTACGTATTGCCCCAAGCGTTGCAGGGCAATCACTAATTCTTTTCCTAATTCGCCCGAGCCGAGTAATAAAATTTTTTGTTGCATGCGATTTTCTATTGGAGTTGCAATTTACACAGAACAGCCCAAACAGCCAAGTGATCAGGGATTGGTGAATAGGGATTAGTAGGCAGCCCCCCTCTTTAATGGATGTTTGCTTATTAATCATTAATCCCTACGCACTAATCACGGCTGTTTTGTACATTTGCAGTAATGCGCATAGACATTATAACCGTACACCCCGAATTGCTGCGAAGCCCCTTTGAGCACAGCATTTTAAAGCGCGCCATTGAGAAAAAAGTAGTAGCGGTAAATTTAATTGACTTACGCGATTACACTACTTACAATCATAAGCAAGTAGACGACTACGCCTTTGGCGGAGGCGCCGGAATGGTTTTGATGATTGAGCCCATTGCCAATTGCATTAACGCACTGAAAGAAAAAACTACTTACGACGAAATTATTTATACTTCGCCCGACGGAGAATTGCTACAACAAAAAACAAGCAATTATTTTAGTACGCTAAAAAATATTATTGTTTTGTGCGGGCATTATAAAGGTGTTGATGAAAGAGTGCGCGAGCATTTTATTACAAAAGAAATTTCGATTGGAGATTATGTGCTTAGCGGTGGAGAATTAGCCGCTGCTGTTATGTGCGATAGCATTATTCGTTTGTTGCCGGGAGTTTTAAATGATGAAACATCTGCGCTTACCGATTCTTTTCAGGATGATTTATTGGCACCGCCTGTTTATACACGCCCTGCAGAATACCTTGGCTGGAAAGTGCCCGATATTTTAACCAGCGGCCACACCGCCAACATAGAAAAATGGCGCCACGAAAAAAGTTTGGAGCGCACCAAAGAAAGAAGGCCTGAGCTGTATGATAAGTATAATAAGAAGTGATTAATTTAATGCTAAATAAGATTTATGACAAATACTAGTGGTAAAGTAGGTTTTATAAGCAAACTCATTTGTTTTATTGTGCTTGCTCTGTATGTTTCTATTATTTTTTTTCCAATGGCTATGCTTGGTCATTTTGATTTGGCAATCCCTGAAATAAACTTTTTTGATTCGACACTTTACCTCTACATCATATGCATTGGAATATTCTTAGCGTTTGGAAAAAAAACGGGATGGTTTATGCTTTTCCTTAGCGTAATTTACAAGCTAATTCAGGCCTTATTAACTTTAATTTTGGGGCTTTTCACCCTTCCTAAAAGTGAGGAATCGGGATTGTTGATATTCTATTATTTTATCCCTGTGTTTATTTATTTTGTTATGGGAATGGCACTTTATTTAAAAAGAATCAAAAATGAGTTTAATGTTTTTGAGGAAAGCCCTAGCCTTGATTCCTCACAAAAAGATGTAAAAATCTTGCATATACTTAATTTAGTTCTTGTTTTTTCTATCTTTTCTAACTCCTTGGTGATTCTTGGAATATTGTTTCTAATTATAGATGCCCTTCCTCATTTGACGGCCTTTTTTATTATTAGGGCCGGACTTAAGAAGAATTTTACTTTTAGCTGGTATGTTCTCATGCTTGTAACTCTTGAAAGGATTTATATGTCACTTGGTATCATTATTACTGCAACTGAGCGCGCTCTTTATTTCTATAGTTTTGTTTTGCAGCTTATAATTTGTTTAATTACTCTTTATTTTATACTACAAAAACGTGTTCTTTCATATTACCGAATTAAAACGCATCTTACTTGATTTATCTTTTATTAACACTAGCTTTATTGCATGGGCTCTGCCATCTTGTGTTAAAGGTTCCTAAAATTAAATTTTCAATTTGCCAGGTTTTTGGCGGGTATCGAAAACCGCAACCACATACACAATGCCTTTGCTGCGGTAGTAAATAATTTTATGCCTTACGTGAACTATATAGCGATAATCGTGTTTTAAAATGCTGCTTCGCTTGAGCGGTGGTATATACTCTGCCTTTTTGAATATCTTCTTCGGCCTGATCTAAATGTAATTGAAGTTTTGCAAGAGTAATTGGTTTGCCGTTAGGCTCATATCCAACCGCATCATCTTGAGCAATTTCTTTTACCAGAGCATGAATGGCTTTAAGCACCTTTTCATCCTCTACTTTTTTAAGCATATTGCGTATGTCGGTTTTTATTTCTGCGGCGCTCATTGGTATTATCTTAGTATTGCAAAATTACAATTTTATACCGAAAACTTGTATTTGCGTTAAGGACACAGAGGGCGCGCAGCGGTTCTTTTGCCTTGTACTTACAATCATAGAATGAAAAATTTACAGCTAAGTACGGTTTTATATAACGGATTGAGCTGTGGTTGCAAAAAACGGCACCCCTCAGTGGCCTGACCCGCCTACTAAATTCCAATAAAAGCACAAGCATTTCGCGGGTAACGCCCAAGCCATTCTTACAAAATTCCTGCTAAACCCATGGGATTGCTTCGCCAGTGGCCTCGCAATGACAGCACTAAAGAAGGCGAAAAACTTGCTTATTGCCCAATGAAATTGTATATTTGCCACCTAATAACACCTGTGTTGTAAGCAGGAAAAATAAAATATGATAAAAGTAACACTACCCGATGGTTCTGTAAGAGAATACGAAAAAGGAACCACCTCTCATCAAGTTGCGCTAAGCATCAGCGAAGGATTAGCAAGAAACGTATTAGCCGCAAAAATTAACGGCGAAGTTTGGGACGCAACACGCGCCCTAAATGAAGATTGCAATTTAACATTGCTTACTTGGAACGATACCGATGGCAAACAAACTATGTGGCACTCGTCGGCACACTTAATGGCCGAAGCACTGGAAGCATTATATCCCGGAGTGAAATTGGGTATTGGTCCGCCTATTGAAAACGGTTTTTACTACGATATTGATTTAGGCGATAAACAACTTACACCCGAAGAATTACCGAAGATAGAAGCGAAGATGACGGAGCTTGCTTCTAAAAAAAGTGAGTTCGTTAGAAAAGATGTTAGCAAAGCCGACGCGATAAAATATTTTACCGAAAAAGGAGATCAGTATAAATTAGAATTAATTGAAGGCTTACCGGATGGCTCGATAACTTTTTACACACAAGGAGATTTTACCGATTTATGCCGCGGTCCGCACATACCCAATACCGGTTTTATAAAAGCTATTAAGCTGATGAATATTGCCGGCGCATACTGGCGCGGTGATGAAAAAAATAAAATGCTTACGCGTGTTTACGGAATTACTTTTCCGAAAGACAAAGAGTTGAAAGAATATTTAGTGATGCTTGAAGAAGCAAAAAAACGCGATCATAGAAAACTTGGAAAAGAATTGGGCTTATTTCATTTTTCGGAAAAAGTAGGAATGGGATTGCCATTGTGGTTACCAAAAGGTGCCGCACTGCGCGAACGTTTAATTAATTTTATGCAACGCGCACAAATGAAATCGGGTTACCTGCCTGTAGTTACGCCGCATATTGCATTAAAAGAATTGTACGTGTGCTCGGGTCACTACGAAAAATACGGGGCAGATGCATTTCAGCCAATTAAAACACCGCGCGAAGGCGAAGAGTTTTTTTTGAAGCCAATGAATTGTCCGCACCACTGCGAAATTTATAAAGCATCTCCAAAATCGTATAAAGAATTACCGGTACGTTATGCCGAGTTTGGAACTGTATATCGTTACGAACAAGCAGGCGAATTGCATGGACTAACACGCGTGCGTGGATTTACACAAGACGACGCACATTTATTTTGCAGGCCCGATCAGGTTAAAGAAGAATTTTGCAAAGTAATTGATTTGGTGTTGTATGTTTTTAACGCCTTAGATTTTAAAGATTATACCGCACAGATTTCTTTACGTGATAAAGACGATCGCGCAAAATATATTGGCAGTGATGAGAATTGGGCTTTGGCCGAACAAGCGATTATTGAATCGGCGGCAGAAAAAGGATTGCGCACTGTAGTAGAATACGGCGAGGCGGCATTTTATGGCCCCAAGCTGGATTTTATGGTGAAGGATGCTTTGGGTAGAAAATGGCAATTAGGCACTATACAAGTTGATTATAACCTGCCCGAGCGTTTTGAGCTGGAGTATACCGGTAGCGATAACCAGAAGCACCGCCCCGTAATGATACACCGTGCGCC
This sequence comes from Bacteroidia bacterium, assembly GCA_038214655.1. Classification (GTDB taxonomy): domain Bacteria; phylum Bacteroidota; class Bacteroidia; order B-17B0; family Aurantibacillaceae; genus PALSA-968. The sequence goes on along the minus strand of JBBQRR010000009.1, from coordinate 73,524 downwards.
TTTTGGTTCTTTAGAGCGGTTTATTGCCGTTTTGATTGAGCATTGCGCAGGTAATTTCCCGCTATGGCTAACTTCTGACCAGGTGGCAGTGTTGCCAATAAGTGAACGTTTTAACGATTATGCGGCAGAGGTTTTGCAATTGCTGAATAATTCCGATATTCGTGGCTACGTTGACGACCGCGATGAAAAGATAGGCAGAAAGATACGTGACAATGAGATGAAGAAAGTTCCTTACATGCTTATTGTTGGCGAGAAAGAAGTGGCGGATAAAAAAGTAGCAGTGCGCAGGCACAGTGTGGGTGATGTAGGAGTTGTTAGTGTGGAAGAGTTTGCCGACATGATACATAAAGAGATTGAAAACGATTTTAAAAAGGAAAAGGGAGAAGGGCTTAGTGTTTAAGGATTAGTTAATACAATCGAGCACTTGCCATTGAAACTGAGGATAATTTTAATACGAGTAAGAACAAAAATGAAACAATAAAGAATGATTAGTGCTTAATTAATACAGCAGAGCACTAATCCCTAATCACTATTTACTAACTAAAACTAAGTACCATCGCAACACCATTTAAACCAAAACCAGGAGGCGCAAAGCCCAACTTTTACGGAAAGCCAAGGCCTGCCGGCGGATTTAACCGCGGAGGCTACAGAGGCCCGCAGAAAAAAGAAGATGCGCACCGCATCAACGAAAAAATTACAGCAGCAAACGTACGTGTAGTAGGAGATGGCTTTGAGCCGGGAGTTTACCCGATTGCAAAAGCACTTGAAATTGCGCGCGAGCAGGAATTGGATTTGGTGGAGATTGCTCCGCAAATTGACCCGCCCGTTTGTAAAGTAATTGATTACAAAAAGTTTTTATACGAGCTTAAGAAAAAGCAAAAAGAAACGAAAGCAAAAGCCAGCAGGGTTATTGTAAAAGAAATTCGTTTTGGCCCGCATACGGATGAGCACGATTATAATTTTAAGCGTAACCACGCCATGAACTTTTTAAAAGACGGCGCCAAAGTAAAAGCCTTTGTATTTTTCCGCGGTCGCGAGATTGCTTTTAAAGAACAGGGCGAAATTTTGTTACTGCGTTTTGCCAACGAACTGGAAGAATGGGGCAAAGCAGAGCAATTGCCATTGTTAGAAGGTAAGCGTATGATTATGATTATTGCTCCGAAGAAGAAATAGATTTTACTTTATAAAATAAAAAGAGCCCTGCTACAATGCGGGGCTTTTTTTGTTTACTTTAGTTTTTATACCTTTACTTCAAATTAAATTGCATGGTGAAGTTTTTGGATACAACTGGCGTCTCTTACCACTTAGAGCAGATTATAAAACATGCGAATGAACGACTAATTCTTATTAGCCCGTATCTCAAAATTAACGATAGGATAAAAGAATTGCTAGAAGATAAAGACCGTCTTAAAATTGACATTCGAGTAATTTATGGCAAAAATGAATTGCAACCCGAAGAAAATAATTGGCTTAAATCAAAGAATAGTATTAGAACTAGTTTTTGTAAGAACTTGCATGCGAAACGCTATATGAATGAGAAAGAAGCGCTAATAACTTCAATGAATTTGTATGAATTTTCTCAAGCAAACAATAATGAAATGGGCATCTACGTCTTAAAAGAAAGCGCTGATAAATTATTTGCGGAGATTTATGAAGAGGCTAGTCGCCTGATAAGGATTAGTGAAGAAATAAAAGTTTCAGTTGAAAAAGTCACAACAAAGGATAATAGCTACGTAAAAAAGACTTTCGATTCACAAGTCAAAGGGCATTGCATTAGATGTAACAATTCAATAGAACTTAATCCTCTCGTTCCATACTGCAAAGATTGTTATCATGAATGGAAACACGATGACGAAGATGATGACTTTCCCGAAAATTACTGTCATATCTGCGCTAAAAAGGAATCTTCTTCTAAGGAGAAGCCTTCCTGTTATAACTGCTACAAAGCAAATAAGAATAAATTAGACTTTCCTTTAGCTCACTAATAATTTTTTACAAAGGGTAAAAATAATTTCACTCTCTGCAAAAATCTTAACGTCTCCGCGCCTTAGCGGTGAAAATTACCTCCCGCCAAACCACTTGCTTTTGCCACCGCCTTTTGTAGTTGGCTTGCTTGTTGAAGCAGGTTTGCTTTTATTATGCCTGTTAGAACCACCGCCGCGATTACCGCCGCCTCTGTTACCCTGTTGAGCTTTTGGCCTAACGTGATGTCCGCTTTCTAAATTGGGTGTTACGCTCATTTGAAAAGGATGTTCTTCTATAATGGGAACAGCTTTTCCGATTTCTTTGTTTATGTCTTTTAAGTACGCAACTTCTTCTGCGTCGCAGAAAGAAAGTGCAACTCCGCTTAAGCCCGCGCGGCCGGTACGGCCTATGCGGTGCACATACGTTTCGGGAATGTTAGGCAAATCGTAATTTACTACGTGCGATAATTCGTCAATGTCAATTCCGCGCGCAGCGATATCTGTTGCAACCAACACGCGTGTTTTTCCACTTTTAAAATTGCTTAAAGCACGCTGTCTGTTATTTTGCGATTTGTTACCGTGAATTGCTTCGGCGTGTATGTTGCCACGCACAAGTTCTTTTACAATTTTATCGGCACCGTGTTTGGTACGCGAAAACACCAATGCAGAAACAATTTTTTTGTCCTGCAAGATATGTATGAGTAAATTTTTCTTTTGCGCTTTATCAACAAAATAAACACCCTGCGTAATTTTATCTACTGTGGAAGAAGGAGGAGTTACCTCTACCTTAGTTGGATTTACTAAAATGGTGTTTGCCAGTTTTTGTATTTCGGGCGGCATGGTGGCCGAGAAAAATAATGTTTGCTTTTTAGCAGGTAATTTTTGAATTACTTTTTTTACATCGTTAATAAAGCCCATGTCTAACATGCGGTCGGCTTCATCCAATACAAACATTTTTACTTGTTGTAAATTAATAAAACCTTGGTTCATTAAATCGAGTAAGCGGCCGGGCGTGGCAACTAAAATATCAACGCCGGTGCGTAATGTATTTACTTGTGAGCCTTGCGGAACACCGCCAAAAATTACGAGATGTTTTAGTCCAACGTTTTTTCCATAAGCTGCAAAGCTTTCGCTAATTTGTATGGCTAGCTCACGTGTTGGAGTTAAGATAAGGGCTCTGATTGGTTTACGGCCGTTGTGTGGTACTTGCTCGGCGTGTAGTATTTGTAAAATGGGTATAGCAAAGGCGGCGGTCTTTCCGGTGCCTGTTTGTGCGCAACCTAATAAATCTTTTCTTTGAAGAACGATTGGAATGGATTGTGCTTGAATTGGTGTGGGCGTTGTATAGCCCTCAGCTTTTAGAGCGCGTAAAATCGGCTCTATTAGCGATAAGTTTTCGAATGACATTTTTTAAATTGTATTGATTAATTGTATTTTTTATTGAATCTGCTAAGGAGGTGAGAGAAGGCAAATCCTGAGGTATTCTGAGGCAAAGATAAGCATTATATATTAAATCGATGTTTTATCCCTTTTTGCCACAAAGGCGCGAAGACACAAAGAAATTTTCTCCCTATAAACTGTGGTCTGTTTTTCTTGGTGTGCTTTGTGGTTTCTGCGGTTTATTTTAATTGCTGCATCTCGAAGAGCTTGTGGTAAGCGCCCTTTTGTTCGAGTAATTGCTTGTGTGCGCCGCGTTCTATTATTTTTCCTTTGTCTAAAACAACTATTTCATCGGCGTTTATGATTGTTGTTAATCGGTGAGCAATCACAACGGTTGTTCTGTTCAACATTAATTTTTGTAGAGCGTCCTGCACCGCGCGTTCGTTCTCACTATCTAAAGCAGAAGTGGCTTCATCCAAAATTAATACAGGTGGGTTTTTTAATACCGCGCGCGCAATGCTTATGCGCTGGCGCTGACCGCCGCTTAGCTTCGCTCCCCTATCTCCAATATTTGTGTGATAGCCTTCGGGCATGGCAATAATAAAATCGTGGGCGTTTGCAATTTTTGCGGCCTCCATCACTTGTTGTTCAGAAATATTTTCAAGTCCGAAAGCAATGTTATTAAACACAGAGTCATTAAATAAAACCGGCTCCTGAGAAACCATGCCTAACATGCTGCGTAAACTTTTTAGCGAAGTGTTTTTAATATTTAGATTGTCGAATAAAATCTCTCCTGCATCGGCATCATAAAAACGCGCAATCATATCGCACATCGTGGTTTTACCTGAACCTGATTGTCCTACAAGGGCAACTGTTTTCCCTTTAGGAATTACCAGATTAATATCTTTAAGCACATAGCCCGAGTCTCCTTTGGTGTATGCGAAAGAAACATTTTTAAATTCGATTTGGTTAAGCAGTGTTTTTATTTCGGTTGGATTTGCGGGCTCCGTAATATCCGTTTCGGCATCCAAAATTTTATTTATGCGCTCTTCGGAAGCAAGACCCTTTTGAATACTGTTGTAGGCTTGCGTGATTTGTTTTATTGGGGGGACAATTTGCGAAGCCATAGCAAAATAGCCTATGAATGCGGCAGCGGTTAAAATCCCATCATCAGCAATAACCATTTTTCCTCCAATAAATAATATCAACATTAAAATTCCTACCACTACAGTTTCACTTATCGGCGATGTTAAATCTGTTTTGCGATATACACTTACCGATTGATTATAAAAAGATTGGTTGATGCGCTCAAATTTCTTCTGAATATATTTTTCGCCGGTAAACGCTTTAATAATTTTTAAGCCGCCAAGTGTCTCCTCCATAATATTAAAGAGGCGCCCTAACATTTCCTTACTTCGTACCGACGAGCGTTTTAAACTTTTCCCAATAATGGCAACAATCAGTCCTGCAACGGGTAAAAACATAAACACATATAGCGTCAGGTATCCGCTGATGGAGATCATGGTAATTAAAGAAATAATAATAATTAGCGGCTCGCGAAAAATAAGTTCAAGCGTTTGCATAATGCTCCACTCGATTTCCTGAACATCTGCGGTCATGCGGCTCATGATATCTCCTTTGCGTTCATTGCTGTAATAAGAAAGTGGAAGATCAAGCGTTTTCTTCAGCAATTTATTACGTAAGTCGCGCACTACTCCGTTGCGGATAGGTGCCAAAAAGTACATGGCAAAATAGCGAAAAAGATTTTTAAAGAACGTAAGTATAAACACCACGATACAAATAAAGAAAAGCGCTTCTGCTTTGCCGGAGTTTATAATTAGTTCCGCCATTTTATAATTAAAAATTCCTTTCAGGTAATCAATTGATAAAGAAAAAACCGGTTGGCCCGCATTTAGCATTTTTTGGTAATCATCATTACCGCTTTGAAACAAAAGGTTCAGAAAAGGAATAACGAGTGTTAACGAGACCACTGAAAAAATAGAAAATAAAACATTAAAGAAAATGTTTAATCCCGCGTAAGACCAATATCCTTTAATATATTTTAATACCCTGAATAATTTCATATCACTTAAAAATCCCTATAAAAATTGTACATCGACGTTTTAATACCTAAGTAAAAATAAGGCGATTGATTCATATATCCAAAATCACTTCTTGCGTAGCGTTGGATATAGCCAGCCTCTAAACGTAAATTGAGCCCGGGTATTATAAAGTAGGTAAACTTTATTTCGCCCTGAGCAAAATGTGTTTTGTTGCCTTGTAATATGTTATTGCCGTACTCTTTACCGTGCAGGGTATAGCTTAAAAAAATGTTTTGCCCAACACTAAAGGCTGAGCCGCTTGTATCTTTACCGATAGTAGCAATATCTCCTTTCAAGTCAATTTGCCAGCGTTTGTGCTTGTAACTCAAGGCTCCGTATCCTTCGGCAAAATTAGCGCCAAAAGGATGCGCCAATGGTTGATTGTAGTGTGCGTAATTTTGCTGCGGGCTGCCATGCGAATACGTAAAAGGCCTTACGTAGTTATACTCTAATTGCAGAGACAGGTTTTTTATACCGAACAAATCCAAATGTTTAAATCCAATTTGAAACCCTTGCTTATTGGCCCACCAACGATTAAACTTTCTAATTTCGGTAAGATTAAATTCATCGATAACCGCTTGCCCGTATATTTTATATTGCTGCCAAAATTTATACGACATGTTTAAACCCATCAAAGCATTATCGCCCGAACCCAAAGAATACTCAACCGGCCGGTAAAAAATAATCGGATTTAAATAATTTGGATCGAAACCTCTGTGGCGATTTGTGTCAGTGCCTTGCCAGATTTCGTTTTCAAAAAAACTAATATTAAAATCGGGCGTAGCGTTAAAACTTAAATAGTGCGAAGTGCTGTACTTATTGCGAAAATTATTTTGAATACCGTTTGTTTGATAAATATCTTTAAACGCCGAATACCAAACTGAGTACTGCAGTTTCCAGATATTAATGGTGGTTTTAAAATACGGATAATTGTTGGCAATATCAGAAAGCAACAAAGAGCGGTACCCCTCGCCAATAAACATTTTATCTTTCCCCAATTGAAAATTTAAGATTTTAATGGGTGAATAGGAAAGATGTCCGGTTAAATTGGTAAAATTATATTTACCATTACTTCCATAAGCTTTGCCAAGGCCCGGAATGATTTTATATTCGGAAACGATTGTATCGGTAAAATTTGGATATGAAACTTGTCCGCCTATAAACGTAACATCCGCCGAAAAATCATCGTTTATATCCAATCGCGAATACATTCCGCCCGAAGTTTCAGTAACAACTTTGTTTCTTAAAACATCAAAACCTGCCTGTACATCTACCTGAGGTAAAAATTGCGCGGCATACCGTATCCGGTATTGCGGGCCCGAGCGAATATCATTATACAAAAAATGGTTTCTTATTTTGTAATTGTACACATGAAAAGCGCTATCATTGGCCTCGCGCATCGAAAATTGAATATACGGCTTTATGGAAGAATGAAATCGCGCGCTGGGATATTTAATATAATACGCATCGATAGAATTATTGAGGTCCGTATTTAAATAGCCCACCTGCGCATCGCTTTGAGAAAAGCAGGTGCCTGTTACTATACAAAAAAGAAATATGTAAATTCTATTATTCAGAGGAAGTAGGTTTAGTTTTATTTTTTGACCTGTATACAAGTTGTAACACACCGGTACATAATAATGCAAAAACAACAACAACAACTAAAGCAATGCTTGGATTAAATTTAAAACACACAACCGACATACCAATAACCAATAAATTAAAAATATAAATTATAATAACTGTTTTACGATGATTTAAACCGCAATCGATAAGGCGGTGATGCAGGTGGTTTCTATCGGCCGAAAAAGGAGAAACTCCGGTTGAAGCACGCACTGTAAACACGCGTAGTGTATCTGCCAACGGATAAACTAATGTGGCAATTACAAAAACCGGTTTTGACAAATACAATTGCAAATCCTGCAATTTATCAATAGGATACTCAATTAATTTTATGGCTAATACACAGGCAACAAGCCCGATGGTAAGTGAGCCCGAATCGCCCATAAATATTTTGGCAGGGCTAAAATTAAAAATTAAAAACCCGAGTAAGGACCCTCCTAATGCAAATGCCAATGAAGCAAGAATAATATCTCCTGCAAAAATAAACCAGGTACCAAAAACCATTGTAACTATAAAGCCAACCCCGGCAGCAAGCCCGTCAACCCCGTCAATCAAATTAAAGGCGTTAATTACAACAATAAAAGTAAAGAGCGACAAAAACACACTTGCCCAATATGGAATTTCATTTACTTCAAAAATGCCGTGCAATCCGGTAATGCGAATGTTACCAACTAATACTAATATTAACGCTGCCAGTACCTGCGAAATTAATTTTTTTATAGGCGCGGTTCCGATAATATCATCCTTAATTCCAACAAAGAAGAGCATGAGCAGAGTTGCCACAACTAATTTAAACTCGCGTATGTACTGATACATAGGCGGGAGCTCTATCACATTACGTACTTTAGAAATATCTAATTCAAACCAAAGGCTGTATGAAAAAAGTGTAGCGGCAAAAATAATAATGCCTCCAATGGTTGGCACTACGCGGGTGTGAATTTTTCTTTCTCCCGGCTCATCAAAAAGCCTTTTCAAAATGGCCACTTTTATAAGTGGAGGCGTGGCGTACAGCACTACTAAAAATGCTGTTACAAAAACCAATCCTAATATCAATGCGTTCATATTGCTAAATTAAAAGTCGTGATACGTGTTATACAATGAAGTTTTAAATCCTATGTAAAAAATTTGCGTTAAACTTAATTTTGTTCCTGCTGTTCCAAAATCATAAGTGCGAAACGTGCAGCCCGCATAAAGATTCATATTATAATGTGCATTAAATAAATATCCTATTTTTCCATCAAAATTACTGGTTGTTCTTTTTGAAGTATTATCAGTAAAATAGTTTTCTTTAAGTTGAACGAACACTTTTTTGTAATAATAACTCACTATCCCAACAAACTCGTTCGGCAACCAGGCTGGGGTTGTCAGCACCTGGTTATAATGTGAATAATCCTGCGCTGATTTGCTGCTATAATAGGCCGATCCATTTAAACGATTATACTCGGCTTGCATAAATAAATTTCTTAATCCCAAAGCGTCAAAATATTTTATTCCTCCCTGAAATCCAGAATTATCTTCGTTGGCAGCCGACTTTCCGTCATACATAAACTGACTATAGACAGCTAACTTATTTAAAGGCCTAGCTTCAAAACCGCCGCCAACAAGAATATGATTTACGTTATTAAATCCAAATTTTGCGAGGTTAGTAAACATCACCGGGTTTGCATACAAAGGATCCAAATGCATCGTGTTACTGCTGTCGGTTGCTTTCCAAATTGTTCCCTGAAACAAATACACGTCTAAATATTTACTGGTGTGCCAGCTAAGATGTTGAAAGGTTGCCGCTTTTTTCTGAAAAATTCGCTCGGTGCCAGGCGGGGTTTTAGAGCCTCCGTCGTTTAGATTCATTAGTAAAGCATACGTTTGAGAAAACTGAATTTTGTTTTTGAAAAAGCTTGCGGTAAATTGCACGTAAGGATAATTAAATGCATTATCACTAAGCAACAACGAACGATATCCGTTTCCTATTTTTTGTTTACCATGCCCAAGACGGACGAAAAAATTCTTGCTTGCAGCATAATGTAAAACTCCGTACGAAGAAGCATAATCGTATCCTCCGCCTTTAAAATTTTTCCAGCGCCCCTGTCCGGGAACTACACTTGCATAAAACGCCCAATTGTAAACATAGCGCTCCATAAAAGATTGGTTTTCTATAAAGGCTGTTTCGAAAAATAATTTTTTTCCCAACTCGCCACGTATCCATATTCCTCTAGTATTATACGAGACCCTGGCAGTTGCAGTGTCGATTATATCTTTTCCATACGAAAAATTGAAAATCGGATTGATATCTAAGTTGAATTTACGGTTGTAGCCGGATGATTTATCTGTATGCCTCAGCTCAATCAGGTTTTCGTAAAATAGTTTGTCTGAAAATGGATCCATGCCATATCCATATTTTTTAAGTGTATCGGGAACTCTTTTTTTATAAATAAAGGGTTGCATAGAGGTATGCACGATAAGCTCTGTATCGGCAAGAATCGCTCTTTGCCTGGGCACGTCAAAAAAATAATCGCCCGGAAAAAGAAGTGATTGCGATTTAAGCAGGCATGGAAAAAAAATTAAAAAACATGAAATACGGAATATGTAAGTGCTGAACACAACTTTATGTCGTAAAAAAAAAATCATCTTAAATAACACGTATATGCTTTTGCGATTTAAAATCTTCGTACACACTTTTAATACCTTGTTCCAAATTTATTTTGTGTGTCCAACCCAAACTATGTAAAAACGAAACATCCATTAATTTGCGCGGAGTGCCGTCGGGTTTGGAAGAATCAAAAACTATTTCTCCATTATACCCTACTACCTGCGCAATTAAATGCGCAAGTTCCTTTATACTGATGTCGTTTCCAACACCCATGTTCACAAATTTTTCGCCGGTATAATTATTCATAAGGTAAACACAAGCATCGGCCATATCATCGGCATGCATAAACTCCCTACGCGGTGAGCCCGTGCCCCAAACTGTTACAGCCGGTAATTCATTTTCTTTGGCATCATTAAATTTACGAAGCAAAGCAGGCAGTACATGCGAATTATTTAAATCATAATTATCATTAGGCCCGTATAAATTAGTTGGCATCACCGAAATAAAATCACAACCGTATTGCAAATGATACGACTCGCACATTTTTATACCCGCAATTTTTGCAATGGCGTAAGGCTCATTGGTGTATTCTAAAGCCCCTGTTAAAAGATATTCTTCTTTTAAAGGCTGTGGCGCAAGCTTGGGGTAAATACAGGAGGAGCCTAGGAACATCAATTTTTTTACCTCGTGTTTATAGGCAGCGTGTATCACATTATTCTGCACCATTAAATTTTCGTAAATAAAATCGGCGCGGTACGTATTATTAGCATGTATCCCGCCAACTTTAGCCGCAGCTAAAAAAACAAATTCGGGTTTTTCTTTAGCAAAAAAATCGTTTACGTTTTGTTGCACACACAAATCAAGTTCTTTCCTTGTTCGATACACAATATTTTCAAATCCGTGAGCGCGCAGGTTTCTTTCAAGCGCACTGCCAACCATTCCCCCATGCCCCGCAATATATATCTTCGAGTCCTTTTTCAATTTTAACTTATAAATTTTAAATTTCTTACTCGCTTTGGCTAATTACTTTATGTCCGTGTTGCGATAGTAATTGATCACGTTTAAATAATTCTATGTCTGCTTGAACCATTTCTTTGCAAAGCTGTTCTACCGTATGTGTGGGCTCCCATCCTAATTTTTGTTTGGCTTTACTATAATCACCAATCAATAATTCTACTTCGGAAGGACGGAAATATTTTGGATCCACTTCTACCAAAACCTTACCTGTTTTTTTATCCATGCCTTTTTCTTCAACATCCTTTCCCTTCCACTCCAGCTCTATGCCCACTTCCTTAAACGCCATTTCTATAAAGGCGCGTACCGATATTTTTTTGTTGGTGGCTAAAATAAAGTCATCTGCTTCGCTGTGTTGCAAAATACGCCACATGCCCTCTACATAATCTTTGGCATGACCCCAATCGCGTTCTGAATCTAAATTTCCAATAAATAATTTTTGCTGCAGGTCGAGGCTGATTTTAGCAACAGCTCTTGTGATTTTGCGCGTAACAAAAGTTTCGCCGCGCAAAGGGCTTTCGTGATTAAATAAAATACCGTTGGCGGCAAACATGCCATAAGCTTCGCGGTAATTTTTGGTAATCCAAAATGCATATAGTTTTGCAACGCCGTAAGGGCTACGCGGATAAAAAGGCGTAGTTTCTTTTTGCGGCACTTCCTGCACCTTACCATACATTTCTGAGGTAGAGGCTTGATAAAAACGTGTTGTTTTCTCGATTTTTAAAATACGAATGGCTTCTAAAATTCTTAAGGTGCCAATTGCATCGGCATTTGCTGTGTACTCAGGAGTTTCGAAACTTACCTTTACATGCGATTGTGCAGCAAGGTTATATATTTCGTCCGGCCTAATTTCGCTAACAATGCGAATGAGGTTGGTTGAGTCGGTTAAATCTCCGTAATGCAGAAAAAATTTCACGCCTTTTTCGTGATAATCCTGATACAAATGGTCAATCCTATCCGTATTAAAGAGAGAGCTGCGGCGCTTTAAGCCGTGCACCACGTATCCTTTTTTTAATAAAAGTTCGGCTAAATACGCCCCATCCTGGCCCGTAATTCCTGTAATTAATGCAACTTTTTCCATAACAAATTAATAACTACAATATTACGAATAATTTTCGGAAGGGTCTCATTGAATTCCCCTCTTAAATATGTAAGTTTACTCGATATTTTGAGGCTACTTTTACCAAATAGAAAACGAGTTTTTGTAACAGCCTTGTTATTAATGGCTTTTGCATTTTCTAAAGCACAAACTTTAAGAGGTAAAATCATTGATGCAACAAACGGCCAATCGTTGCCCTTTGTAAGCATCCTGATTAAAAATTCACAAATTGGCACGCTTACCGATATTGACGGTAAGTTTGAAATTAACATTCCACCCGGTGCGGGCACGCCTGCTTTGGTAATTTCTTATTTGGGTTACCAGCCACAAACCATTTTGCTTAGTGAAATTAAGGAGCCTGAAAAAATTCTGGTTAAATTAAAATCTACCGGTATACAGTTAAACGCTATTACGGTTATTGCCGGCGAAAATCCCGCGCATCGTATCATAAAAACTGCTACTAAGAATAGGGATAAAAATAATCCCGAAAAAATGCACTCGTTTACTTATACTAGTTACAATAAATTTTTTGTTACCGCGGATATGTCGGCTAGCATCGACAGCGTTTCGGTAGAGGACACAACGCTTTCGGGTATCGCTAAATTTTTTAAGAAACAACATTTATTTTTAATTGAATCGATAACGGCAAGAAGATTTCTACATCCAAACAATAATAAAGAAACCGTAATGGCTTCGCGTGTTTCGGGTTTTAAAAATTCTCCTTTTGCATTAATGGCTACCCAAATGCAATCGTTTAGTTTTTATGATGATTTTATTAAAGTGGTAGATGAAAAGTATTTGAACCCGCTAAGCGATGGCAGTACGCGGAAATATTTTTTCCTGTTGGAAGACACCCTATACTCGGGGGCCGATACTGTTTTTGTAATTTCGTTTAAGCCTAAAAAAAATAAAAATTTTAGCGGATTGAAGGGCGTTTTATATATCAATACAAACGGATACGCTATCCAAAACGTTATTGCTGAGCCCGACCGGCCGGACAATTATACGCTTAGCATTAAAGTGCAGCAGAAGTATGAGTTTATGGAAGGGAAACAATGGTTTCCGGTGCAATTAAATACCGATTGGGTTTGGAAAAATGCAACCGTTAGCAGCAAAAAAGATCCTACCAAAAAAGCAAATATGAAAGCGGTAAGCCGTTCTTACATAAAAGATATTGTGCTTAACCCGGAGCTAAAGAAAAGGCAATTCAGCGAAGTAGAAGTTGAAATTGATAAAAATGCAGACCGGCAGGATGAAGTTTTTTGGAATAAATACCGCAACGATACACTTGATAAGCGCGAGAAAAAAACCTACGAAAAAATAGACAGCATTGGCAAGGCTCAAAATTTGGATAAAAAAGTTTTGTTTTTAGAAGCGCTGTTTAATAATAAACTGCCCATGGGGATTTTTGATTTGAATCTGGATAAAATTATAAGAGCCAACGATTATGAGTATATACGACTGGGCGCGGGCTTACATACCAATCAAAAATTCAGTAAAGTGTTTTGCATGGGCGGTTATGCGGGCTACGGATTTGGAGATAAGGCATGGAAATATGGAGGAGATTTTTCGCTTGTACTTTGGAGAAAAAAAGAATTGGCCTTTAATGCTGCTTACGAAAAAGACCTTGTTGAATCGGGAGGCACAAGCTTTTTTGAAAACATACGCACGCTTAACTCGTCCGAGTTATACCGCGATGCATACGTTTCGGTATTCGATAAAATTACCAAATATCAAACTTCATTAAGTTTTAGGGCACTTAAATATTTTAAGGCCAACGTATATGTAAACCATCAGCAACGTTTTGGAAGCACGCAATTTGGAATACCTGCGGCGGATGGTACCACTTTATTAAAAGACACATTTAATTTTAATGAAGCGGGAATGCAATTAAAATTTTTGTATAAAGAAAAATTCCTTCAAACACTGCGCAGCAAAATTTCTTTTGGCAGCGATTACCCGGTGCTGTTTATAAATATTGCCAAAGGCTTTAATCAAACCTATTTTAATTTGCCGGGCGATTTTGATTATTGGAAAATAGATATGAAACTGGATTTATCTAAAACTTTTAAAACCATTGGTACAACGCGTGTGCAAGTGGCTGCCGGAAAAGTTTTTGGAAATATTCCGTACACCATGTTATACAACAACAAAGGTTCCTTATGGGGCAAATTTAATATTTCGGCAAGCAATACGTTTGAAACGATGGCGCTTAACGAATTTGCATCGAGCCAATACGCGGCAATTTTCATCAATCACAACATCGGGCGTTTTTTAAAGCTGCGAAAAAAATTTAACCCCGAGTTTGAATTGGTGCACAATATGGGTATCGCAAGTTTAGAGCATGCAAGCAGCCTTTATAATATTCCCATTAACAGTTTAGAAAAAGGTTATTTTGAAAGTGGATTTAGACTTTTACACCTTATAAAAAGTGGCATTTCCACTTTTGGCCTGGGTGCTTTTTATCGCTACGGTTCTTATCAAAAACAAAATGCTTTAGATAATTTAGCCGTTAAATTGGTTTATGGAATCAAGATTTAATTAAAACCTCATCCTAATAAACCCGGTACTCAAAGAAATTGTAGGCCCATGTTGTGTAAAAAAAGTAATTGCATCACGAGAAGCAATACCTGCTTCGTACGAACCACCGTTGCCAACAAAAATAATTCCCATCGGAATTTGAAAAGGATAATTTCCTCCGGTAATAAAACCACCTTGCAGCCTTAGCCATTTAACAGGCATAAAATCTCCACCCAAACCTATAATAGGGTTTGTATAACTTCCGGGAATTGTAGTGTTGGTAGGAATAATAAAATCAACGCCCACCTCAGCTTTTCTTCCCAATAAAATACTCGCGCCTGCCCTAACCATCCCCGGTAATTGCGTGTGATACGTTTGATTACCCGTAACTTTAAACATGCCGTTAGGGCCTAACATATTTTTTAGCTGACTGAATAAATTAAAACTCTCTACTCCTTTTGTAGTAAGATTAACCATCAATGTATCTTTCATCTGGTACACGTTTCCGGTCCAGTTTATAGAGCCGATATTTATTATGGACGCGCCTATTTTTAATTTTCCTTTTATAATTATGCTGGTTCCAAAATCAAAACCAAAACCGCTGCCTACTGATTTTGGAGGAAAGCCCGAGCCAATAACTTGATTTGCCTGAGCTACAGCAGCACCATAATTAACTCCGAATGCGGGACTCAAAGAGCTGAAGCCCGATAAATGCGCAACGCCATTTGCATCTTTTTGCGATGTAATATCAACCATCGCCATTCCCTGAATATATTTTAATCCTATGCCTCCGTACCATGCAAACACGCTGTCTATGCCCACAATTTTTCGTCCGTAAGAAAGATTGTAATCGCGGTACCAGGTTAAGGTCATTTTACTGCCTTCTAAAATTTTAGACATAAGTAAAGGCGAGGTGCTTGTTCCTTTAACTACCATTGCGGCTGTATCGGCGCTTAAGTTGGGATGATTAGATATTGTTTGAGTCGTAGCCGAAGAGCCCGTGCCTACCTGAATAGTAAGCTGATCGAAAAGACTAGATGTGTTTCCTAAAAAAATTAAGTTTGCCGCCTGCGAACCCAGTTTGCTGTACCATTGAAAATGGTCGTTAATACGAAAAGCAAAACCTCCTGCAATTTTTGTATTAACTGCAATACCGAAAGAACCAAAATCGGCATTCATGGTAAAGCCGCTTTGTGTAAAATTATTTACCGCCTGAATTTTAGCGGCATAGCTCATACCGGTATTATTGCCTGTAATTAAATCAACCATCGAGTTGCGCAAATTATCTTTTCGCAATGAATCCGAATAAACAGAGCCTGTAAACTCCATAAAACCCATTGTTACTTTCTTGTCGGGATATTTTGGCAGCCATCCTAAATTGGAAGGATTGATTCCGGTTGCCTGATAGTCGGTTGCAAAAGTGGTGGCGCCACCATGGCCCGTATTACAAAATGAGCTGAATTCCTGCTGCGAAAAAACGCACAAAGAACTTAACAGCAAGAAAAGGGATAGGATTTTCTTCATGCTTATTTTTTTGAGAAAATAAAGTTACATATTATTTCTTTCAATTAAAAACTTCAATAAAACAGCTAAAACCGCAGAGAAAACAGCCAAGAAGACGCAGAGGTTTTTTTGGTGGAGAAAAGAGTAGCCGTATAAACGCTATAGATTTTTTATTCTGATAAAGCGATAAATTCGGGGTTTCCCAACTCAATCTTATTATAATCCAGGCGCTTTTTAGTTTCAAAGTTTAGGAATGTGCCGCCCGCGTTTTCAACTACTGCTTGTCCGGCTGCAGTATCCCACTCCATAGTACGGCCAAAGCGCGGATACTGATGCGCTCTGCCTTCTGCAACCCAGCACATTTTTACCGAACTGCCGCTGTAAATAATATCCGTTTCACCTTTTTCGTATTTTAAGTTTTGTAAATGGGCAAAGGTTTCCTTGCTTAGATGCGATCGACTTGCTACAACCGTATATTTATGCGGTTTTTGCAAGGGTAATTTTTTTGCGTGCGCAATAAATTGTTCGAGTGAAAATTCTTCGATGCGGTGCTGCGTTAAAATATCGTGACTCATCTTATACGAGCCGATAGATGGCGCCGCAAAATAAATTTCTTTAAGCACCGGCATATAAACCACGCCCAACAAAGGAAAATTATTTTCTATCAGTCCGATGTTAACACTAAACTCCCCGTTTTTCTTTACAAATTCTTTGGTGCCGTCAAGCGGATCTACCAACCAAAGTCGTTTATAGTTTTTACGTTCTTCGTAGGGCGGAATATTTTCTTCTTCGGATATAACAGGAATTTGTGTCCTTTCTAAATCAGCTACAATTATTTTACTGGCTTTACGGTCGGCCTCGGTAACGGGGCTGTCATCTTCTTTATAATTAACCTTAAAAGGCTTGGCATATACCTCCATAATTTTATCGCCGGCTTTTAAGCTGGCTTTCAGGGCAATTTCAAGCAGTTCTTCATTGGTCATTGCACAAACTTAGCTATAAAAACGTTTACAGGTAGTTTTATCACACGCAATAAATCCTATCTTTGCGTTTCTTACATGAACAAACGTTTAAAGATAGCATTAGCCGTAATATTTGGGGTTTTACTGGCCGACCAATTCATAAAAATTTACGTGAAGACGCATTTTTATTTGGGCGAAGAGCATTCTTTTTTTTCTTGGTTTAAAATTCATTTTACCGAAAACGCGGGCATGGCTTTTGGCTATGAGTTTGGCGGCACCTGGGGAAAACTGATTTTAAGTTTATTCAGAATCGGTGCGGCGGCTTTTGGTGTTTGGTATTTGCGTGATATTATTAAAAAGCAAATGCATCCCGGCTATGTAGCGGCTATTGGTTTTATTTTTGCAGGAGCAGTTGGCAATATTTTAGACAGTATGTTTTACGGATTGTGTTTTACCGACAGCGCCATGGGGCCTGCTATATTTATGCCACCCGAAGGTGGGTACGAAACTTTTTTACACGGCCGTGTGGTAGATATGTTTTATTTTCCTGTTGCCGAAGGAAGATTTCCCGATTGGATGCCCATTTGGGGCAGCGAGCATTTTATTTTCTTCAGGCCTGTGTTTAATTTAGCCGACGCTTCTATAACAACGGGTGTGCTCATGATTTTAATCTGGCAAAAAAAATATTTTAAAGCGGATGAAGTAAAAGAAACAATTGCCGCCCCTCAGGCCGAAGCGCCAAATAATGTAACAAACGACTGAGCCATTTTTTGGCGCGTTTGCTCAAACTCTTCTTTTGTAAATTTTATTTTGGGATTTTTAAAACTTGCCTCTGCTTCATTGTTTATTGGAATTAAATGTATGTGCGCGTGCGGCACTTCAAATCCCAGAACAATTACACTTATGCGTTTACAAGAAATAACTTTTTTTGTGGCAACAGCTACTTGTTTGGCAAAAGTCAAAAGCTGATTATAATTTTCATCATCCAAATCAAATAAATCATCTTCCTCTTTTTTTGGAACACAAAGAACGTGGCCTTCTTTAAGCGGATTGATGTCTAAAAAAGCAAGACAGTGTTTGTTTTCGGCTACTTTATAGCATGGAATTTCTCCGGCAATTATTTTAGAGAAGATGCTTGGCATTATACCATTCAGGTTAATAATTAAAATTCGTTATGGTATCATACAGAGCAAATCAAATCATGCTTATTTACATCCTGCCTGTTTTGCCTCTGTATTATTTTGTGATTTCCACAATCTGAAAAGGAATAGTGCCGGCCGGAACCATGATTTCCACTTTATCGCCAACTTTTTTTCCCATCAGTCCTTTTCCTATTGGAGAATCGATAGATATTTTTCCTTCTTTTAAATTAGCCTCGCTTTGCGTTACGATAGTATATTGTACCGTTTGATTATTTTTAAGATTCTTAATTTTTACTTTGGTAAGTATAGAAACTTTAGAAGTATCAACCTGAGATGCGTCAACAAGGCGTGCTGTAGAAAGAGTGTCGTCCAGCTTGGCAATACGTGCCTCTAAAAGGCCTTGCGCTTCGCGTGCCGCATCATACTCTGCATTCTCGGATAAGTCGCCCTTATCGCGTGCCTCGGCTATGGCGCGTATTACATTGGCTCTTTCTTTTGTTTTAAGATAATGTACTTCTTCCTGAAGTTTTTTTAAGCCTTCTTCTGTAAAATAGGATATCTGTTGCGACATATCTGCTGATTTTAAAATTGAAAAAACCCCCCGACAATCGGAGGGTCTTTCGTATACAAAGATAAAAAAATCTTAAACTATTACAAGTTTATGCGGGCACCTATACAATGTGTTCCGCTAAACGGATTGGTAAATCTGTAAGAATAATCCAAACCAAAGCTTGATTGTTTGTCTTTACCAAAAGGTAATTCTAAAGTTATTCCCATGGTTGGGCCGGTATACGCTGTTTTGCGTGTAGCTTCTTTAGTAATTCCGTTTTCGTAAATATAACCTCCGCGCACCATTAAGTATTTGCTGAAGCCATACTCAAGCCCCAATATGTACTGGTCGTTTGTAAACGAGTTAGAAGTAAAGTTAGCCGCCACAGTTATGCGGTGGTCTTTTAAAAGTCCGCTCGAATCTTTGGTAAGATAAAAATCATACGCACCGCCTATGTTTACTAAAGAAGGTAATTCAAAAGCTGCCGAACGGTTTTCGAAAGTTGCGGTATAACCGTTGATGGTGTTGTTGTATTGATTTCCGTTTAATACGTTTGCTTCAAAAGATAAACCATCGCCGCGGTAGCTCATTTTAGGGCCTACGTTGCGTAAAGATATACCAAAGTGAATTTGATCATATTTACCGGTGTGGTATTGAATACCTGCATCAATGGCAACACCTTTTGCCTGCACGTTTGATATTTGTTCCTGAATGATACGAATAGTTGCTCCTCCGTAAATATTATCAGAGAAACCTTTTGCGTACGATAACCCGATGTTGATGAAAGAAGGATTAAATGTTCCTAAACCGCCTTCTGGATTATCAACTGTTGTAACAGGAATGTTTCCGGCATTCAGCGCCATTACATTTACGCCTATCGCTCCTGTTTCGCCCACGCGTTGCGAGAAACCAAAGTTGTTAATGTTTATTCCGCTACCGCCTAACCAGGCTGTGCGTGCAAAAACAACTTCTGTTTTTTTAGTGAAGGCAAGGCCCGCCACGTTTAAAAACATAGATTCTAATCCGCGTGCACGCGAAGAATTTGCGCCTCCCCATCCGCTCGAGCGGGCAAAGGGATTAATAAGCAACTCCTGTGCACCGGCAGAACCTGCACGGTCTGGGTTTCCTGCAAACCCAACGGTAGATGTAGCTAGTACACCTGTAAGAAGGGCGCCGGATACTATTTGCTTTAGAATTATTTTCATGTTTCTGTTTTTCTTTGTTGTTAATAGGATTGTAAGTCGTATGGACGCAAAACTCCAAACCATTTAATAATGCGCTCACCAATACCCGGTGCATCAATATGCATGATGTAAAGGCCGCTGGCTACGGTTACGTTTTTATCATTTTTTAAATCCCAGGTAATGTACGTTTGATCGTTATCTTTTTCAAGCGTGCGAATCAAGGTTCCCGCAAGTGTATAAATACGAATCTTACATTTTACCGGTAGATTTATAATTTTAATAATATTATCGATCCTTGTTTTTTCATACGCGCTGTGGCCATAGTACGGATTAGGCACCACATTAATTTTCGCAAGCGCATCTTTAGCAACTTTTGAATCGTAGGACTTTGGAGCAAGGTCGTTTGTATTAAAAGTATACATCGGAAAATTACCATTAGCCGAAATGCCCAGCACATCCACGGGAATATTAGCAACCGCATTACTGTTAATAGGTGTCGTCGTCATTGTTAATGCAATGCTGGAGTTAGATCCCGTTTTACTTGTGTTGGCAGGCGATGTAAGTGTGGATAAGCCATAGCGGTAAGGTTTGCTTACACGTATTTTAATCTTAACATCACCTGTAATATCAGACGGCTTATTTAATGACGTTGTAGGAATTGGAATATTTACCCACATAATGTCTTTCCATAACTCTGCTAACAAACTTATCTTAGACGCCTTAGTGCCGGCCGAACCCATTTGGTTAAAATCATAAGCCCATGAGTTCAATCCTTTTAACATTTTATAAGCGCTTAAACCTTGGTCATATCTTCTTACATCGCAAGGTATAACTTCTCCACCAAGTGTATCATTTCCGTCGGCATTATGCCCTAAAACATATATATAGTGCATGCCTCCGTTTATAACCTTGCCCGTATTATCAAGCACTGTTTTTGTTGGATTCCACATCATATCATTTCCGTGATTTGTTATATCGGCAGAGTTCTCGGCAAAAATTATATTCAAACGCTCACCTGTTTCAAGATTAATTGCATATCCCGGAAACCAGCTCATACTGCTATCAGCAACAGGATCAGCACCGGCACCAAGAGCTACGCCGGCTTTATCAACAGAAACCGCATGACGCAATTGCCATTTATAAGGAAGACTTGTAGCCAGATTTATTGCAGGATTCATATCTATCACCGGGCAATGGGTCCATTTACTTTGGTCATTGGTATAAACAACATCCACACTGCTTAATAAGCGGGTATCTGCATAGTTGTCGGGATTTGTTTGTTTAGGATAAGCCTGGTTAATATAACCCGGAGACCAATCATTGTATCCCATCTTAACAAACCTGAAAGGTGCCCAAGTTCCGCTAACTACCTTTTCCCAAGTTCCTTCAGCATCTGCAAAATAAGATTTGGTAAGACCCGGCCCATATCTTCCAACAACATCTCCGGCCGAACCTCCTGATAATATCCAATCCCTTGTTAAACTTCCGTCTTGATCCTGCAAGCCACCTTTTGATAACCAAGGATCTGAAGTATTAGCATAACTAATAGAAGATTCAATAAGGTCGGTGGATTGCGCGGCTCCGGCCTGAGTCCCTGATCCTAATGATTGCACTTTGGCAGTCATTTGCGGATCTGAAACCTGCCTTATAGTTACCGAAAAACCTAATGGCTCATTACTGTTGCCGGTAATTATTTTTTCCTGCCCAAGATTAATCGCTTCATCTGACAGCCATGATTTAGTTACTGTATTACCACTAACATCTGTATACGTTCCCGTCATGTACCATCTCATGGCACCTGTAGCTTTTATTTTTCCGGTATCTAACGTAGCAGCACTGGGTGACGGCGCATTACCAAAATATTGCCATAAACTATCAGTTCCTACTTTTACTTTTGTAGCGCCAATAAATTTAATTGTAAAATCACCTTTTACCACACGTAAAGGGTCAGTAACTTTAACACCTAAAGGGCCACGGTTACCGATATAGGTAAGTTTTTGAGCACGGTTATTATTAACGGGATTAAAAATATCACTGATTGACTGGTCTGTTAAATCCAATGCAAAACCTCCGTTACCCTGTCCTTCAATACGTGTAATCATTGGGCCGATTCCGTAGCTTGAATTCATTACGCTTCCGTATGATTCAGGAGTTGGATCGTGAGGAATACCCGTGTAAACTTTTATGTTTTTGCGACCCGCAAGGAAAGGTTTCTTTTGTCCGTTTAAATCACCTGACGTAGGATCATTAAATACAACGTGAATTCCACCCGTAGTATCATAACCCGCAGTTGGGGCTACATCCGGCACATACGTAAGATAATTATTATAGGCATAAGATATGGCCATGAAATAGTAATTTTTAAAGTTTACCATTCTTGGATCGGCCGAAGCAAATTTATCCTGACTAATTACAAATGAATTTTGTATGCCTGCATTGGCACCGCTAACCATTAATTGAGGTACAGTTCCTAAGGTAGGGTCTCCGTTATAATTAATAAGTTGTTTCACTCCGTCTTTAATGTCGCACTGAAAGACAAGGCGGGCTTTATCTGTATTGTATAAATCGCTTGGGCTTACTGTTTCGTCTTTTAATTGATAAATCATGTATCCCTGAAAACGGTAAAGCTGATCGGGATTTGGAATTGAACCTACAGGTTGAATGGTAGGATCTGCTTCCTGATAACGTTTAGCTTCGTAGTTATTACTTACGTAAGGGTTATTGCTGATAGTAAATAGTAACTGATTGCTTATTTCCTGAACCGTTAAATCCGGCGCATCAGGGCCATCCAATACTTTAAAGCAATTATCAAAAAGTGCCTGCGCTTTATCATCGGCTGTTTGTAATAATGGAATTGGCGCTTCGTTATCGGCCGAGTTTGAACGTGCAAAAGGCATACCGTAAGTAACATAGTTAACCGCACCCGGTTTAAGTGTAAACTTACCGCAAGATTGTAAAAAACGCATATCTGCTTTTACAACATTGCCTTGTTTTTGAGTCCATCCTTTTGCGCCAAAATTTCCCGCTGGAATGGGAGCAGCACCAGGCTGATATCCAAGACCCCATCCGTAAGGGTCAGATATTCCCGGAAATAAGAAACTGCATTGTTGATTGGTTTGTGTTAGGCCGCTACCACCATAAGTCATCTTTGTATTGTTTCTCCATTTTCCATTCATGAAGTTATAATATTGTTGAGGTGCGTTTTGGCTGGGGTTACCTGTTTGCGGATCGCCGGTGTTTGTGTAATAAGTAAAACGGCTCATGATAATTTGCTCAGGCAAAACATTATCCGGTATTGGAGCACACGTATGGCAAGGTCTTCCGTCGCTTCCAATTGGCCACGAACAGTCAATGCAACTATCTCTATCATTATCTATTTTATCGCCTAAGTCTGCATAAGGGCCCTGAAAAAAGTCGCAACCAAGAGCGGGTAATTTATCGTGGTAACCTGTTAATCCGCCGCCATCTTCATCATAATTATCGCCATTGTATTGGTAGCCTAAACCACGTTTTACATCGCAACCAATATAGTCATCCTGATAATTACCCAAGTCGCAATCATCCCATACTGTAAAATACGTGCTGTCTAAAACATCCGAACTCCAGTTAATAACCTCGTAGTTATAAAAACTCATTGAGTTTAATTCATCGCCCGTGGCAAATTCAAAAGCTTGTGCGCGAATTTCAACACCAATTGATGCGCCGCCTGTTTCGCTATGTTTTGCTCCTTTATCGTTAAACACCCAGAACACGGTTTGGTCGCCAAATAATTTACGAACGCACTCACCTCTGTTTACATGAGCTCCCGAAACATTATAATTAGGGTAATCTCCATCAGAAAAATTATAGTTGCCATCACCGTTATTATCATAATAAGGCGCTAAGTAGTTAATTGTAAGCGGGGCTCCGGCCGAGGTAATCAACGTTGAATTATCAGATATCGTTGACCAAATTCCGTAATCGTAGTTGCCGGGATAATCTTTTATCCAGTTTGGCGTGCTTGGGCTTGCAGAGCCATACTGTTTCCAATATGCATAAAAATTATCTACATCTGCTCTGTTAAAAGTATAATGCCTGTCATACTGTGTACATGTTGTTGGGTCGGCGCTTTGATCAGCAGGGTTTAAAGGGCCGGGCCAAAAGTCAACTCCGTTTTGACGATACGTCATTGCAGAAATACGCAAAGCTCCGTTATGATATCCACCAAACCAAAGCGAACCTGCAAATTGCGCCATCGAGTTACTTCCTTTAGGAACTTCGTATTTTGCGTTTGCCAAATCCCACCACATATCGCCATCTGTTAAGATACGCGTACGCACGTTGTTTAATTTTAATTCGGTTTGTGTTTTACCTGCAATACATCCGGTAAGAATTTGTCCGTCGTGACCCTCGCGGTGACCTTGTCCTCCAAGTTCGTCGGGTACGTTTGCGTTTTCTTTGGCTTGTGTGCTAACACAGATGCTCAGAGAGAACATAAGTAGAATTGATTTGTACATCGTTGCTTTCATGTGGCGTATTTTAATATTTTAATTTGGCACATGGTATGCCCATGCTATGTTTTTTCGTTTGTATGTTCTTATTACATGTGCATTTCATGTGGCGTATTTTAATATTTTAATTTGGCACATGGTATGCCCATGCTATGTTTTTTTGTTTTTATATTGTTGTTACATGGGCATTTCATGTGGCGTATTTTAAATTTCTTTATTACTTCTTAGAATTAAAAATCAAATTGTAAACCGATACGGAACTGGCGCGGCAAGCTGTAATAGCGGCCATCATTTAATTTTGCATTATACTGGTCCTGGAACGCAGTTGCGTAAGCAGCTCCCTGTGTGTTTTTTTGGTTTATTTCATTTAAACCAAAGTTAGAGGCCAAATACCCGTCGTCTGTTGGGCTACCTGTAAAATTGTGCACGTTGATAACGTTTTTAGTATTAAACAGGTTTAATATCTGGAAGTAAATATTTAGGTTGGTAGTACGTTTGTTTTCAGAATCGGCTTTACCAAAAGTAAGAGAGAAGTTTTTATCTACACGTAAATCGGTACGAAACTGCCATGGGAAACGCGAACCGTTAAGGTCTCCGTAAATAAACTGGGAGATGTTTTGTCCGAATTCTTCATCCGGTGCAGGTGGGTATCTGCGTGTGTATGGGGTACCCGAACCTAAACGGCTAACAAAGTTAAATCCAAAATCTTCCAGCCAGCGCCATGTTTTACCACCTTCTCTAAAGGTTGTTTGAGGCCCGCGATAATCTTTGCCGGCACCAAAACGGTAATCAAAATTAGCAGTTAATGTATGGCGTTGGTCAAAATCAAGCGGAGTAATTACACGTAAGTTAGGTTGGCTTGTACTTGCAAGGTTATATCCTCCGTTGGCGTTAGAACCTGAACCTTCGGCAAACTGCATCGTATAGTTAGCAGAGAACTGAACACCACCGGTGCGACGTAATTGAAACTCGGCCGAGAAACCTTTTACAGTAGAAAAGTCGATATTACCATAAGTAAGATAAGACAATGGGTAGGCCTGATTAACACGGGTAATTTGTTGCAGGTTGCGCATTTCACGATAGAACGCTGTAATTTTTAATGCCGCGTTTTTCTTTTCGTTTAATATTTGGCTAAAGCCTAATTCGTAATCAATTACTTTTTCGGGTTTTAAATTCGGATTAGATAAAACACCACCTTGATTAGCAGACATAAAGTAATAACCTTTTGGGTCCATACGATTTAGGCCCGAAGAAGGACGTTGTGTTAAGATATCATAGTGGGCAAAAAAGTTAGCCACGTCTGAAATAGGGAATGAAAACGCCACACGTGGCATTACATTAATTTGAGGCTTATAAGCAGTAAAGGCAGCGTTCTCGTAAGGCTTATGATCGGAAGGATTAACCAACCAAGGCTGTGCCTGGCCATTACCTGCTTCTGCAATAATTTTTGGATCAGAGATTGCGTTACCTGCTGCATCATACCAATTGTCGCCATCGCGATAACCTACAAGGCTTTTTGTAGATGAATTATTATCAGCTACGTAAACCACTGCAGTACTTGGTATACTTGAAGGAACCTGAGAAGCATACGGGCCCGTAAGGTCTGACACGTGGAAAGCTTCTTTTAAAAGATATTTATCTTTTAAAACCATTTGGTTTGCATCGTACCTATCAATACGCAAACCCACGTTAAATTTAATGTCTTTAAAGTCAAATTTATCCTGAATATAACCTGCCATGTAAATAGGCCTGAAAGCACCTAACAACCTATCGTGAATAGTGTCGTTAAATTTATCCATATGAAATTTATTTATGAAATCGTTGAAACTTGCTTTACCCGAGCCAGATAACTTTTTTCCGGTATAATCGTATCCCCACGCATTTACTATTCCTGCACCGCCATTCAATAACTCATCCGGAGAGAACATGCCCATATTAAATTTAGAAGGCTCGTATTGATCAATATTTATATATTGTGTTGACATACCGCTATGGATTCCCATAATCTGGTCGTATACATTTTTAGAAAAAACTGATTGCGCCGCGGTATCATATTTTACAGGATAACCAATTACACCTACAGTGCTCTGAGGAGTTGAACTAATTGTTCCATCCGCGTTATAGTAAACGCCGGTGCCGGTAAACGCACCTGGAGCAGAATAATTAGTTGCTGCGCTTGCGCTATCCGTAGATAAACTTTGATTATGCTGATTGGCTAATTGACGCATGTTTCCCCAAAGGCTACGTGTTCCAACCGAATAACCACGCTCGTTACGCTGGTCAAACTCAACCCCTATCATAATCGCGTGGTTTTTAATATCGGCCGAGAAGTTTGAGGTAACACGGAAAATGCTGTTTTCTCTAACGTCATACCCACCGTAAGCACGGCCTGTGTTGTACCAAAGTGAATGTACGTTTTGCGGAACATCCCCGTTACGCAAACCATTGTTTTGATAAATCTGAGTGAAATCAGAAACGTGTACACCGGAATTTGCATAACTATTCATTAACTGGGTGGTGTAATTTGCAGTTAATGGATTTGTAGTGCCCGGGCTAAATGTTACTAAAGTATCGAAATTTCCAAGAAAAGTATACACGTTAGTATACGCTGTATCACCTACTTTTACTGCGCCCACTTGAGCATAATGGTTAGCACGGTATTCATTAAATTGGCCAACATATCCGTAATCAAAATACCTGTCTTTAAACTGCTCGTCCTGTTGTGTATATTTATATCTCTGGTAACCTGCCTGTACCGTAAAGAAAGCGCGTTTAAATAAAGATTGTGATTTTTCCTGTTCGGTAGAACTTGAAGGGCCGAATTTTTGTGTTAAACGAATATAACCGCGCATAGTGTTTTCAATAATTTGCGGGTTGTGCTGGCTGTTTAATAATGCGTATTCGTAAATAAAACTGTGGTAATTGTTATAATCCCACGAACCGCCTAATGTAATGTTTAAGTTAGGAGTTGGGGCAAAATCAATTTTTGGGCTTAGGCGAATAGATTTAGAAGCTACGTTGGGCCTTACAGCCGAAGTATACATATCGCTGTTATTAACATAAGCAGAAGAAAGATAATAAGTGCTGTTAAGCGGATTGTATTGTAAAGGGTTTGCTTCTAACTTAGCGAGCTTATCTTTATTAACCTGTTTAATACCGTTAGCCCATGGCGAAGGGTCTTTTTGATAAACAACCTCACCACCTAAAAAGAAACCTAAAATAGGGCGCTCGTTTTTACCGGCCGAATCTTTTTTGTTTAAGATAGGACCGCCTAAGCTAAAACCTAAAAAGTTATATCCGTATTTATCTGTAAGCTGAGAAGAGATGGCTTCGATACCACCAAAGAATTTTGGTTGGGGACCGCGGGTTGTTACAGAAATTACACCACCTGTTACGTCACCATACTGCGCAGGTAAACCTCCTAATACAACACTAATTTGTTCTACAGCTTGCTGAGGAATGTTTTGTGTACCAATTGCACGCTCACCATCAATAAACACGTTGGTAGAAGAAGAACGGCTACCGCGTACGTTAATTGCAGAACCATTATCCTGTTGATAAACACCTGCCGCGGTAGATACTACTGCGCCAATAGTTTTGTTTGCCATTTGCTGAAACTCTGCACGGCCAAATGTAGCACCTGTTTTTGTATCCGGGTCAATTAAAGGAATTTTATATTCTGTTACAGGTATCTCGTTTAAGTCTACACCTTCGTTAGCAAGAACAGGGTTTAAATAAGTTGTTTTATCGTTAGCGACAATCACATCATTAAACTGCTGAGCTTGATACCCAATATAAACAACCTTTACGGTGTATTTACCCGGCGCAAGCGGTTTAATAATAATGTTTCCGTCAAAATCTGCCGTACCTGCAGCCACCTGAACTTTACCGTTCATTACCACCGCGTTTGCAAATGGCATTGCATCTTTGGTTTTCTTATCCGTTACTGTAACCTTAAGCGAACCCTGGTTATTTTGTGCAATTGCAGCAAGGCTGAAAGCAACAAATGCAGCGATAAAAAGATAAATTTTACGTCCCATATTTTGTATTTTTAGTAGTAATCGGATTAATTCAAGTCGGCTAAAATAGTATCCTGTTAAAAATTCACAAAATTTTTTTTCGTTTATTTTTAGTATGCTGATTTTCAGTCTACTTGCGTGCTTCGGTTTAACCCTCTTTAAGGTATTTTAACTAAGCCTATACAATATTACATCAAACAGCTGAAATATATAGCCCCGTTTGGTAAGTGGTAGTACTTTTTTGATAAGTGGTAGGTTTTAGCGATTTCTGCGCACGTGCCGGCTCCTTGCTAAAAAAACCCACAGGGCTTTTTCTTAACGCGCAGCCCGATAAGTGGTAGGTTTTTGGCTTTTTGGTACATTTCAAAACGAACCCTACACTGAAATCAGGTTAGCGACTTTGTATTATTCTTGCGATCGCGGCGGCGATTTTTCTTCATCCGCTTCTGCACATCTTTGGTTTGAATGCGTTTGTGATGCACTTTTATGGCTTTTTGTTCGGCCCTTTTGCGCTTCCGCGCTTCGCGCGCCTCGCGGCGGTCCTCCTTACGCTGCTTGCGTTTAGATTTCATGCTGGTGCCTGCCGCTTTGCTTTCTCCGCCGCCCCCGCCCTCTTGCTGGGCAATAGCGCAATTTGCCGAAAGCAAAAAAGCTGAAAGCACTATAGAAAACAAAAACCTGTACATTTTATTATTTTTTGTATTTAATAACCTCAACACCAAATTTTTTCAAAAAATCGGCGCCCTCCTCTTTTTGCAAGCCTTTCATTTCGGCGTACGAATTCAGATAAATTACTTTTTTGATGCCCACCGTATAAATAACGCGCGCGCAAGAAATACAAGGCGCCAGGGTTATATAGAGCGCCGAGCCCTGCATAGAAACATTGTTTTTTGTAGCGTATAAGATGGCGTTCTGCTCGGCATGTAATGCCAGCGAGCAGCTGTTTTTGCTATCGCGAGGGCAACCCACACCCGGCCACTCGGTGTCGCAATTGTGTGTGCCTGCGGGAGGGCCGTTATAACCCACCGAAATAATTCGTGTGTCCTTGGCCAAAACGGCGCCCACCTGCGCTTTTACGCAATGTGATTTTTGGCTTAGGTTAACCGCCAAATCCATGTAAATATCGTCAAAACTTGGTTTATTCATTTTATGCTGCGAAAGTAACAAGATTTACCCAACCTTAACTCAAAAACAAACAAGAGAACGACCTGTGTGCGCTGTTTTTTCTTGTTTATTTATAAAAATGATAGTAATATTGCACCCCCTTTGCAAGAAGGGCAAATTCCCTGATAGCTCAGTTGGTTAGAGCACATGACTGTTAATCATGGGGTCCCAGGTTCAAGTCCTGGTCAGGGAGCAAACAGAGAGGCGTTTAAAGGCCTCTTTGTTTTTTAAAATTGCGGATGTGGTCCTGCCTATGGCGGGAGCAGCCGCACCAGACTGAAAAGTCTGATGCCTATAATAAAATGCGGATGTGGCGTAATGGCAGCCGCGCCAGACTTAGGATCTGGTGTCGTAAGACGTGGGGGTTCGAGTCCCTTCATCCGCACAGAAAAAAAACCAAAGTAAAACGCTTTGGTTTTTTTTATTCCAAAAATTCAGGAATTATAAAATAAAAAACTTTCATTTAAACAGGTTCAATATATTTGCTAAAAAAAATATGAGCTTACTTGTTGTTGGTACCGTAGCATTTGATGCAATTGAAACGCCTTTTGGCAAAACCGATAAAATTGTTGGAGGCGCCGCCTCGTACATTTGTTTAGCCGCCGGTTATTTTAATAAAGATATAAAATTAGTGTCGGTTATAGGAGATGACTTTGATCAAAATTTTTTAGGCACATTAAAAAAACAGGGCGTTGATTTAGAAGGACTGCAAATTAAAAAAGGAGAAAAATCTTTTTTCTGGGCCGGTAAATATCACAACGATTTAAACAGTCGCGATACTTTAGAGACACAATTAAACGTATTAGAAAATTTTGATCCTATAGTTCCCGACGCTTACAAAAATTGCGAATTTTTAATGTTAGGCAATTTAGTTCCTGCCGTGCAGCAAAAAGTAATTACGCAAATGACAAGGCGCCCAAAATTAATTGTACTTGATACGATGAATTTTTGGATGGATATTGCACTTGATGATTTAAAGAAAACTATCGCAATGGTAGATGTCCTTACTATTAACGATAGTGAGGCGCGCCAACTGTCGGGCGAATACTCATTGGTAAAAGCAGCACAAAAAATTTTGGCGATGGGGCCAAAAGTTTTAATTATTAAAAAAGGCGAGCATGGTGCTTTGTTATTTAATAAAGATGAAGTTTTCTTTGCGCCTGCACTTCCACTCGAAGATGTGTTTGATCCAACAGGTGCAGGCGATAGTTTTGCAGGAGGATTTATTGGTTATTTAGCCAAAACAAAAGATATTTCGTTCGAGAATATGAAGCGCGCTATTATTTACGGCTCGGCCATGGCAAGTTTTACTGTGGAAAAATTTGGAACCGAAAAATTAATCGGTTTATCCCAAAAAGATATCGACGCGCGTGTACAAGAGTTTGTTGACCTTGTACAATTTGATATCTTAGTGGTATAAAATGCAAACCCCGATAAACATAAAAGAATATACCGCGGGGATTTTAGCAAAAGATATTTCTGTTTTATCGCGTGCCATTACACTTGCTGAATCTTCTAAAGAGGAGCATCAGCAAATTGCAAAACAAATTATTGAAAGTATTTTACCGCACACAGGTAAATCTGTGCGCGTAGGTATTACAGGCGTGCCGGGTGTTGGCAAGAGCACTTTTATTGAAACGTTCGGGCAATTACTTGTACAAAAAAACCATTTGGTTGCCGTACTTGCGGTTGACCCCAGCAGTACTTTAAGTAAAGGAAGTATTTTGGGAGACAAAACCCGAATGGAAAAACTTTCGGCCGAAAAAAATGTTTTCATTCGCCCCTCGCCCTCGGGCGGAAGTTTGGGTGGCGTAACTTTAAAAACCCGCGAAAGTATTTTGCTGTGCGAAGCAGCAGGCTTTGATTATATTTTAATTGAAACTGTGGGCGTTGGCCAAAGCGAAACAGAAGTGCATGAGCTCACCGACTTTTTTTTATTGTTGATGCTGGCAGGTGCAGGCGATGAATTGCAAGGCATAAAACGCGGCATTATGGAAATGGCCGACGGTATTGCTATAACTAAAAGCGACGGCAGCAATATCGACAAAGCAAAAAGCGCGCGGGCCCAATACGCAAACGCCGTTCATTTATTTCCGCCCACCGAAAGTGGTTGGATTCCGGAAGTTAAGACCTGTTCGGCTATAGAAAATAAAGGAATAGATGAAGTGTATGAAATGATTGAAAAATTTGTTCGTCACACAAAAACAAAAAACTTTTTCAATAAAAAACGCCGGCAACAAACGCTTTCGTGGTTTGATGCTATGGTGCACCAAAAAATAAAAAACACTTTTTTCAGTGATTCGTCTTTTGTAAAACGGTACAACGATGCAAAAGAAAATATTGAAAAAAATAACACGGGCATTTTAAACGCGCTTGATTTTGTTTTTTCTAAAAAATAAAATATGCTGAAAAGAATTTTTCCTATTTTAACCTGGCTTCCCAATTACAACATTGGTTTTTTAAAGGCAGATATTATTTCGGGATTTACCTTAACCGCCTATGCAATTCCGGTTTCCTTAGCTTATTCTTCGCTTGCCGGTTTGCCTCCGCAATATGGTATTTGCGGTTATTTAATTGGCGGCCTTATGTACGCCATCTTCGGGTCGAGCAAGCAACTTGCCGTTGGGCCCATCTCTTCTATTTCAATAATTGTGGGCACCGCCATTGGCGCTTTGGCCGAAGGGCAAGCACATCGCTGGGTAGACATCGCATCTATTACCGCATTATTTTTTGCGGCCATGAGCATAACGGCGTATTTATTAAAATTAAGCAGCATCATAAATTTTATAAGCGAAACCGTTTTGGTTGGCTTTAAAGCCGGCGCCGCTTTAACAATTGGCCTAACGCAAATACCCAAATTATTTGGCGTGCCGGGCGGCGGACATAATTTTATAGAACGCGCCAAAATACTTTTCTTTCAGTTGCCCGATACCAATGTTACAATTTTTATTTTCGGGCTGATTGCGCTTATTTTATTAATTGTGGGCAATAAATTATTTCCGGGCAAACCCATTGCTATTATTGTTGTTGTACTGGCAACACTCCTCATTACATTTACACCATTAGGTGCCATGGGTTTTAAAACAGTTGGTGTAATTCCGGCAGGCTTCCCTGAATTTTATTTTCCAACTTTTAATGTCGACGATTTACAAAATGATGCAACACTGGCCTTCGCTTGCTTTCTGTTAGCTTACATTGAAAGTGTTTCTGCAGGTAAAATAATTGCCCAGCGAACAGGAGTTGAAATAGATCCAAGGCAGGAGCTTCTTGCACTGGGTGCAGCAAATGCCGGAACCGCGTTTTTTCACGGGTATCCTGTTAGCGGAGGTTTATCGCAATCGGCAGTAAACGAAAAAGCCGGTGCAAAAACACCCATGTCCTTAATCATTGCTTCAATTTCCATTGCTATTTTGCTCATGTTTTTTACGGGTTTGTTAGAAAATCTTCCAACGGTAATTCTTGCCGCCATTGTAATTGTGGCCATTAAACACCTTGTTGATTTTAAAGAATTAAAACGTATGTGGCGGGTAAACCGTACCGATTTTTTAATTGCCATTACCGCTTTGGTGAGCGTTTTAGCGTTTGGTATACTGTATGGCCTAATTTTAGGCGCTATGCTTTCTTTAATTTTAATAATTAAAATTGTTTCTACTCCGCATGTAGCTTTTCTTGGCAAAATTCCCGGCACTAGTCGTTTCAGCGATTTAAAACGCCATCCCGATAATGAATGTATACCCGGTTTGCTTTTGTTACGCATCGAATCGCCCCTGCTCTATTTTAACGTAAACAATATTCATAAAGCCATCTGGACAAAAATAAATTCAGAGCCCACGCCGCCAAAAGTTGTAGTGCTTGATTTAAGTACATCTGCTTACATGGATTCTTCGGGTGCCAAATTCATTAAAAAAATATATCTCGAACTAAAAGTGCGCGGCATTTCATTTCGCGTTGCCGAAGCACACTCTGAAGTAAGAGATATTTTACGACTCGAGGACATTGAACACCTATTTGGCCACGTGGGCAGGCGAGATTCTTTACACGATATCGTTACTGTTGCGGTTGAAGAGCATATTGTTTCTATTGCTCATACTGATCCTACCGAAAAATAATTTAAGTTTTAATGCGTTTGTTTTGGGCGTGTCCTCGAGGTGCTTAGCGTTCCTCCGCGCCTACTCGGCTGTTCACGCTGCGCCTGCCCCGCAATGTATTTTTCTTGCGGGGGTTTCTGTATTTTGGAAAAACACCCTAAGTAGTTTCATCAGCAATTTGTTAAAATTCCTTAACAAAACAATATTTCTTTACTTTTTTTGTTGAATTGTCGGGCCTCCTGCATCCTAATAAAAAGATAATTATGTACGGTAGGCAATTAACAGCAAAAAAAGCAATGGTAACAGGAGGCCTCATTTTATTTTGGGCGCCGGTTATTTTTTTGAGCCTATTGCTAATTTATAATACACTCCCTTATTTTACTTTTAGCCGCAACATGAGTTTTTTACAAGAGCGCTCGGTGCTTTACGATAAACCCGTTTGGCGCATTAGCTTTTATGTTCACATTGCCGCGGGCGCATTATGTATAGGTGCTGCACTTTTGCAGTTTTCTTCATTCATTCTTAAAAAAAGAAAACGCATCCATATTATTTCCGGAAAAATATACGTTTTTGTAGTTTTATTAATAGGCGCGCCCTCGGGTTTTTATATGACCTTTTTTGCTAAGGGCGGGTTTTTAGAGCGCGCTTGCTTTATGCTAATGGCTATTTTTTGGTTTTACTCAACCTACAAAGGCTTTGTAGCCGCAGCACGCCAAAAGAATTTTCTCTCGCATAAATACTGGATGATTCGCTCTTATGCAATGGCGCTTACCGCCGTAACCTTTAGAGTGTACCATATTTTATTTTATCTGATGGGCTGGGGCTCATTCGATAACTATGCAGTTTCTCTTTGGATAAGTGTATTTGGCAATGCAGCCATTGCCGAAGCCATCATTTTTTTTAAAAGCAAAAAATACCTTAACACCTTAACAACCTAAACTATGAGAATTTTATTAATTGCAGCTACTATTGCTTTCATCTCAGCCGGGGTATATGGCGCGCTTGATGTAACTCGGGATATAAAAAACGGAACTTTTATTCAGTATGAAGACGAAGATGCGGTTTTTGTAAATCAATTTGGGGGCAAGCACACCAAAGTTTTTACAAAAAATTCTTTGCAGGTGGCCGATAAAAAAGAAGAGAAGGCAGATAAAAAAACTTCGCTGTCATTAAACGAAATTGATTTTTCAACTTTCTCGCGTGGCGAACCGCCTATGTTTTATGAAAGTTTGTTATTAGAAAAAGTAGGGGCTCCCGATAGTGTTAAAAGCGCTGATGTGTTAGCTGCCATTAACGATACCATTGCCGCCATAAACGAAAAGGCAAAAGAAGTCAGCAAGAAAGATTCGGTCGCCATTGCTAAAAAAGAAGAAAGAAAATTCAGTTTAAAACTTTATTCGCGCGGACGCCCAAGGCCCCTTATAAAAGAAACCGTTGCGGTACAAGCCGACAGTACAAAAAAATAATGCATGCTTGCTTATGTGCTCATCCTGAACTTTTACTGATTTTTCGATTTTACTTTTTTTTAAACCTAGCTATAAATTCGTGGCGCTCGGGCTTATAAAACAAAATAAGTGATATGTGTAAGTTTTTTAGTTTTTTATACAATGTTTTAAAACGTGTGTCTTCGCACCTTTGTAAGGTACCATTATAAAAATTAAAAACCATCTTATGAGCGCGCAAGGACTAAATCTTTTTATTGTTGACGACAACAAACTAACTGTTACCGACTTAAAATATTATTTACAAAACAGGTTTGGAACCGGCATTAATATAACCACTTTTAGTGATGGTGAAAGTTGCCTGAAAAAAGTAGATAAGGAGACCAATATTGTAATTCTTGATTATTATATGGATGGCAAAAACGGTAATGAGATTTTGCAATTAATTAAAGCCATTAATCCAAAAACAGAAGTTATTATGCTTTCGGGTAACGAAGATGTTGCTGTAGCGATAGAATCTTTTAGGATGGGCGCAACGGATTTTGTTACAAAAGGCGAAAGCGCCTTCAAAAAAATAAATAAACTCGTATATCATATTATTACCGCGCCTGTGCGCATACTTGGCAGAGAATTGGGTGTTTCAAAATTTATGACCATGTTTTTGGTTAATTTCGTTGTACTGGGCATAGTTACCTTAATCATTTATAAGATGATGAAGTAATCGCAACCGGCAGGTTAGGGCCCAAAATAAAGAAACCTATTGTCAATTGCTTTATTAACCTTAGCTTGCACATATTACTCGCGGTAATTCTTTAAAAGTGTGATTTATGTAACTTTTATGCCATGCTATACAAAAACCAGCGCCTAACATTGTGCACCTTTACGGTAATCATTTAAAAAAACAAAACGTTTGAAACTGTACATTAAATATATGGTAAGCACCCGTTGCAAAATGGTTGTGAAAGAAGAGTTAAAAAAACTTGGCTTGCATTTTATTGTAGTTGATTTGGGCGAGGTTGATATCATGGAAGATATTACCGGCGGGCAGCGCGAACAACTAAAGGCCTCTTTACTCAGCTCCGGCCTTGAGCTAATGGACGATAAAAAAGCGGTGTTGATTGAAAAAAATAAAAATGTAATTATCGAAAAGATTCATCACACCGATGAAGTTCCTAAAACAAATTACTCGGATTATATAGCCGAAAAATTAAGTTTTGATTATACGTATCTCTCTAATATTTTTTCGGAAGTTAAAGGTATCACCATTCAACAATTTATCATCGTTCATAAAATTGAGCGGATAAAAGAATTGATTATTTATGGCGAATTAAATATTTCTGAAATTGCCTGGAAAATGAATTACAGCAGTGTAGCGCATTTATCCAACCAGTTTAAAAAAATTACCGGGCTCTCTCCTTCTCACTTTAAGCAATTAAAAGATAAAAGAAGAAGTCCCATTGAAGAAATCGGCAATGCACCTTCTCTTGACCCGAATTCAAATGCTAATTGAAATGGAAAAGGATAAAACTAATTCCACACAAAAAACAGATTTCGACAGGCTTATAGAATATGAGATGAAAGGTTTGATTTTGGCCCAAATCATAGATTCATCGGATTTAGCCATAAAAGTTAAAACACTGGATGGCATTATTACTGTTTGGAATAAAGGCGCCGAAAAAATTTATGGTTATACAGATAAAGAGATAATAGGAAAACATGTTAGTGTTCTTATTCCCATTAACAATCGAAACGAAAGGCATACTATAAAATCGCAGATATGCGCCGGAAAAACAATTCCGCGCCTTATAACAAAAGGCTTACGCAAGGACGGAGTTATTATTGATATCTCCATTTACCTAACAGCCGTTAAAGATGACGAAGGTAAAATAATAGGTATTTCTACCATTGACAGAGACATAACAGAGTTAGTTACCGCTAATGAGGCGCTTGATTTTCAAAATAAAGAAAAAGAAAAGTGCGAAATTGCCAATAAGGAACTGGAAGCATTAAGTTACGCCGCAAAATTAGCTTCGCAATATTCGCTCAGTTTAATTGAGGCAAGTCGCGATCCATTGGTTACCATTAACACCGAAGGCAAGATTACCGACATGAACGAAGCAACTGCCCGCATTACGGGCATGACGCGTGAAGAGCTTACGGGTAGTAACTTTTTTGATTATTTTACGGAGCCGCAAAAGGCGCGTGAAGTATATAAGGAAGTATTTGCAAAGGGCTCGGCGGCCGATTCGCCGTTAACGCTTCGCCATAAAGGCGGAAAGCTAACCGATGTATTATTTAACGGATCGGTTTATAAGGATGACAGCGGAAATGTATTAGGCGTGGTAATTGTAGCCAGAGACGTTACAGACCAAAAAAGAATTGCTACCGAATTAACTGAAGCAAAAGTTTTTGCCGAATTGGCAACAGCACTGGCCGAAGAAGCAAAAATAAAAGCCGAAAGTGCTACACGAATTGCAGAAGATGCCGTACAAGCAAAACAGCAGTTCTTATCAAACATGAGTCACGAAATCCGAACACCCATGAACGCCATCATCGGATTTACTAAAGTGGTACTTAAAACAGATTTAACGGCCAAACAAAAAGAATATTTAATGGCTATTAAAATGAGCGGTGAGGCGCTGATTGTTCTTATTAATGATATACTTGATTTAGCTAAAGTAGATGCGGGTAAAATGACCTTTGTGCAAACGCCTTTTAAAATGGCTATTTCCCTATCTACCATGCTGCATTTATTTGAAACAAAAATTTTAGAAAAAAATTTACAGCTGGTTAAAGAATATGACAGTAAAATACCCAACGTTTTAGTTGGAGACCCCATTCGCTTGCATCAAATTATTTTAAATTTAGTTAGTAATGCTATAAAGTTTACTTCTCAAGGGCAAATTACAGTATGCGTGCGCCTGCTTGAAGAAGATGAAGAGAAAGTAACCATCGAATTTTCTGTTTCTGATACAGGTATTGGCATTGCAGAAAATAAAATAGACAAGATATTTGAAAATTTTCAGCAAGCCAACAGCGGTACTTCCCAATTGTTTGGAGGAACAGGTTTGGGCCTTGCCATTGTTAAACAATTAGTAGAACCACAAGGAGGAAGCATTCATGTAAAAAGCAAACTCGGCGAAGGCTCTACCTTTAGTTTTATTTTGCCTTTTCAAAAAACCAAATCTGAAGCGAAGATGGATGTTGGCCTGGTAGAATTGGATCCTGAAATTAAAAATATTAACGTTTTGGTTGTAGAAGATATTCCACTCAATCAATTATTGATGAAAACGCTGCTTGACGATTTTGGATTTGAACGTGATATTGCAGCTAACGGAAAAATTGCCATTGAAAAACTAATGACCAAATCGTACGATATTATTTTAATGGATTTGCAAATGCCCGAAATGAACGGGTTTGAAGCAACCGACTATATACGCAACAAACTGAATTCTAAAATTCCGATTATCGCTTTAACGGCAGATGTAACTACGGTTGACCTGGCTAAATGCAAGGCGGTTGGTATGAATGACTACCTGGCGAAACCGATTGACGAAAGATTATTGTACAGCAAAATAATAGGATTAGTAAAAAAACCATTAAACATAGCGGCAAATAAGGCGCTTGAAATTCCGGAAACCAGAAAACAGAAGTGCATTGATTTGGATTATTTGATTCATCTTACCAAATCTAATCCGGACTTGATGATGGAAATGATTGCTGCTTACCTCGAACAAACACCACCGCTAATTAATACAATGAAAGTAAGTTTAAAAAAAGGCGATTGGGATTCTTTACAGTCGGCCGCTCACAAAATCATTCCTTCTTTTTCTATCATGGGCATTAGTGTGAATTTTGCAAACATGGCAAAAAAAATTCAGGAATACGCAAGCGCACAGCAGCAAACAAGCGGAATACCTAACCTGGTGCAACAAGTAGAAAACATTTGCTTACAGGCATGCGAAGAATTACAAGTAGAATTTAATACAATTAAAATAACAAATGATGCAAAAAGAAAATAAAATAAACCTTTTTCTGGTAGATGACGACGCGGTATTTTTAAAATCACTGCAAATTGAATTTCTGCAACATGCAGATTTTAATATTAAAACATTTGCCACCGGCGAGCTTTGTGTGCAAAGCCTTGAGGACAATCCGGATATAATCATTTTAGATTACCAGCTTGATGGTATTGATAAGGGCGCAATGAATGGTTTAGAAACGTTAGATAAGATAAAAGCCTTTGATCCGGAAATTCCGGTTGTGATGCTGTCTTCTCAGGATAAAATTGAGGTTGCCGTAAATTGCATGCACCACAAGGCATTTGATTATGTGGTAAAAAGTGAAACCGCTTTTACGCGCTTAAAAAAGATTATAACCACGGCTTTACATTATAAAAAATTAGAAAAAGAATTGAATTGGTATATGGAGAAGATGTAATTTTTTACATGTTCAATATGTTTTAATGCTGCCTGCCTTTTTCAATGCTAAAACCTTGTTATTTCCGCACGCGCCAAACATACTTTTAATTCCAACGGGCAGTTCAAAAAAATGCGCTCTACTCTTATAAAAAGCGGTTACGAAGGCTAAATTCTTTCCTTCGTATGATTACTTCTAGTTTCGTTTAAAAAGCAAAGGAGTGAAATATATAACTCCCGGCTTGCCTTGTGTAAACTTTACGGGCCAATGCTTCGCATCTTTGTGCTGTGAAAATTTATTCACACCTCACCGCCGGTAGCGGAAAATTAAAAAACACAAAAATGAATCCTACAAAAATTTTAAGTGTTATTGCAATATCTTCTTTTGCTTTATTTGCATCCTGCAAAAAAACCGACACAACAAATACTACAGCTTCTACGCCTATCGTAATACCTACGCAAACTACAGTGCAGGCCGGAATATCTATGGGCGCTGCAGCCTCTATTGCCGTTCTTGCAGGTTCCGGAATTACTAATACCGGTGCAACAACAGTTACAGGTGATATGGGTTTAAGCCCCGGAACTTCGATAGGTGGTTTTCCTCCAGGTATATTAGTAGGAACACAGCATATTAATGATGCAATTGCTAATCAGGCAAAACTTGATTTAACTGCTGCATACAATGACGCAGCCGGAAGAACCTGTACCGATATTGTAACTATATCGGGAAACATCGGTGGGCTAACGCTTACTCCGGGTCTTTATAAATCCACCTCGTCTTTATCTTTGTCTTCGGGTGATTTGACTTTTGATGCTAAAGGAAATTCGAGCGCGGTATTTATAATTCAAATTGCATCTTCTTTAACTGTAACATCGGCGCGTAAAGTAATTTTAAGTGGCGGCGCTTCTGCTTCCAATATTTTTTGGCAGGTAGGCAGTTCTGCAACATTTGGCACAACGTCTGTTTTTAAAGGAACGGTTATGGCAATGCAATCTGTCTCTTTTAATACAGGAGCAACACTTGATGGCAGAGCGCTTGCAAGAAGCGGTGCCGTTACCATGTCAGGCAATACAATCGTGAAACAATAAAATAAATAATAACCATAAATCAAACAAAAATGAAAACAATAACAAAAATGAAAAACATGTCGCTTGCAATTTTCTTTGCAGCATTACTTACAATTCCGTTTCAAAGTTGTAAAAAATATCCCGACGGGCCCTCGATAAGCTTCAGGACAAGAACGGCAAGGTTATGCCAGACTTGGAAAATTGAAAATGCCAAAAAGAATGGTAACGATTATACTTCATTTGTTTCCGGTTATCAGGAAACTTATTCTAAAGGCGGAGACTACTCGTACATATGGGGAAGTTTTGCCGGAACAGGTAAATGGGCTTTTCAAAATAGCGATGCCGAAGTACGTTTAACAGGCGTAAGTAATCAATCTTCGCATACCTTGGTTCTTTTAAGACTTGAACATACTTCGTTGTGGTATTATTACATAGATGGAAATGACAAGTATGAATTTCATATGATTCCGAAATAATTTCAATTTGTTACTGGATACGGCTGATTAAAAATGGACTCCTTTGCAAAATGTTTTAATCCCGGCTGTAACAATATTCATTTGTGGAATAGCGAAACAAAGAATGTAGAAAGCGCTTTATGTGAAATGTGTCTAAAACAAATCGCGCATATCCGTATTTTCTCAGAAGATTCGTGTAACGCAACAATGAAACCGATTTTAACCGAGTTTAACAGGAGGTTCAACAAATAGGATATTCTCGTCAAAAATAAATACAATTTTCTGGTTGAAGGAAGGGCATCATGCGAGAGCGTGGTGCTTTTTCATTTTCTTGTGTTTTTAAAAGAAGTGAAACATGTAAAGTTTTTCCCACCATATGCAACGCTTTAAAGGCAGAATCAATCCACTTTTGCATATACTTCTTTAAAGCATATAGCCATGAAAAAAATACTGATTATAGAGGACAATTACGACATCCGCGAAAATTTAATTGAATATTTGGAAATGCACGGCTACGAAATGTTTGCCGCCAGTAACGGATATGGCGGAATTGAGCTTGCCATTCAGCTTATTCCGGATTTAATAATTTGCGACGTTTTAATGCCCGACATTGATGGATATAAGGTTTTAAATATCTTATTAAACAACTCAGATACTCAAAACATTCCTTTCATTTTCAGCACCTCCAATTCCGAAAAAGTAGATTACGCCGAAGCTATGAAGCTTGGAGCCGACGATTATATTGTGAAACCCTTTGAGCCCGAAGCTTTGCTTACTATGATTCAAACGTGTTTAAAATCGGGCCGACTAAGGCACAAATACATTGAGGCATCTTCCTCCTCTGCCGCGGCATAAAGCCGTGAATTGTGTAACTCTCAGCGTCGTTTGTGTAACAATCCCCAACCAACACCGTGCATCTTTGTAGGGTGAAAACTAATTCACAAATAAAACCCAATCAAATGAAAAAACAACTACTTCATCTCGTAACTGCTGTTACCTTATTATTATCGTTTCCCAATGCAAACTTTGCGCAGGCGCCTACTTTAGGTACTGCTGCTGACTTTGTTCTTTTTTCATCAAATGGTGCCGTAACTAATACGGGTACTTCGCAATTAACAGGCAATGTAGGAACCAACAATGGCTCTTCTACATTTTTTGGTAATGTTAACGGCGTTATGCACGATCAGGACGGCGCAAGCCTTGCATGTCAGGGAGATTTACTTACCGCATATAACCAATTGAATTCTGCCGTACCAACCTTTTTTATTTCCACCTCACTTGGCAATAGCGATACGCTTATTGCAGGTGTTTATAGTGTTTCGGCAGCAGCTACATTAACCGATACGCTTATTTTGAATGCACAAGGAGTTTCCGGTGCTGTGTTTATTTTCCAGATACAAGGTTCGCTTTCTACTAATGCTAACGCAAAAATTAAATTTATTAACGGAACAAAAGCATGTAATGTGTTTTGGAAAGTAGAAGGTGTAATAAGCATGGGTAGTGGAACTTTTATGCGCGGAACATTGATTGCCAACAACGCTGCAATTAACTTAAACACCGGAGACACACTTGAAGGAAGGGCTCTTACTACGACCGGAGCTGTTTCTATTGACGGAATTCTTGCATATACTCCAACTGGTTGCGGTAGTCCGGTTTTAACGGGACCTGCTGCTCCTAATCTTCTTAGTACAGAGTGTTATGCTATATTTTCCAGCAACGGTGCGGTTACCAATAGCGGAACAACTTTTGTTACGGGCGATGTTGGCACTAATAACGGTTTAACAACCGGCTACAATGCATTAAACGTAACCGGCATGATACACCCTATACCGGATGCATCAACTGCCCAGTGTGCTGCCGATTTACTTACAGTTTATAATAATCTTAACTTACTTACGCCAGATATTGAATTATTATATCCCGCGCAGTTTGGAAACAACTTAGTTCTTACGCCGCACACCTATTT
Organism: Bacteroidia bacterium; assembly: GCA_038214655.1. Taxonomy (GTDB): domain Bacteria; phylum Bacteroidota; class Bacteroidia; order B-17B0; family Aurantibacillaceae; genus PALSA-968. Next base: position 30,784 of record JBBQRR010000009.1, on the reverse strand, counting down.
ATTAAATGCTGCGACTACTTTTACCGACACGCTTTATTTAAATGCTCTTGGAAATGCTAACGCTGTATTTGTTATTCAAATTAACGGTGCTCTTACAACCAGTACCTATTCAAAAGTTCGTTTAATCAACAATGCTCAAGCAAAAAATGTTTTTTGGAAAATTGAAGGCGCAGTTAGCATAAACAACTACTCTATTTTTTGCGGAACAATTGTTAGCAACAACGGTGCCTTTGGAGCTTTGAATACAGGCGTTTATGTTGACGGAAGGGCCCTTACAACTACCGGCGCTTTAACAACTACCGCGCTTACTATTATGGCGCCAACTACCTGCAATTCGACAAGCATTTCTTCACTTGCTAATGCTTCAAACGCAGTTATCTTTTATCCAAATCCATTTACAAATGTACTCGAGGTTAAAACAGAAAACGCTTCTGCCAATAATCCTTGCGAGTTAAATGTATACGATGTTTTAGGTGCCTTGGTAATGAATAAAACAATTACAGAAAAGGCAACAACTATCGAAACACATTTAGAAGCGGGTGTTTATTTCTATAAAGTGATTGCTAAAAATGGTAACGTACAGTCAGGTAAACTAATTTCTCAATAGTAATTGGTTTATTGATATCTAAGACACAGCGCCATGATTGCCAAGCCAAATCAACAAAAAGAAGAATTTGATAAACTTGCTGAGTTTGCTAAAAAAGAAACGTTTGCTTCTTTGATCATTGAATCGTTGAACGATGCAATTGATACAAAAACGTTGGAAGGAGTTATTACCTCTTGGAATTATGGCGCCGAAAATATTTACGGATACACCAAAGAAGAAATTATAGGAAAAAACAGTAAAATACTTATACCGCCAAATGAAATTAATGAGCTTGATAAATTGCTAATGCAAATAGGCAAAGGGCAATACATTCCGCATTACGAAACAAAAAGAATTAGAAAAGACGGAGTGATTATTGACGTTTCATTGGCGCTCTCGCCTATTAAAGACAAAAGTGGAAAAATCATTGGAGTTTCAACGGTATCCCGAGACATTACGAGGCGTGTTAATGCTTTACAAGAAAAAGAAAAAGGAAAACGCGCCGATGAACTAAGTATAGCCAACAAGGAACTTGCCTATCAAGATAAAGAAAAGGGTAAGCGGGCCGATGAATTAATTATTGCCAATAAGGAACTTGTTTTTCAAAATGAAGAAAAGGAAAAGCGTGCCAATGAACTATTGATAGCAAATAAAGAGCTGGCCTTTCAAAACGAAGAAAAAGAAAAAAGGGCCAACGAATTATTTATTGCCAATAAAGAACTCGCCTTTCAGGATAAAGAAAAAGGCAAACGTGCCGACGAATTAATCATTGCCAATAAAGAACTTATCTTTCAAAATGAAGAAAAAGAAAAAAGAGCTAATGAGCTTTTGATTGCCAATAAAGAACTTGCTTTTCAAAACGAAGAAAAAGAAAAAAGAGCTAACGAATTAATTATTGCCAACAAAGAGCTCGCCTTTCAGGATAAAGAAAAAGGCAAGCGCGCCGATGAACTTATTATTGCCAATGAAGAACTTGTTTTTCAAAACGAAGAAAAAGAAAAAAGGGCAGCCGAATTATTTATTGCCAACAAAGAACTTGTTTTTCAAAATGAAGAAAAAGAAAAAAGGGCTGAAGAATTGGTTATTGCCAACAAGGAACTTGTCTTTCAAAATGAAGAAAAAGAAAAAAGGGCGGCCGAGTTAGTTATTGCAGATATAGAACTTGACTTTCAAAATAAGGAAAAGGAAAAACGAGCTGCCGAATTAGTTATTGCAGATATTGAACTTGTTTTTCAGAATAAAGAAAAAGAAAAACGTGAAATTGCAAATAAAGAACTGGAAGCACTAAGCAATTCTGCCAAGCTCGCTTCGCAATATGCCAGAAGCCTAATTGAAGCATCAACCGATCCGCTTGTTACGATTTCTCCGGAAGGAAAAATTACAGACGTTAATGAAGCATCGGTTAAAGTAACCGGAGTATCGCGACAAAAATTAATCGGAACCGATTTCTCTGATTATTTTACCGAACCCGAAAAAGCACGCGAGGGCTACAAAATGGTTTTCGAAAAATCCTTTGTATCTGATTACCCACTCACCATACACCATAAAAACGGGAAACTAACCGATGTATTATACAATGCCTCAGTTTATAAAGATGATAAAGGAAGCGTCTTGGGTGTATTTGCGGCAGCAAGAGATGTAACGGCACAAAAATTACTTTCAAAATATTCGCTGTCTCTTATTGAAGCCAGTCTTGATCCTTTGGTTACTATTAGCATCGAAGGTAAAATTACCGATATGAACGAGGCAACAACCAATATTACCGGTATGACCCGCGATGAACTTACAGGCACCGACTTTTTTGATTATTTTACTGAGCCGCAAAAAGCGCGCGAAGTTTATCAGGAAGTTTTTGCAAAAGGCTCTGTTGCCGATTCTCCGCTAACACTTCGTCACAAAGCCGGCAAACTTACCGACGTATTATTCAATGGATCTGTTTATAAAGATGACAGAGGAAATGTATTGGGCGTTGTAATTGTAGCAAGAGATGTTACCGAGCAAAAAAGAATTGCCACCGAATTAACCGAGGCAAAAGAATTAGCCGAAAAACTGGCAGGCGCCAAAGATCAGTTTTTAGCCAGCATGAGTCACGAAATACGTACTCCGCTCAATGGTATTATTGGTTTCACTAAAATATTATTGCGCAACGAAACAACGGCCACGCAAAGGCATCAACTTGATGCAATAAAAACTTCGAGCGATATTTTATTGGTACTGATAAATGATATTCTTGACCTGGCAAAAATTGAAGCCGGAAAAATGAATATTGAAACAACCGAATTAAAATTATCTGAATTAATTAATTCCGTGTTGGGTAGTTTTGAGCTGCGGTTTCAGGAAAAAGAACTAAGAATTAACAAACAATACGACGAAAACATTCCGAAAATATTAATCGGCGATCCCGTTCGTATTAACCAAATATTACTAAACCTGTTGAGCAACTCGGTAAAGTTTACCGGAGATGGCGGGCAAATAGGTGTAAGTGTTAATTTATTAAAGCAGGATGATGAGTATGTAAACATTGAGCTTATTATTTCGGATACCGGAATCGGCATCTCTCCCGAAAAGCTGGATGTCATCTTTCAACCCTTTATGCAAAGCAGCAGTGATACAGCTCGCAAATTTGGTGGTACGGGGCTAGGATTAAGCATCGTAAAACAATTATTGGATTTAATGGGAGGGACTATATCTGTAAAAAGCGACTACGGAAAAAGCAGTTCTTTTACAATAACACTGCCCTTAAAGAAAACTAGTGCCACCGAGATTTTAAATGACATTGAAACCAAATCTCACTCGAACGAACTATCCCAGTTAGGCAAATTAAAAATATTGCTTGTTGAAGACATCCCTATCAATCAATTTTTAGCACAAACTATTCTACATGATTTTGGTTTTGAATCCGACACGGCCGAAAATGGAAAAATTGCAATAGGGCTGTTAGAAAAAAATCATTATGATATAATCCTGATGGATTTAATGATGCCCGAAATGAACGGCTTTGAAGCTACACAGTATATTCGCCACAAAATGTTGCCGCCAAAATCGAATACCCCCATCATCGCATTAACGGCCGATGTTACAAAGGCGGACGTAGATAAATGCACGGAGGTAGGAATGAATGAATACGTATCTAAACCCATCAATGAAACCGATTTGCTTAATAAAATTGCTTACCTCGTAAAAAAATCTAAACGATAAAAAAATGAAAACATGCAACCTTGATTACTTAAAAAGCCATTCGCCTAACAACCCAAAATTTGTTGCGGTAATGCTGAATATGTTTTTAACAGAAACGCCGATATACCTTGCTGAAATAAAAAAATCTTTAGCTTCGGGTAATTGGGACCATGTACATGGTAATGTGCATAAAATACGGCCTTCAATAGATTTGATAGGTATGCCTAAAGAGATTGGCGCTATTGCCAAAGAGATTGAAGAATATGCCAAGAGTCGCACCCATTTAGATTTGGTTCCTGCTTTATTTTCAAAAATAGATGATGCATTTACAGTGGCTTATGCCGAGCTAACCGAAGAATTAAAAACAGTAACGCCTACTCCAAATTAAATTATGCGTCCGTTTTTACTTTTCCTTGTTGATGATGACCCGATCTTTTTAAAAGTGCTTGAAACGCAATTTAAAGAGCAAACGGAGTACATTATTAAAACTTTTTCTACAGGAGAAGAGTGCCTTGCCAATTTATTTCAAAAGCCCGACCTTATTTTTTTAGATTATTATCTCAATCCGGAGAATCTCAAGCATACGGGATTACAAATTTTAGATAAAATAAAAGAAACGGACTTTAATATTCAAGTAGTAATGTTGTCGTCGCAAGACCAGATAGAAGTGGCGGTTAACTGTATGAAACACGACGCTTTTGATTATATCATTAAAGGCGAAGTTACCTACATGCGGGCGCAAAAAGCCATCAACACGCTCTTTAATCAAAATAAATTACAGGAAGAAGTTGTGTTTTACAAAACCTCGGCTACTACGCTCGAAAAAATGGTGGAAGAAAGAACCCGCGAAGTTGTTGAGCAAAGACACATGATAGAAGAAAAACATAAAGAAATTACGGATAGCATAAATTACGCAGAGCATATACAAAGAAGTTTATTACCCAGCACGGCTCTGTTGGAAGAAAATTTAAAAGAGTATTTTGTTTTTTTTCAACCTAAGGATATTGTAAGCGGCGATTTTTATTGGGCAAGCAAATTATCTAATGATCACTTTGCCTTGCTTACCGGCGACAGCACCGGCCACGGCGTGCCGGGTGCCATCTTAAGTATTCTAAATATTTCCTGCATCGAAAAAGCCATAGAAGCCGAAAAACTTACAGAGCCCTGTGATATTTTAAATCACACCCGTACTAAAATAATAGAAACACTTAAAAAAGACTTGCGGGCAGAAGGTGGCAAAGACGGCATGGATTGCAGCCTGATTGTTTTTGATTTTAAAAACAAGAAACTTACCTACTCTGCGGCAAATAATCCCATTTGGATTGTAAGAAACAAGAACCTATTGGTGTTTTCGCCTAACAATATGCCGGTTGGCAAACATCATAATGATACAATCAATTTTACCCAACACACCGTACAATTAAATGCCGGCGACATGGTATACACAATGACCGACGGCATTCCCGATCAGTTTGGCGGCCCCAGCGGAAAAAAATACATGAAAAAACAATTAAAAGACCTGCTCATTTCTATTGCACATTTACCCGCATCTCAGCAAAAAGAAAAGCTGTCAGCCTCCTTCAATAGCTGGAAAGCTGATATTGAGCAGGTAGACGATGTAACCCTGGTGGGCGTACGAATCTAATTACCTCTTTAAATTAAATATAAACAATTAAAAAAATAAATTTATGAAAAACCCTAAAAAAACAACCGTCTTTCTTGTTGATGACGACGCCATATTTCTTAAGGTGCTTGAAACACAATTTCACGACCAAACCAAACACGATATCAAAACTTTTTCCAGTGGAGAAGAGTGTATGAAAAATTTACACCAGAACCCTGATATTATTTTTCTGGACTATTATTTAAACCCATCTAACCCAAAGGCAAACACGGGGCTGCAGATTTTGGATAAAATAAAAGCAGAGAACCCACAACAAGCGGTGGTAATGCTTTCATCGCAAGACCGCATTGAAGTAGCGGTAAACTGCATGAAGCACCAGGCCTTTGATTATATCATAAAAAGCGAAGCGGCTTTTGTGCGCGCACAGAAATCCATTTCAACCCTTTTCTACCAGAAAGAACTTGCCGAAAAAGTAAAATATTACAGGACATCGTCTATAATTGCCGTATCTTTGCTGTGTTTAATAATTGTTACCGTTGCTATAATCGAAATTAGTTTTCCGGAACTGATGAATAAATAAATTTTAAAATTACTATGAAAATAAAAATATTAGTCGCATCGTTATGCCTTAGTTTGGCAAGCTTATTTGCTCAGGACAAAAAAGATTTTGATTTGAAATTTGAAAAAGCGTATGAAGGATACAAAGCAGGTGATTATTTTGAAGCGCTGCCCATGTATCTCGAATTGTATCGTTCAGATACAGCGAATGCAAATATTAATTATTTGGTGGGTGCCTGTTATTTAAAAGCACGAAGCGGCAAAGCAAATGCAGTGCCCTTTCTTGAAAGAGCCCAAAAATCTATCTCTCCTAAATACAAAGAAGGTTCTTCTAAAGAACGAAGTGCGCCCTTATTAACTTATAAACTTTTAGGCGACGCGTATCATATTCACTCAAAATTCGACAAGGCCATTCAGTGTTATGAAAATTACAGGCGCGAAATCCTATTCTATAACAAAAAAGATGCTGAAAATTTAAAAGATGCAAATCGCAAAATTACGATGTGCACTATTGCCAAAAAATTAGTAGCAAACCCGGTTCGCGTAAAAATAGAGAACATGAGCAGTTCTGTCAACTCGCCCTACGCCGATTATTCGCCTGTTTTAACTGCCGACCAATCAACTATGATTTTTACTTCACGCAGAAGCGGCAGCACCGGCGGGCAAACATATGATGGTGGCAGGTTTTATGAAGACATTTATATTTCGCATTACGCGGATGGTGCTTGGTCTGTTGCCCAAAATATTGGAGCGCCGATTAATACAGACGGCAACGAAGCCACAGTTGGGCTATCGCCCGACGGGCAAGAAATTTTAATTTATAAAGACGATAACGGAGACGGAAACATTTATTCTACCACATTAAACGGAGATGTGTGGTCAACGCCCGTGAAGCTAAATTCAAATATTAATAGCAAACATTGGGAGCCCAGCGCATTTATTTCGGCTGATGGCCATGCAATTTATTTTGCAAGTAATCGTCCGGGCGGATTTGGAGGAAGAGATATTTATGTGAGCCAGAAAACCGAAAAAGATGAATGGGGGCCGGCAGTTAATATGGGCGCCTTAATTAATACCGAGTATGATGAAGATGCCCCATTTATTCACCCCGATGGAATTACTTTATTTTTTAGTTCAAACGGAAACAAAACAATGGGCGGCTTTGATGTTATGTACAGCTCCTTATCCGACGATGGAACAAAATGGTTGGAGCCGGTAAACGTGGGGTATCCTGTAAACTCGCCCGACGATGATATTTTTTACGTAGTGTCGCCCGATAAAACAACAGCTTACTATTCTTCCTTTAAAGAAGGTGGAGTGGGTGAAAAAGATAATTACAAGATTACGTTTTTGGATCAGAAAAAAGCACCCCTTACTGTTTTAAAAGGTATTGTAAAAAATGCGGACGGCAAAATTCCGGCTGATATTGAAATTACTGTTACAGATAACGAAACAGAAAAAGTGGTTGGTGTTTATAAATCAAACAGTAAAACAGGCCGCTATTTATTTATTCTTACGCCGGGAAAAAATTATAACATCTCTTATCAGGCCGAAGGATTTTTATTTTATTCGGAGAACAGGCAGATTGATAAAAACACAAACTACTATGAAATTTACAGAGCCATTGAATTGCCTCCGGTAATTGTAGGCGCAAAAATTGTTTTGAATAATATTTTCTTTGATTTTGATAAAGCAATATTACGCCCCACTTCTAACGTTGAACTAAGAAACATTTTAAAACTTTTAACCAAATACCCTAAAATGGTTATTGAATTTGCTGCGTATACCGACTCTAAAGGAACAGGTGCTTACAATGTTAAACTTTCTAAAGAAAGAGCTGAGGCTGTAGTAAATTTTTTAATTGATAAAGGAATTGACAAGGCAAGATTAGTAGCCAACAGCTATGGGGAAACAATGCCTGCCGCTTCTAACCAAAATGCAGACGGAAGTGATAACCCTGCAGGACGACAATTAAACCGCAGGGTTGAATTGAAAATTTTAGCAATCAATTAAAAAGCTATATTTAACCGAACCTTTCGCCGGCTACTACTAATGAAACCTAAACTTACTTGGATTAAAAAAACCGTTGCGGTAAGCGTCAGTATTATTGCTGCCGTAATTATACTTGCCATCTTATTTATTTCGCCTATTGCAAAATACCTCATTCAAAAATATGATGTAAAATATACGGGCAGGGAAATTAAATTAGATTGGATTTATGTTAACCCCTTTACCGGGTATATACATATTAACGACCTAAAAATATACGAGGTTAAGAGCGACAGTGTTTTCTTTTCGGCAGATGGCCTTAGCGCTAATTTGGAAATGCATAAATTGTTTTCTAAAACATATGAGCTTTCTGAATTAACGCTTACCAAACCCATCGGCGTAATTTCTCAAAACATTTCGGCTTTTAATTTTGACGACTTGATTACAAGATTTACTTCTCAGGACTCACTTCCTAAAAAAATTACAGAACCACTCCATTTCAATATTTTAGGTATAAAAATAAAAGAAGGAACGTTTTACTATTACGAAAGGTCGATACCCGTTAGCTATTCTATAAAAGAAGTAAACATTGAAACAGAGGGTAAAACCTGGAATGTAGATACCTTGCTGGCAAAATTCTCGCTTATCTCAGGAATAGGTTCGGGTGTTATGAAAGGCGACATTACGCTGAATCTAAAATCTTTGGATTACCGGTTTGCCGTGCTTGCTTCTAAATTTGATTTATCGGTTTTGCAACAATACTTAAAGGATATTTCCTATTACGGAAACTTAAAGGCAAATTTTGATGCTGATGTAAAAGCAAAAGGTAATTTTACAAACTCTGAAGATATAGATGCAAAAGGGTATCTTTCTCTTAATGATTTTCACTTTGGAAAAAATAAAACAGAAGATTACGCTTCGTTTAAAAAATTAGTTATTTCGGCGAAAGAATTAAGTCCAAAAAACAAAAAATATTCCTTCGATTCGCTTTCTTTAATGCAGCCTTACTTTAAGTATGAGCTTTATGATCATTTGGATAATTTGCAATATATGTTTGGTAAAAAAGGCCAAAAAGTTGTTGAAGCAAAAGCAACATCCGGAAACACCAACTTCCTGTTTCAAATTGCTGATTATGTAAAAACACTGGCCAAAAACTTTTTTAAGAGTAATTATAAAATTAACCGGCTGGCTATTTACAAGGCAGATATGCGTTATGTTGATTATTCACTAAGCGAAAAATTTGAAGCATCAGCTTCAGAGCTTAATGTTTTTGCCGATTCGATTGAAAAGAGTGATAAATGGGTTGATCTTACTTTCAGAACACAACTTAAACCTTACGGCAAGGCTTCTTTAGATCTTAGTATTAATCCTAAAGACAGCTCCGACTTTACAATTAAATATCATCTTAGCGAATTATCGGCCGCCATGTTTAATCCTTATCTTATTACTTACACTTCTTTTCCCTTAGATAGGGGGACTATTGAATTAAAGGGCAACTGGCATGTAAATAACGGAATTATACAAAGCAATAATCATTTTATTGTGCTCGACCCTCGCATTACTAAGCGCGCCAAAGGAGACGGTGCCAAGTATGTTCCTTTAAAGCTCTTTATGTTTTTTATACGCGAAAGAGGAAATGTAATTGATTATGAAATTCCGATTACCGGCAATTTAAAAAACCCGAAGTTTAAATTAAAAGATGTGTTTCTGGACGCGCTTACAAATTTGTTTGTAAAGCCGGTTACAATTCCTTATAGAACCGAAGTACGAAACATAGAAAACGAGATCGAAAACGCATTTTCGATTTCATGGGAAATGCGCAAAAATAGTTTACAGCCCAAACAAGAAAAATTTATCAACGAATTGCTTAAATACCTTAAAAACGATTCGAAGGCAAGCCTTACCATTACGCCTGTATTATACGCTGAAAAAGAAAAAGAGTATATTTTATTTTTTGAAGCCAAAAAAATGTTTTACATCGCAACAACTAAGGGCAACAAAGAAAAACTGACTAAAGAGGATACGGTCAGTATTGAAAGAATTTCTGTAAAAGACTCCGTCTTTATTCATTATTTAAACAAACATGTGGGTAAAGAAATGCTGTTTACAACACAATCCAAATGCGAAAAATTAGTGGGTATAAATCAAATTAATTCCTTGCTAAACAAGCTTCGTCTTGATAGAAAAAAAGTATTCACGGCTTATTTTAGCAAAGAAGAACTTGCAAACAAGGTAAAATTTATGCCCGGCCACAATGCGGTTCCTTACAACGGTTTTTCGTTTTACAAAATAGCTTACAGTGGAGAGTGGCCCGAAGATTTACGCCGGGCTTATAATAAGATGGCTGATTTAAATAATGAGTCGCCAAGGAAAAAATTTAATCGCGAGCGTGAGCAAAACCGCAAATTACTGCAAGCAAGGTAGCCTTTAAAGAAAACCAGCTGTTTTAGCCCCATAAACTGTGAATTGTGTAAGTCTGGCCCTGGCTTGTGTAACAATTTCCGTAAATCCACGTGCATCTTTGTAAAGTGAAAATTGATTCACAAATAAATTTAAATCAAATGAAAAAACAACTACTTCATATTGTAACAACGGTTACATTATTATCACTTCCGAATATTAATTTTGCCCAAGCGCCTACTTTAGGTACTGCGGCAGATTTTGTTCTTTTTACAACCGTGGGCGCAGTAACCAACAACGGTATTTCGCAAATTACAGGTAATGTTGGCACAAACAGTGGTGCTAGCACTTTCTTTGGTAACGTAAACGGAGTAATGCACGATCAGGATGGTGCAAGTCTTACTTGTTCCGGCGATGTGTTAAATGCATATAACCAGCTTAACTCGGCGGTATCTACCTTTACTTTGGCCCCTGCCTTAGGTGGTGGAGCTACCATTAATCCGGGTGTAAATTATGTTCCTGCCGCGGCAACACTTACCGGCGATATGATTTTAGACGGATTAGGAAGTTCGAGTTCTGTATTTATTTTTCAAATTCAAGGCCCTTTTTCTACCGCTGCAAATTCAAAAATTAAATTAAAGAACGGCGCACTGGCTTGTAATGTGTTTTGGAAAGTTGAAGGTCTAGTTAGTATGGCATCAGGAACCACTATGCGTGGAACTGTTATTGCCAACAATTCAGCCATTTCAATGAATACAGGAGATACACTTGAAGGAAGAGCACTTTCTACTTCCGGAGCAGTTTCTGTTGACGGAGTATTAGCTTACACACCTGCAGGTTGCGGAGCTCCAATGTTAACTGGCCCGGTAGCACCTAATCTTGGAAGTACAATTTGCTACGCACTTTTCTCGGCTAACGGCCCGGTAACAAACTCGGGTAATACCTATGCAACCGGCGATGTTGGAACAAATGTTGGTTTAACTTCTGGTTATAATCCATTATTTATTTCCGGAATGATTCACCCTATTCCTGATGGTTCTACTGCTGCTTGCGCTACAGATTTAGGAAATGTTTACACGTATTTAAACGGGATAACTCATGATATTGAATTATTATATCCTCCCCAGTTTGGTATGAACCTTGTATTAACTCCCCACACATATTTACTTGGCGGCGCTACAACATTTACCGATACACTTTACTTAAATGCACAAGGTAACGTTAATGCGGTATTCTTAATAAAAATAAACGGAGCTCTCTCTACCAGTACTTTCTCTAAAATCATTCCTATTAACGGAACACAAGCAAAAAATGTGTTTTGGAAAATTGACGGAGCGGTAAGTATAAATGACTTCTCTTCATTCATGGGAACAATTATTTGCAACAACGGTGCATTAGCCATTAACAAAGGATCAACACTTGCGGGCAGAGCACTTACAACTAGCGGAGCTTTAACTACCGATTCAATAAATGTTACAACTCCTCCGGGCTGTTTAACAGGCATTGCTTCACTTAATCCATCTGCTCCTTCAGTATCTTTTGCTCCTAATCCTTTTTCAAATCAAATATCTTTAACTGTAGACCAGGCTTCTGTTAATAACAGCAGCGAGTTAAGGGTTTATGATGTTTTAGGCACTTTGGTTTTGAGCATGGTTATTACTGAAAAAAACACACTTATTGAGACTAATCTTCCTTCGGGAATTTATTCTTATAAAGTAGTTGGTAAAAACGGAACTGCTCAATCAGGAAAATTGGTTTCACAACAGTAGTTAAGTATAGTAACAGCTATTTAAACAGTTTAAAAACTCTCATCATGGAAATACTAGCCGTTTGCAAGGAACAACACGAGAAGACAGATTCTTTGATGGATACAGTACATGTGTTTATCATTGATGATGATGTTGAATACGGGCAAGCACTTAAAAGCTCTCTTGAAAAAGAATTTCAAGAGCGTTTTGAAGTAACGTTTTTTCATACGGGAGAATCTGCCCTAGCCGAAATTAAAAGTGGCGGCATAAAACCACATATTGTGTTACTGGACTATATTTTGAATACTACTTTGGACCCAAATAGCGATAAACATACAGTAGATATGATTTCTAAAGCAAGCCCAAAAACAAGTATCATTATGCTATCCGATAAAGAACATACGGATAGGGCCATGCAGGCTCTTGCGCATGGTGCCTTTGATTATGTTTTGAAAGATAAGTTTATACAAGAACATGTTATTAACTCGATTAAAAAAGCATTGAACCCTCAGCAGGTTTAATCTTTTCTCTTACTCAAAGCCCTCTGTTGGAAGTATCCGGCAGAGGGCTTTTTTTTGATTACCGGCAAAATGCCAAATCTGTGAATGATGTAACTTATCACCACTGTCGTGTAACCCTTTCATGCCCCCGTAAACGCATCTTTGTACCAGATAATTATTTACTAAAAAATATAGAATGACCGATTTAACAGAAATAAAAGGGAGCTGGAGCGAAACAAAAGGAAAACTAAAACAACAATTCGCCATGCTAACGGATAATGACACGCTGCTGCATGAGGGAAAACACGATGAGATGATGGGCAGGCTTCAAATTAAGCTTGGTAAAACAAAAGAAGAAATACAAAAAATAATTTCCGGACTTTAATTAAAAATTACTACTAAAATCTAAAAAATGAAAAAAATTATTTTAATACTTGCAACCATTACCACTTTAACGGGAACCCTTACAGCACAGGATAACGTAACCGATGTTCGTACCAAACTTTTGTTTGGTGTTAAAGCCGGTTTAAATTACTCAAATGTGTACGACTCACAGGGCGAAGCTTTTAGTGCCAATCCTAAACTAGGTTTTGCCGGCGGAGTCTTTCTGGCAATTCCAATAGGTAGATATTTAGGTATACAGCCCGAAGTACTTTTCTCGCAAAGAGGCTTCCAGTCAACCGGAATATTTATGGGTGGTACTTACAACGTTACGCGCACTTCAAATTATGTTGACTTTCCGATTTTATTTGCTTTAAAACTGAGTGAATTTTTTACAGTACTTGCAGGACCTCAGTACTCGTACCTTGTAAAACAAACCGACGTGTTTGCTAACGGAAGTACCAGTGCGCAACAGGAAACCAATTTTGAGAATGACAATCTGCGTAAAAACCTATTGTGTTTTACAGGTGGTATCGATCTAACTTTAAAACACATGGTACTTGGTGCAAGAGCGGGATGGGATTTACAAAGTAACAGAGGCGATGGAACATCTACAACACCGCGATATAAAAATGTTTGGTATCAGGCAACCATTGGCTACAGAATCTATTAATTAAATTATAAACAACGCTTAAAAACAAATATCATGAACAATCTCTTATACACTTTTGCAGTAATACTTATTATTGTTTGGGCATTAGGCTTTTTTGCTTACAATGCCGGTAACGTAATACACATTCTCTTAGTAATTGCTATTGTAGCCATTTTACTACGAGTTATTAAAGGAAAAAATCCAATTTAATTTACAAACTTATAAAAAATAAAAACATGGAAAATTCAAACAATACAGGAAAAATAATCGGTGCCTTAGTAATAGGCGCCGTTGTAGGAGCAGCATTAGGAATTTTGTTTGCGCCTGATAAAGGAAGCAAAACGCGCAGCAAGCTTGTTGGCGGCGCTAAAGATTTAGCCGAAGACCTTAAGCAAAAAATACAGGATGAAATAAGCGCTTTGCGCAGCAAGGCCGAAGAGCTGGAAGAAATGACTGAAGACAAAATAGCCGATATTACAAAAAACCTTAAACACAAGGTTGACGGACACAAACACTAAGTCTAAATAAAATAATTGCAATAACAGATAGTTTTATGCCTGAATACGAAAAATTAGAAGAGATTACAGAGAATGTAAAAGATTACGTAGCCACAAATTGCAAGTTAATTAAACTTCAAGTGGCCGAACGTTCTTCGGTAATCGGATCGGGATTAATTAGTACGCTTCTTATAGGGATAACCATCTTTTTGCTTATTCTTTTTATAAGCTTGGGTCTCGGGTTCTACCTTTCAGCGCGCATTGGAGATACTTATTCGGGATTTGCTATTGTTGCCGGTTTTTATTTACTGATTGGCATTATTCTTATAGTTGGAAGAAAAACCTTGGTTGAAAAACCTATGCGCGATAAGATCATCCGAAAATTATTCAGTTCCAATTAATTTTAGCCTACAAATGGAAAACACAAAAATATCGGGCCATACTGAATTGCTATTGCAGATAATGCATTTGAAAGGTGAAAAATTCAGGCAAGAGGAAGAACTTAAGCATTCGTTAAAAGAATTTGCTTATTCGCTAAGCCCGGCGCAAATCGTGAAAGATTCGCTGCACAAGCTTGCTTCCGATAAAGAGGTGCGTGTTGATTTGGGTAAGGTAGGACTGAATATGGGTGCTAATTTTATCATTGAGAAAGTTTTGGGCAGGAGTAACAGCATCAAAGGTTTTTTAAGCTCAATTCTTGTAGAAAAAATTTCCGGTTCAATCATTAATAACAATTCATCAAAAATAATTTCCGGAATCAGCAATTTGCTATTCCCTAAACAATAATAAAGTAACTATATGAAAACCATTAAACAAAAAATTACCACTGTCCTTTTAGTTCTGAGCTTGGGGGCCGCTATAGCCCAAACAGAAACTAATTTAGGTATTGGGATCAGGGCCGGAGATCCTTCGGGCATTACAATAAAAAAATATTTTAGCAAAAATGCGCTTGAATTAAATATTGGAAGAACACAATTATGGAACCGCAATGGCTGGTATGATAATCGTTTTGACTACTGGTACAAAAATAAAAATTACGGCTACGAAGATTTTCAATATTTAGGTTACAGAGGGTCGGTTCCGTTAAGTGTTCAGTTACATTATTTGTTTCAAAACAAAATTTCCAAGCTTGGAACCAGAGAAGTAAACGGCCTGGATTGGTATTTTGGTATAGGTGGCCAGTTCAGGTATCAGACCTACACGTTTGATTACAGATATAAATTACAGGGAAATAACGAATGGTTTTATGCAACAGGCGAAAGAGTTACAGATATAGATCTTGGCGTTGACGGCGTGTTAGGCCTTGAATATAAATTTCAAAACGTCCCTCTTTCGGTATTTACAGATGTAACACTTTTTATGGAGGTAGTTGACAGTCCGTTTATATTTTGGTACCAGGCAGGACTTGGGATTAGATATAACTTTTAAATCGTGAAACAAAACCAAATAAATAAATAAAATGAAAAAATCAATAATGAAAATGGCATTCCTTGGATGCATCACTACGGCTACTTTAATTAGTTGCAATGAGTCGACCGAAAAGAAAGCCGAAAATGTGGAAGAAGCAAAAGTAAATCTTGTAGAGGCCAGCATCGTGCTTCAAGAAGCGCGCCTAGATTCGGCTAAAGAATATGCAAAATTTAAAGATGAAACTGAATTAAAACTTAATGAAAACAATCGTCAGATTGCAGAGTTAAAAGAAAAATTAAAAAAGGATAAAAAAGAAACACGCGAGAAATACGAAAAAGAAGTAGACGAGCTCGATCAAAAAAATGAGAGCCTGAAACTGCAGGTTAAGGAATACAAAGCAGATACAACAAGCAAATGGGAAAGCTTCAAAAAAAGCTTTAACGAAGAGATGGACGAGCTAGGTAAATCCATTTCGGGCATGGCTGAAAAAAATATGAAGAAGAAATAATATAGGGTTAGTTTTTCTTTATAGAGAAAAAGGGAAACGGCTTTCGGGTTGTTTTCCTTTTTTTATTTCATTGGTTACCCGGCTTTATTTAAAAGCGTGAATAATGCAACTTAGTTCTCAATTCATGTAACAATTTTTCTGTCGTATAGAACCATCTTTGCCTCACTAATTTATATGAATACACCCGCAAAAATTCCTTTTTATGCAAAAGCATCCCTCATTTTTATCGGGTTGTTTGCTTTTATAACTATGTTATTTTTGGCACAGCGTATTCTTCTTCCTATTATCTATGCCACAATTATTGCAATAGCGTTAAGCCCCTTGGTCAGTTTTTTCGTGAGAAAAAAAATGAACCGCATTTTCGCTATAAGTACCTCCATTGCATTAGTATTTTTAGTTACCTCCTTGTTAGCCGCACTGTTGTACACGCAGCTAAGCATTTTTACAGAGTCTTTTCCAAAGCTATTGGATAAATTTTACGAAACGCTTAACAGTTCTGTATTGTGGGCTTCCGGCCATTTTAATATAAGTGCCGAAAAAATTAACTCCTTCATTGCAGCAACAAAAACAGAAATTCAACTCAGTGGAAGATCCTCGCTTGGTGCCACACTAACTTCAATGGGTAGCGCTTTAATTGTACTGGTTCTTATTCCGGTTTATGTTTTCATGCTTTTATTTTATGAGCCTTTGTTGCTTGATTTTATTCGCCGGCTATTTGGAACAAATAATTTGAAAGAAGTAGACGAAGTGCTTAGTTCAACAAAAACAATTATACAAAAATATTTAGGCGCACTTTTATTAGAGGCCGGCATTATTGCAACACTTAATTCGGTTGGCTTGCTTATTATAGGGATTGATTACGCCATCGTACTTGGAATTATAGGGGCACTTGTTAATGTTATACCGTACATTGGTGGAATTATTGGCGTGGCTTTACCAATGATGGTTGCCCTTGTAACCAAATCTTCACCTACCTACTCATTATTAGTGTTACTGGTTTATATTGTTATTCAGTTTATAGATAATCATTACGTTATTCCAAAAGTAGTTGCTTCTAAAGTTAGAATCAACGCGCTTATCTCTATTATTGTTGTGTTAGGCGGCGGTGCCTTATGGGGAATTCCCGGAATGCTGCTTTCCATTCCGCTTACTGCTATATTAAAAGTAATTTTTGATCATATAGAAGCCTTAAAGCCTTGGGGGTTTTTGCTTGGCGATACAATGCCCGCTATTGCATTCTTCAAACTCAAATTAAAAACAAAAGCTGTTAGTCATAAAAGAATTTAAAATAAATTTTCGATCTCAATTAAACTAAAACATAAAAACATGAAACCAAACATAGGAATTTCCAAAAAACAATTAGAGGAGGTAACCACATTATTATCGGTAGTACTTGCCGACGAAGTAACCCTTTACACCAAAACCCGCAAATTTCATTGGAATGTAGGTGGAGAGAGTTTTATGGAATTGCATAAATTATTTGAAGGTCAATATAGAGAAATTGAAGTGTCGATCGACGAAGTTGCCGAACGCATCAGTAAGTTAGGCAGCAAAACCATTGGCACCATGACAGAATTTGCAAATTTAGCTTCTATAAAAGAACATCCGGGTAAATTTCCAACATCCGGCGAAATGATTCATGAACTTTTAGAAGATCATGAAACCATCATTGTTCATCTTCGCAAATCTATTACTAAATGTGCCGAAAAACACGCCGACGCAGGTACCGCCGATTTTCTCACCGGCCTTATGCTGGAGCACGAAACTATTGCGTGGACCTTAAGAAGATATTTAAACTAAAATGGCCGAAGCAGAATCAGGTCCCGTAAAAAAAATTGCAGAAGTGCCTTCAAAGAGTTCTTCTGCTAGTATCTTTGTGGGATTTTTTCTGGAAGTAACTTTGCTTACCAGATTCGCACTGAAATTTTTTAGGCAGCTCTTCTCGCCGCCTTATGAGTTTAAGGAACTTGTAAAACAATCTTACATCATCGGCTGCAAATCATTGCCGCTTGTTGGTATAACCGGTTTTATAATGGGGCTTGTGCTTACCATACAATCGCGCCCCACACTTGCCGAATTCGGAGCAGAATCCTGGCTACCGGCAATGGTTGGTGTTTCTATCATAAGAGAAATCGGCCCGGTAATTACAGCTTTAATTTGTGCCGGAAAAGTTGGCTCGGGCATTGGCGCCGAACTTGCTTCGATGAAAGTAACCGAACAAATTGACGCGATGGAGGTTTCGGGAATAAATCCCTTTAAACATATTGTTATCACAAGAATACTTGCAACAACTCTAATGCTGCCCATTCTCGTCATTTTTTCTGATGTAATCTCCTTGTACGGATCATTCCTCGCGGTAAATATTAAGGGAGACGTGAGCTTCGATTTATTTTATGCGCAGGTATTTCAAAAGTTAGTGTTTATGGATATGTTCCCTTCACTTATAAAAACATTTTTCTTTGGGTTTGCTATTGGCTTAATTGGTTGCTTTAAAGGTTACAACTCCGACAAAGGAACCGAAGGAGTAGGAACCTCGGCCAATTCATCGGTGGTAATGGCATCTCTGCTTGTATTTCTTATCGATATGGTAGCAGTTCAAATCACAAGTTTATTTGAATGATCTAATGGAAAAAGAAATACAAAATATAGCCGGTCCATCCGATACACAAGAAAATGTATTGGAAATAAAAAATCTCAAAAAATCTTTTGGAGGCAATACTATTTTACGTGATTTTAATCTCACCCTGGCAAAAGGCGAAAACTTGGTTGTTTTAGGGAAATCCGGTAGCGGCAAATCAGTTCTTATAAAATGCATTGTAGGTTTAATTGAGCCTGACGAAGGAACATTGCTTGTGCTTGGAGAAAATATTTCTGAACTAAAAGACAAAAGCCTGAATGAGTTGCGTAAAAAAATAGGCTTTCTTTTTCAAAGCGGAGCCTTGTATGATTCTAAAACGGTAAGAGAAAATCTCGAATTCCCGCTTCGGGGACTTACTCTTACTGATGAAGAGCGTACTAAATTAGTAGAAGAGGCTTTACAAAACGTAGGTCTAATCGAGGCTATCGATAAAATGCCTTCTGAACTATCCGGTGGTATGCGAAAAAGAATTGGCCTTGCCCGCACACTTATTTTAAAACCCGAAATAATTCTTTATGACGAGCCAACAACCGGGCTGGATCCTATCACATCTAAAGAGATCAGCAAACTCATGCTTTCTATCCAAAAAAAATTTAATACTGCTGCTATTATTATTACACACGATATTAACTGTGCCGAACTAACTGCTAACCGTGTATTGGTAATACGCGATGGCACTTGCGTAGCCCAAGGAACATTTGCCGAATTAAAAAAATCAAACGACCCTTGGGTGCATTCTTTCTTTGAATAACTCACAAAAACATTTTAAAAATACAATCATGAAAAAAGAAAAAGGAAATTCAATAAAACTAGGCGTGTTTGTTTCGCTTGGTTTGGTTTTACTGATAGCCGGTATTTATTTTATAGGTAAGAAACAACAATTGTTCAGCAGCACTTTTCAAATCAGCGGGATTTTTAAAGATATAAGCGGATTACAAATGGGAAACAACGTAAGGTTTTCGGGAATTAATGTGGGCGTTATTAAAAACATTGAAATCATAGCCGATACTGCTGTTCGGGTTGATATTGTTATTAACGAAGATGCCAGAAAATTTATTAAAAAAGACGCCAAAGCAATTATAGGTTCAGACGGGCTGATGGGAAATAAAATTGTTGTTATTATGCCCGGCAGTAACGATAAAAAACCCATAGAAAATAATGATTTTATAGCCACTGCGGTTCCGGTAAGTATGGATGATATTTTGCTGAGTTTAAAAGTAACAAGTAGCCACGCCGAAAATATTACCGAAAACCTTTCTGCAATAACAGATAATATCCGCTCGGGAAAAGGAACTATCGGCAAACTGTTTATGGATACCGCATTTGCCAAAAATCTTGATCAAACAATTGTAAATATAAAACAAGGTGCCGGTGGTTTTAAACAAAACATGGATGCGGCAGGCCACAGTTTTCTTTTGCGGGGATTTATGAAAAAGAAAAAAGACAAAGAAGACAAAAAAGACAAAGAGGGTAAGAAATAACCTGCTCGTACTTCACAGCGACACACTATAAATTTTGAAGTGTGATTTATGCAACTAATTGCCCTTATCCTGTAACCCTTCCCTTTACTTAGTACTGTAATATTGTATCCTGTTAAACAAACAGCTTTAAAAATTTTATCATGAAAAAGAATATTCAAAACGCAATCATTGTAATTGCACTCTTACTAAGCCCAAATTTTATTTTTGGCCAGGCTCCGCCTAACCTTGGTATTGCGGCCTCCTTTGTTCTCTTCTCCTCTAATGGAGCCGTTACTCATACGGGAGCAGGAATAGGTTCGCACATAACCGGAGACGTAGGCTCGCAAGCAGGTGGTCCAAGTTCAGGTTTTGGAAATATAAATGGTGTGATGCACGATGCCGATGGCGTAAGCGCCTCAGCAGCTACCGATTTGAATCTTGCTTATCTAAATGTTAATGTGCAAGGTCCCGCTACCGCGCACGGGCTTGTTTTTGGATCAGAAACACTTTTTGCCGGAATCTATTCTACTGCAGTTGGTGTTCCCGCGTCTCTTGGGGGTATTCTTACTTTAGATGGTCAGGGCGATCCTAATGCATACTTTTTATTTCAAGTAGGTTTTGATTTTTCCTCTGCTGCATTGGCTGAAGTAAAATTAATAAACGGCGCCAAAGCATGTAATGTGTTTTGGAAAGTAGAAGGTGCTGTTGCTTTGGCAACCGGCACAACTTTCAGAGGAACTATTATTGCGAATAACGCGGCAATATCTATTGCCGCTTCCGGTGTTATTCTTGAAGGAAGAGCGCTCTCAACAACAGGAGCCGTTAGTGTAAATACAGGACTTACCGCATATACACCGGTTGGTTGCGGAAGCCCAACGCTTACAGGGCCATTAGCTCCAAGTTTAGGTTCATTAGAATGTTATGCATTACTCACTCAAATCGGTGCCTTATCAAATACCGGAATATCTGCAATTATTGGCGACATAGGTACAAATGGAGGCGGGCTTGTTACAGGTTTTACGGCCGGAATGGTAACCGGAACTATTCACGCCACGCCTGATGCATCTACAGCACAAGGCAGCGCAGATATGAATACTCTTTACACTTATCTCAACGGCTTAACTTACGATATTGAACTTTTATACCCTTACGATTTTGGCCACAGCCTTGTGCTCACGCCGCATGTTTACCGAATGAAAACATCCGCCCCTGCAGCATTGCTTACCGATACTATTTTTTTAGATGCCATGGGAAATCCAAATGCAGTATTTGTTATTCAAATTGATCAGGCGCTTGTTACTACAAGTTATTCTAATGTTGTTTTAATAAACGGGGCCAAGTCAAGCAACGTATTTTGGAAAATTGAAGGCGCAATTGATATTGCCGATCACTCTATTTTCAGAGGAACGATTCTTACCAATAACGGAGCCATTACCTTTCTTACACCTGCCGATACGCTTGATGGAAGAGCTCTTTCTACATCAGGAGCCATAACGACAAACAGCGCGGGACTAATTGCAATTAACACAAGTGCTCCGTCTATCACGGCTTCAGGTTCAACAACTTTTTGCCAGGGAGGTTCAGTTATACTTACTGCAAGCAGCAGCTTATCTTATACTTGGTCAACGGGTGCAAATACGCAAAGCATTACTGTAACAACAGCCGGCACTTATTCGGTTGCTACAACCGGGGCATGCGGCAATGGAAATTCTGCATCAGTACTTGTTACAGTTATTCCTTCACCAACAATTACTTTAACACCAACTTCAACATCTTTATGTGGAGCCGGTTCTTCAACCATAACAGCTAACGGTGCAACAACCTACTCATGGTCGCCGGCAACGGGATTAAGTTCAACAACCGGAAGTGTGGTAACAGCTACTCCTATTATCACAACAACGTATGTGGTTACAGGAACTAGCGGAACGTGCTCAAGTAAAGACTCAGTGGTAATAAGCGTTGCACCTTCACCAACATTAATTGTAATTGCATCTTCAAATACAATTTGCACAAGCGGTTCTGCAACTTTAACAGCTAACGGCGCTACAACCTATTCATGGTCGCCCGCAACAGGTTTAAGTTCAACTACCGGAAGTATGGTAATTGCTAGTCCTATCATCACAACAACGTATGTGGTTACAGGAACAAGCGGAACATGTTCAAGTAAAGACTCGGTGGTAATAAATATTGCGCCTTCACCAACATTAATTGTAAGCGCATCTTCAAATACAATTTGCACAAGCGGTTCTGCAACTTTAACGGCTAACGGCGCTACAACCTATTCATGGTCGCCCGCAACGGGATTAAGTTCAACAACCGGAAGCGTGGTAATTGCTAATCCTATTATCACAACAACGTATGTGGTTACAGGAACAAGCGGAACATGTTCAAGCAAAGACTCGGTGGTAATAAATATTGCACCTTCACCAACATTAATTGTAAGCGCATCTTCAAATACAATTTGCACAAGCGGCTCTTCAACTTTAACAGCCAACGGTGCAACAACATACTCATGGTCACCGGCAACGGGATTAAGTTCAACAACCGGAAGCGTGGTAACAGCTACTCCTATTATCACAACAACGTATGTTGTTACCGGAACAAGCGGAACCTGCTCAAGCAAAGACTCTTTAGTTATTACCGTTGTTCCTGTTCTTACGCTAACTGTTAGTGCAAGCTCTAATACAATTTGTACAAGCGGTTCTTCTACTTTAACGGCTAACGGAGCAACAACTTATTCATGGTCGCCCGCAACCGGCTTAAGTTCAACAACCGGAAGTGTAGTAACAGCTAATCCTATTATCACAACGACATACGTTGTTACAGGAACAAGCGGAACCTGCTCAAGCAAAGATTCTTTAGTGATTACTGTTGTTCCTGTTCTTACACTAACTGTTAGTGCATCCTCTAATACAATTTGCACAAGTAGTTCAGCAACTCTAACGGCAAGCGGAGCATCAACATACTCTTGGTCACCTGCAACAGGATTAAGTTCAACAACCGGAAGTGTGGTAACGGCTAATCCTATCATAACAACAACGTATGTTGTTACAGGAACAAGCGGAACCTGCTCAAGCAAAGATTCTTTAGTTATTACTGTTGTTCCCTCTCCCACAATCACGGTAAGCGCATCATCAAATACAATTTGCACCGGCAACTCTTCAACTTTAACGGCTAACGGAGCAACAACTTATTCATGGTCGCCCGCAACAGGCTTAAGCTCTACAACCGGAAGTGTGGTAACGGCTACGCCAACAATTACAACCACTTATTCTGTAATTGGTACAAGCGGAGCATGCTCTGCCACGCAAACAATAACTATTACAGTTAATCCCCTTCCTGTGGTAACAATAACCCCAGGTGGCGCAACAACTTTTTGTCAAGGAGGAAACGTAGTGCTAAGTGCAAGTCCGGGATCGTCCTATGTATGGTCTACCGGAGCAACTACGCAAAGCATTACTGTAAATTCTTCAGGAAATTATTCTGTAACAGTTACAAACGGAAACGGATGCTCTGCAACGTCAGCAGTAATTGCAGTTACTGTTAATCCTTTGCCAACAGCAGGATTTACTTCTGCACAAACAGCGCCGCTTACTTATTCTTTTACAAATACTTCTTCAAATGCAACGTCGTATGTATGGAATTTTGGAGACACGCAAACTTCAACCGCCACTAACCCTGTTAACATGTATGCAACAGCAGGAAATTATACGGTGACGCTCATTGCTACTAATGCTTGCGGAACGGATACATTTAGACAAGTGATTACAGTAACCAATGTAGTATCCGAATTCGAATTTTTTAACGGATATTCTCCTAATGGTGATAATCATAATGATTACTGGAACATTCCGATGCTTGGTTATTATAAAACCAATACGGTATTAATTATTAATCGTTGGGGCAATGAAGTTTGGAAAGGAATTAATTACGATAACAAAACTGTTTTGTGGACCGGAAAAAACATGAATGGCGATGACCTTGCTGACGGCACCTATTATTACATCATCACTTACAACAACACCGAAAAACGCGGTTGGGTATTTATTAAAAGATAATTAGTAGAAATAGTTAAAGACTAAAAAAATGAAAAAGACAATTACAACAATCGCAATAAGTTTACTCTCCTTGGGTGCAATTGCACAACAGGACGCAGCATTCTCAATGTATTTCTTCAACCCGGTTTAC
Source organism: Bacteroidia bacterium (assembly GCA_038214655.1). Taxonomy (GTDB): domain Bacteria; phylum Bacteroidota; class Bacteroidia; order B-17B0; family Aurantibacillaceae; genus PALSA-968. Next base: position 6,468 of record JBBQRR010000009.1, on the reverse strand, counting down.
GTTAATCCTGCATACGCTGGAAGTAGAGAGGTTTTTTCGGGAACACTGGTTCATCGCAGCCAATGGTTGGGAATGCCCGGAGCGCCTACATCACAATCATTAAGTGTGCACAGCGCAATACCTAACAGCAGAATTGGATTAGGCTTATTAGCCTATAACGATCAATTGGGGCCGATGAAAAATACCGGAGTTAACTTAACCTTTGCCTATCATCTTCCGGTTAACAGCAAAACAAAATTATCATTCGGAATGAGTGGAATGATTAACAATGTACGCATTGGATGGAGCCAAATAAATATTGACGACAATAATGATAACGCATTTGTTGGAAACGCTACTTCAAGTTGGGTGCCCGATGCAAATGCAGGATTATATCTTTATCAGTCGAGGTTTTATTGCGGATTAAGCGCAACGCATTTATTGCAATCTAAATTTGCTTTAACCAATGCAGTGGGTGCCGATCAGGCAAAGTTTTACCGTCAGTATTATTTTACAACAGGAGTTGTTTTACCGATAACTAAGTCGGTTGATTTTAAACCCTCTTTATTGGTTAAATATGTTAAAGCGGCTCCTGCCGTTGGCGAAATTGACGCAGCATTTATCTTTTATCAAAAAGTATTACTGGGTGCCGGCTACAGAGTTGGCAAACGAATAAATATGCCGGGAACCGATAATATGCTAATTGGTATAGTGCAGTTTCAAATCTCTCAATATTTCCGCGTTGGTTATTCTTATGATTATTTTCTTAACCGAAACGGAGCATATAACAGCGGTGGCACACACGAAATCATGTTAGGTTGGGATGTGAGCTGTATCAAAACAAAAATGTCAAGTCCAAGATTTTTCTAAAAAACTACCTAGTAAAAAAATTATGAAACAGAAAACCTTACTATTTATAGCTGCCTTGTTTTGCATGACGGCTATGGCAAAAACTCCCAAAGCAGATCGTTTGTTTGAACGTTGGGAATATTTTCGCGCAGCAAAACTTTACGAAAAAGAAGCGGCGAAACATCCAAGTGCTGATATTTACTTTAAACTTGGCGAATGCTATCGCAAAATGAATAAGTATAAAGAAGAGCAAGCTGCCTACGACAGAGTAAATGCCAGTGGCACATACAGCAAGCCCGAGTTTTATTTAAACTACGGTCAGGTATTAAAAAACAACGGTAAGTATGCCGAAGCAAAAATTGCTTTTGCCAAATACAACGAGTTGGTGCCTTCTGACCCGAGAGGGAAATTTTTCGGTGAATCGTTGGATATTGTTACGGCTGATCATCAATTTGATCAGCCCGTTAAAATGAGAGACGTTCTTTCGCTTAATACAAATGACGCAGAATTTTGTCCGGTACCTTACAGAAACGGAATCGTGTTTACATCATCGCGCAAAACAAGCGGGCATGATAAAACATTTGGATGGACAGGATCAAATTATTACGATTTGTATTTTGCAAAAAAGGGAGGCAATGATTCAACTTTTACCGACGTGGTTGCTTTTGGCGGAAAAACTTTGGATAAAACATTTCACGATGGCCCGGCTTGCTTCACAAGAAATTTCGACACGATTTACACTTCGCGTGTGGCCAAAGATTTAAAAGGCGATCAAAGAAAAACCTTAAACATTGAAAGAAACAAAATTTTTATTTCAACATTAAAAAATGGCGAGTGGACTAAAGAAATTCCATTCTTTCTTAACAGCGATAGTTTTTCGGTAGCCAATCCTTTTTTAACAGCCGATGGCTCGCGTATTTATTTTGTTTCTGATATGCCCGGTGGATTTGGTGAAACGGATATTTACTATTGCAATCGCGTTGGCGTAAGTTGGAGTAAGCCCATAAACATGGGGGCCAACATTAATACATTTAACAGAGAAAAATTTCCATCTGTTGACTCAGCCGGTAATTTTTATTTTTCTTCTGATGGTTACCAGGGTTTTGGAGGTTTAGATATTTGTATTGCCTTAAACAAAAACGGTGCATTTGAAAAAGCCATTCCGATGAAATATCCCTTTAATTCATTTACTGATGATTACGGGATTATGTTTCTAAAAAACGACAAAAGCGGATATCTTACCTCTAACCGCTATGCCGGCGGGCAGGGTGATGATGATATATTTTATTTTGATTTATCCTCAAACAAAGACCTTGTTGCATCGGTTTACACTATTGGTTACAGGCCAAAACCAGTTGTTGAAGAAGTTGCCGAAGTTGTTCCTGTGGTAGTCGCCACCACACCTCCGGCTTTTACAAAAGGATGGGATATTGGATTTATTTATTTTGACTTTGATAAATCTAATCTGCGTCGCGAAGCGATTGCGCGTTTAGATAGCCTGGTTAACTATATGAAGCAATATCCTAAAATGAAATTAGTAATAGGCGGGCATTGCGATAATCACGGTACTGCCGAGTACAATATGGTTTTATCAAATCAACGCGATGCTTCTGCGGTACGTTACCTGACAACAAAAGGTATTAAAGCAAGCCGAATTGTTGCAACCGGATACGGCTTAACCCAAATGGTTAATCGTTGTGTGCAGGGAACGGAGTGTTCTGACGCAGAAAATCAATTAAACCGCAGGGTTGAATTTCATTTTGAGTTGCCAAAAGCTGAAGATGACCAAGAGGCAAAAAAATAATTTTCCAATGAATATGTATGATACCAAAAGGAAAACTAATAATTATTGGCGGCCATGAAGACAAATCGGTTGCGGGAGAAAGTTTAACGATAGTAAAAAGAAAAGAGTCAGAACCTCACCCGCATTTTGAAATACTTTCTTCCTTAATTTTCAAAGTTCCAAGGGCGCATCATATTATTGAAATAATAGCCACCGCCTCTGCAATTCCGAAGGAAATGGAAGAGATGTACCGCGAAGCATACAAATGCGCAGGATTCACTCAGGTTGGATTTATACGAATAGAAAATGAAATTGAAGCTAATAATCCGGACTATATAAAACGTATTGACTATTGCCATGCTGTCTTTTTTACCGGCGGCGATCAAATAAGACTTACAGCTACATTAAATCAATCCGCTGTTTTAAAAGCTATTAAAAAGAAATATTTAGCGGATCAACATTTTATTGTTGCAGGCACAAGCGCCGGAGCTATGTCTGTGCCTAAAACCATTATTACCGGCGGCATTATACGCGAAGCGCTTATTAAAAATGATCTTGAAATAGGGAATGGATTTGATTTTATATCGGATATCATTGTGGACACGCACTTTATTAAAAGGGGCCGCTTTGCAAGATTGGCTCATGCTGTGGCATTAAATCCCTCATTGTTAGGAATAGGATTAGGAGAAGACACTGCGTTAACTATTTCAAACGGAAACGAGGCAGTATGCTCAGGTTCGGGAATGGTAATCCTTATTGACGGAAATGAAATAAGCAAAACAAATATTACGTTGGTGGACGAGTGCACTCCCATAATTATTGAAAATTTAAAAGTGCACATTCTTGCAGAAGGCTGCACGTTTCTTATTAAAGAAAGAAAACTTCAATAAGGTTTTACTTTTATTAAGGAATTCTTTTGCGTTTACCAATTTCATAACTCAGTATTACCAGTACGTAAAAAGTACCATCGCCCGCAATTTTTCCAATGAAAATACCTAGCATAAAATTATTGAGCAGAATGGGAAACAAGTACATAAAAAACGGGCGCAGCACCAATCCGTCTAAAATTCCCGCCGGGCCAAACTCAAGAACAAGCCGGGCTATAATTTTCAGGAAGTCTGTTCCCGAAAATTTTTTATTTACAGATTTTTGTTTTTTGAGAGCAAGAAGAACATTTTGAATTAATATGGTGAGATAAAACCCTATTGCTTCGCCTAAAGTGGCCACGTATGCTATAATAACAGGGTTTGGGCAAAAAGAATTTGCTATACCTGCCGCTACCATGGCTGTAATCGTTCCTACAATTTCGGCGGGCAAATATCTCTTAATCCACTCCTTGCCTTTTCTACGTATCATGGTTGGTAAAGATGATTAAAATAATCAGCGCCATAGCTAAAACAAGTGAAATGTGCAAATTTTAGGTACAGCCATGTAACCGTTTCGTCCTCTAATATCAGCAGTTTTGTAGGGTATCAATCTAAAACTATACATTATGACAACAGGAAAAAAATTAGGCATATGGATGGATCATGCCAGCGCCCATGTAATGGAATTTACTGCTAATCCTATCGAAACAAAAATCGTTACATCAAAATTTACACACGAGGCAAAAGTAAATAGCCTCCACAAAGGTGAGCATCTTATGCATAATAAAGAGCAGCATCAACAAGCTGATTATTACAAAACCTTAGGCGATACAATCAGAAACTATGGAGAGGTGGTTCTTTTTGGCCCTACAGATGCAAAACTTGAGTTATATAATATTTTAAAGGCCGATCATAATTTTCAAAAAATAAAAATTGATGTGCAACAGGCTGATAAAATGACCGAGAATCAACAGCACGCTTTTGTTAAAGATCATTTTTCAAAATAATATTTTCATTTTTAAAAACTTTTTTCCATGAATCCCATTTCTTTAGTGCCAGATTTTAAGGAGGCGGCATTTTCCGATTCCAAGCCCGTTAATCAAAAAGTACGTTTAGAATCCGAGCACGTAATTAATTTGTTAAACGATAAAATAAAAAGCCATAAAGGTTTTAGCGAATTATTACTGGCATCCTTATCCAAAGCAAAAACAGAAGCTAAAGAACATCTGGACCCCGATTTATTTCAAGCCTTGCAGTGGCCTGAAAATTTAGTTGAATACAACGCGTATTTAGTTTCTCTTTCAAAATGGATGCCCGAAGAAAGTGATGCTGCTATTTGGAAAATTCCCGGAACCAAAGGGCATCAGGAAATTGACGACCGTCTTGGCCATTTTCATTGGTTAATTGATCAAAAAGTAGGAGTTGATAAAACTACATTAGTTCAAAACATTCCGTGGTTTAGTAAATGGCTTGTTGAGTACGCCAAATGTTGGGGCAGTTTTTTAAATACTACCGCCTCTTTTAATTCCGAAAAATTAAATACGTTTATTAAAAACTCTCCCAAATACAGAGTCGAAGATTCGCTTATCAATGGAGAATCTAATAACCCAAGCGGATGGCTTACGTTTAATCAATTTTTTGCGCGCAAACTCAATCCGGGCCTGCGGCCAATCGCTAGTCCTGCAGATAACACAATTGTTACCACGCCGGCCGATTGTACTTTTAGGGCACAGTATCCTATTGGTTCCGATTCCTCTATTCCGGAAATCACAATTAAGAAAACACATAAGTTTGCCAATATAGAGCACCTGCTTGAAGGCAGTAAATATAAAAGTGCTTTTGCTAACGGAACATTTGTTCATTATTATCTGAGCCCTTTTTCGTATCACAGATTTCATACACCGGTAGCAGGTACTGTTAAAGAGTGCTACCCTGTTCAAGGTTTGGTGTATTTGGATGTAAATATTACCAACAAACAATTTTGTTCGCCCGATAATGCGGAGGATGGATATCAGTTTACACAAGCGCGCGGAGTTATTACCATTGATACTACAGACTCGCCTTATGGAAACGTTGGCATAGTTGCTGTAATTCCTATTGGGATGTGCCAGGTTTCTTCTGTTAACATGATTGCTACCAAGGGCAGTGCTTTATTAAAAGGGGATGAGTTTGGTTATTTTTTATTCGGAGGATCCGACATTATTGTATTGTTTCAGGAGGGCGCAAACCCAAAAATTCATACCGGCAATCACTATCGCCATTACGGATCAAAAATTGCCGAGTGTACAAAATTAATTTAAGCCCGGCACTAATTTTACTTGTAAAACAAAAATCATGGAAACAGAAAAAGAACTTAACGCAAAAATTCTAGCAGTAACCACGCAAATTCGCCAACAACATCCCGAATTATTGCCCTTCTTAAATGAAATGGCGGTAACAATTCCCGACGAAAGCAATCCGGAGATTACAGTTAAAATTTTAAAAGATTATTTAAATTCCTTAAATACGCTTCTCAAAAAAACACCCGATCACCCGGCTTCGAACAAAATTTAATAAATAAATATTTTTTATGAAAAATAGTCTTACAATTATCAGAAACAAAAGCAACGATCCGGGAAAACCAGGTTCGGATCCCGCGCCAAGTCCGGAAAAAGGCGTTCCCTTACAGCCTGTAAAAACTCCTGACCCCAACATTGAGACTCCCAAAATAAATAATCCCGAAAAAATCAACCCTGCTCATGTTGAAAAGCCCAATGTAAAAAGCCTTTGGCCAAGCAGAATGGTGTAAAGTGGAATTTCCGCCCAAAGAGACCCCTCTTTTCCGCACCAAACAGACCCCTCATTTTGAACCACTATTTTTGGGGTAATCATACTTCTGTTTTAACATCTGTCGGCTAAGTTAGTTTTTTAAATTATCTAATTCAATTTCATCCTCAGTTTTCGGTAGTCTTTTCTTTCTCAAAGACTCGCCTTTCATATCGATTCTGTGGG
>JBBQRR010000008.1:0-109115 GCA_038214655.1 Bacteroidia bacterium | reverse complement strand
ATCCCTTTTTCCCTTGTGTTTTGTAGCGTATTAACTTCATTTTTTTGTATAACTTGTTTATAACGTAAATATAATCATAATTATTTGATTATCAATTATTTATATCGTTATTTGTTAACAATTTGATTTTTAGAACTCCCCTATAAGTATCTATCGTTAGTAAATAAATGCCGGCTTCAAGTTCGGAACTGTTGTAATGATTAACTCCGGCCTTTAATTTTTCGGAATCAATTTTTTTACCGAGCGTATTAAAAACATGCATTGTTTTACCGGCCATATTCTCAGGCACATTTACCGTAAGCATATTGCTTGCCGGGTTAGGGCTTACCGTAATTTGAGTTGAAGTAATACTTTTAACAGAAGTGGTGTTATAATTAAATACATTGCTGTTTGTTGTACATCCGTTGGTGCCGGTTATTATCACATAATAATTTCCATTACCAATAGTTGTTACCAGCGGATTTGTGGCGCCGCCAATTGGCACATTGTTATAAACCCATTGGTAGGTGCAACCCCCTTGCGAGGTTACAAATAAATCAGTAACATTAACTTGCACCGTTTGGTTGTTAGGTCTCGCCAAAACTGTAAAGCTACTTGCATAAACATTTGAAAGAATAAAGGGATCGGCTGTGCTTAATCTTATTTTATACAATGAAGAAGCAATTGTATTTGCGGGAATGGTACAAGTAATCGAATCAATAGCATTTGGATTAAGTTTTGTACCGATTACAACAGGTGTTGCAAACGAACCGCTTGCATCAGAAAGCTCTACAGAGGTTGCATTGCTGGCTCCATATAAACCAAATAATTTAAAATATGCTTTAAAATTATCGCTGCCGCAAAACAAAGAATCGTTTACTCCTGTTATAATTGTACTGTCCTGCGCAAATACGCGTAAGGTATTACTGGATCCGCCAAAAGCTCCCCTTGGTGATTTTGCAGATACGCCTTTAAGATTTGTAGTGTTAAAGCCAACCGTATAGCGGGTAAAAGTAAGGCCTGTGTCAAGTGATTGATAAATTACGCCGCTGTCGCCAACAGCCAGAAACTGATTTGATGTAATTCCGCTGCTGATATCACGAAGCGGTTCATTCGTACCTTTATGTATAATGCTCCAGCTGTTTCCGTAATCGGGACTGCGCATAATTAACCCGCTGTCGCCAACAGCAAGAACGGTAACGTGGTCTGAAAATAAATACACACCATTAATATTTAAGCTGCCGGGCGCTGCTAAATTGGTCCAGCTGCCAAAGGCGTAAGTTGCCAGTGCACCGTTATCACCAACCGCAATTGCAGAACCATCGGTAAAAACACTGGCGCTGGTTTTAAAAGCGGCTACCGCATTTAACTTTTGGGTAAAAGTAGTTGGTATATGCGCCCAACCTAAACTTCCTATCCAATGGTAAACAAGCGCGTCGCCCGCATCGCCTACCGATACGCCAAAGGTAGTATCCGCAAAATGTACACCGTGATAATTTATAAGTGGTTGCGCAGCCGCAGCGTTTTGCCAGGTGGCCCCGCGATTATTAGAAAAAGTTGTGGTACCTAAATCACCGGCAATGCATATATAATTATTCATTGCAATAACCGAGTTATTATGATTGGTAGCTGTAAAAGTTGGAATTGTGGTCCAGTTCATCCCACCGTCAATACTTCTCCAAACCATTCCGTTGTTTCCAACAGCTATGGCGGTATCTTTATTAAGAAAACTAACATCGTTATTATTAAAAACGGGATTTGCAGGGTTTACGGCTATGCTCGGAAAAACCGGATCCACTCCTAAGGTTGTTTGAGCATTTTTTTGCGCATGCACATTTTCAAAAAATAAAAGTGACGCCGCAATAACTGTAGTTTTAAGTAGTATTTTTTTCATTTTAGAATTAATTGGAGAAATAAAAATAGTAATTAAACGGGAAATAAAAAAATAATTGAGTATCGCCTTTTAACTTTTTGTAAAATCAATTCCTATCACACAAACATCATCTACCTGTTCTAGTTTTCCTCTCCAGGCCAGATAACTTTCAGTAAGTTTAATTTTTTGATTGGAGGGGCTAAGGAAGGCTATCTTCTTCAGCAAATCATGCATTTGATGAGTTATGTATTTTTTTCCCTTAGGGCCGCCAAATTGATCGGCATATCCGTCGGTACTCAGGTAAATGGTCATGTTGCCTGCCAGCGTTAGTTCGTGCAACAGGTAATCGCGGTTTTCGCCATACTGGCCGCCGCCTACAGGCAATTTGGTTGGTTTAATTTCGGTAAACGTATTTTCATCTTTATTAAAAATCAGCAAAGAACGGTTGGCACCTGCGTAAAAAAGTTTTTTATTTTTTTTGTCAATACAAACAACCGCAGCGTCCATGCCGTCTCTGCTATCTGAGTTTGCCATGTTTTGCCCGAGGGTTTCCACAATCAAATGATTTAATTGATGCAATAATTCGTGCGGCATGAAAATATTTTTTGCAGCCAGTTCATTTAATTTAGCAACACCCAACATGCTCATAAAGGCCCCCGGCACACCGTGCCCGGTACAATCGGCCACAGCAATTACATGGTAATCTAAAATATCCGTGAACCAATAAAAATCGCCGCTAACAATATCTTTTGGCATATACAATACAAACGCACCCGGCAGCGTGCTTTTTAATTTTGCCTCGCCTTTAAGTAACGAACTTTGTATATGCTGCGCATAATTAATACTATCGGTTATCTCTCTGTTCTTATCCTCAATTTCTTCTTTTTGATTTTCAATTTCATTTTTTTGTGCAACAATTTCCTGCGTACGTTCATGTACAATATGCTCCAATTTTATTTTGGATTTTTTAAGCCGGTAAACACTTATTTGCACAACCAGATAAATAAATAGAACAAAAATTAAAATCCACAGAAAGATTCCCCACCAAGATGCCCACCATGGCTTTAAAATAGTAAAATGTAAAACAGCGAGGGGTGTTTCTTCGTCGTTGCCGTAGTTGGCTCTGACCTCAAGCGTATAATCGCCCCAGGATAAATGAGAAAAACTAAAATTACTAGTGTACTGATTAATCCATGATTCATTGTAATTGCTTAACTTATAACTGTACAAAGTATTTTCAAACGAACTATAAAAACTATTCAGAGCGCAATACACATGTATAGATTTGCTTTTTTCGTAGGGTATGCTTATTTTTTGGTTGGCGTAAAAGGTAAGACTATCGGCAACAAGTTTAAAAATGTGTACCGTTTCGACAGGCTTATCCGTTGTTAACTTCGAAATGCATAATCCGTTTTTGGTTGCCAGGTAATAATATCCGTTTAAAAATGCAACGTCGTTAACTTCTGTAAGCGACATAAACGCATTGGCATTTACAAACGGGCCGTTTTTTTTACTCAGTTTCAGTGCCGTTACATCCGAGTTGCCGTATTCAAATTTTATCCACGCGTCATTTGGCATTGCTTTATATAACCAGACACGCGAGGTATTGTTTTTAGTTTCAAGAACTATTTTTTCACCCCGTATTACATAGGTACTTTTAAGATTACTGATTAATAATCCTTCGGGGGTATCAAACAAACGCGCGTTTTGGGTAGAAGTAAACTCGTTATTTAATGCATATTCCGAAAGCAATTTCAGGCTTAAATCAAAATGCAAAAGAGCATGGTCGGCGGCCAATACATAAACGCTGCCTTTGGTACAAACCGACTTAAGATAATTTTGGCCATCAAATGCCGGAAGGTCCTTAATCATATTTTGCAACCCAACATAAAGCCCGCCATTGCATGAAATTAAAGCCCGGTTATTTATATTGTCGATACTATTTATTGGGTACGGTGAAGGAAAATGCCCTGTTTTAGTTTTTGTAACAAAAGTTACCTCATTTGAAGTGTAGGCGTAAAGTGTGTCATTTACAAATAAAACCCCGGTAAAATCTCCGTCAGCCAATTTTGTTGAGGCCGAAAAAAAACCGTTTTGCGTTTCCATGCAATAAAGGCCGTTTGCCGCAGCCACATATAATTTTTCATAGGCCTTACACAACCCTTTTAAAGTTATTCCTTTAAAATCTTTGTGCGTCAGGCTTAAATCAGAAGGTAAACTGGATAAATTACTTTTTCCTAAAATCCATATATTTTTTAAGGGGTCGGTATATAATCCATAGGCCGACATAACGTTGGTGGCGTCCTGCGTTTCAGATAAAATATTTCCCATAGTAAACGGTTCCCTGTTTTCAACAAGTAATGCACCTTTGCCAAGTGTTGCTAAAATTATTTTTTTGCCGTCAGCACTTAAAGCAGCTCCATACACCTGATTTTCTGAGAGCATTTTATCAAAGGCGGCATCAGAAACTGTTTGTATGCTACTAAAATTGGTTCCATTAAGATTTACTTTTTTTACGCCTGCGTTTCTAAAGAAAAGCAAGTACTTATTTTTTTCGGGCAGCGCAAGCACACTGTAACATTTATCGGATGACATAAAATTGCTTAGCGGCGAAAGCTTATCTTTATAAATATACCATCCTCTTTCAAGGCTGTTAATAAGCAGGCAATTTTCAATAACAAAGACGTTGTGAAATATGCCTTCTTCGGGGCTTTTAATAATTTCTGTTTTGCCCGCTTCATCATAAGTAAACAAAGCCTTAAGTGTATGAAAAATAATTTTGGAATTTTGCTTAAAGATGTGCCACGTTTCAAGGCTTTCTTTATAGCCGGTTATTTTTTTGCCGATTGAAACAAACACGCCGTCGTTATAAGCACTCAGCTCAAAATAACCAAAATCGTGTCGGGTGCCGGCATAAAGACGGTTAGTAATTGTATCTAAATAAAGTGATAAAACAACGTCGGGCTCGGGCAATAACATAATCTCCCAGTTTTTTTCCGATAATTTTTTTTCCCCCCTGTAAATCAATACGCCATAATTGGTGCCAAAATAATTGGTGCCTTTGTTATCAGAAACGGCCGAACAAAATTCAACATTTTCGGTATAGTCTGAAGAATTAAAATTTTTGCAGACCGGTAAAAAAGATTGGGCAAAAAGGTCCGCTTTACTAAGCAGTAAAAACAAAACAATGTATAGCAGAGGGCATTTTTTAAACATTTCCAGCCAAATGGTTGTGTGAAGGTAAAAATAGTTTTTTAATCTGTTATTGTAGAAAGTAATGCTTTTTGCGATAAAATAGGGCAAAAAAAAAGTCTCCTGAATAATCAGAAGACTTTTTAGTAGCGGGAGAAGGATTCGAACCTCCGACCTTTGGGTTATGAGCCCAACGAGCTACCCCTGCTCTATCCCGCAATATGTTGTTTTTATGAAAGAACTTTCTTGTAAAGCGGTGCAAATATATACATTTGTAGCCCAATTAAACAAATAAATATTAACACGTGCACAAAGCAGGCTTCGTAAATATAATCGGTTGTCCCAATGTAGGTAAATCAACCCTGCTCAATGCCCTTGTGGGCGAGCGCTTGTCGGTTATTACCTCTAAGGCGCAAACCACGCGTCACCGTATTATGGGTATTGTAAGCGAGGCAGATTACCAAATTATTTTTTCGGATACCCCGGGCATTTTAAAACCAAATTACAAGCTACACGAAAAAATGATGCGCTTTGTGGCCGATGCAATGGAAGACGCCGACGTTTTTTTACTGATAACCGATGTGTACGAAGATGTTCAATTGGAAGAATCGTATTTAGAGAAACTTAAAAAAGTAAAACAGCCAATCGTTGTTTTAATAAATAAAATCGACCTGGTTGAGCAAGATGTGGTTGAAGCCAAAGTAAGTCAATGGCACGAGCGTTTACCCAAGGCAGAGATATTACCTATTTCGGCACTTCATAAAACTAATTTGGGCTTATTAATGCCCCGGGTTCTTGCCTTATTGCCCGAGCATGAAGCTTATTTTGATAAAAATGAATTAACCGATAAGCCCGAGCGTTTTTTTGTTTCGGAAATCATCCGCGAGAAAATTTTACTGAACTATAAAAAAGAAATTCCCTATAGCTGCGAAGTAGAAGTAGAGTCATTTAAAGAAGATGAAAAAATTATTCGTATTGAAGCGGTAATTTATGTGGAGCGTGAATCGCAAAAGGGAATTATTATTGGCCATCAGGGCGCCGCACTAAAAAAAGTAGGTATCGAAGCCCGCAAAGACTGCGAAACATTTTTTGGAAAACAAATTCACCTGCAAACTTTTGTAAAAGTGGATAAAGACTGGCGTACCAACGAAAAACGCCTAAAAAAATACGGATACCAGTAGCAATTAAGAATGCAGAATTAAGAATGCAAAATTGAACACATGAAAACGGCTGTTTTATTAATTAATTTAGGTACTCCCGATAACCCCTCAACCTCAGCGGTACGTAAATATTTAACGGAGTTTTTAAACGACCGCAGGGTAATTGATATTTCGGCAATTGGAAGATTTTTTTTGGTAAATTTTTTGATCGTCCCGTTTCGCTCTTCCAAATCATCTAAATTGTACAAGCATATCTGGAGCGATAAGGGCTCTCCGCTATTGTATCATGGTGTTGAATTAAAAAAGAAATTGCAAGCTAAGTTGGGTAATGATTATTTTGTTGAGCTGGCTATGCGATATCAAAGTCCGGATATTAAATCTGCGCTCGAAACAATTCGCAAACAAAAGCCGCGCAAAATTGTGGTTATACCTTTATATCCGCAGTATGCTTCTTCAAGTACTGGCTCTACTATCGAAAAAGTTTTTTCTGAAATTAAATCCTGGGAAGTAATTCCCGAAATGCATATCAACAGCAATTTTCACGATAACGAATCCATCATAAATTGTTATGCCGAAGAAGGAAGTAAATATAATGTAAACGATTACGACCATGTTTTGTTTTCGTATCATGGTTTGCCTGAGCGACAAATAAAAAAGGCATCCGCGCACTACGGGGATAATTCCTGTTTTTTGGGAAAATGCTGCGAAACGGCAACCGAAAAAAATCAGTATTGCTACCGCGCCAATTGTTTTAAAACAACACAACTCATCGCGCAAAAATTAAATATTCCAAAGGAAAAATATACCATTTGCTTTCAAAGCCGCCTTGGCCGCAGCGAGTGGATTAAACCCTACACCGATCAGGTTCTAAAACAGCAGGCTGCTTTGGGACATAAAAAATTGCTTGTTTTTTCGCCCGCTTTTGTGGCCGATTGTTTGGAAACTATCCATGAAATTGGCACCGAGTATAAGGAGGCCTTTATAAGTTATGGTGGCGAAAAACTTGATTTGGTGCCCAGCCTGAACAGCAATGATAATTGGGTAGAAGCACTTGCCGGATTTATTATCAAATAAAAAATTCAACTAATTTCTTGAAAACCAATCACTTAATATAACTCAGCTATTGCTAATTTTGCCCTAAAATATTTGTAATCACAAAAAAAGCCCTATATTTGCAGTCCTTAAAAAAAGAAGAAGACGATGATACTTACAACACAAGCAAAAAAAGACATTTTTAAAAAGCACGGCGGTACTGAAAAAAACACAGGATCTTCAGAGAGCCAAATAGCACTTTTTACACAACGTATTGAGCATTTAAGCGGCCACTTAGGAACTCATAAAAAAGATTTTGGTACGCAACGCTCGTTATTAAACTTAGTTGGTAAGCGTCGCGCCTTGTTGGACTACCTTAAGCGCACAGAATTAGAAAAATACCGTGCCTTGATTAAGACACTAGATATCCGTAAATAATGAACGGAAAATAAATTACAAAAAGGCATTCGGGGTAGCTCGGATGCCTTTTGTGTTTAAAGAGAATAATTAAAAATAAATATAAACCGTTTCGGAAAGGCCGAAACACAAAACAAAAAAACAAATATGTCACAAATTGGAATCACACACTCGTTCGACTTAGGAGATGGACGCACAGCAACACTGGAAACAGGAAAATTAGCAAAACAAGCTGACGGATCGGTAGTTTTAAAAGTAGGCGACACCATGTTGCTTGCTACAATCGTTAGCTCAAAAGAAGCTAAAGAAGGAGTGGACTTTTTACCACTTACTGTAGATTATCAAGAAAAATATGCTTCAACAGGAAATATCCCCGGTGGATTTTTTCGCCGCGAAGCAAAACTTTCTGACTACGAAGTTTTAATTTGCCGTATTATAGACCGCGCTATACGCCCTTTATTTCCCGAAGATTATCATGCAGATATGCAATTGATGATTTCACTTATTTCTTCTGATAAAAAAACAATGCCCGACGCTTTAGTTGGCTTAGCAGCTTCTGCAGCAATTGCAGTTTCTGATATTCCGTTTAACGGACCAATTTCTGAAGTACGCGTTGGTAAAATTGATGGTAAATTAGTTATCAATCCAAGTCTGGATGAAATACCAAATTCTAGCCTCGATATGATTATCGCAGCATCAGCTACTGATATTTTAATGGTAGAAGGTGAGATGAACGAAATTAGCGAAGCAGAAATGCTTGAAGCAATTAAGTTTGCCCACGAAGCAATTAAAGTTCACATCAAAGCAATAAACGAATTCGCTATCAAAGCAGGTGCTAAACCAAAACGCGAATATTGCCACGAAATAAATGACCTTGATTTAAAAGAAAAAGTTACCAAGGCCACTTATCAAAAAGTGTACGACGTAGCTAAAAAAGGTAATCCAAATAAAAACGAACGTAAGGTTGCTTTTAAAGCAGTGCTTGATGAGTTTAAAGCTACTTTCACTGCCGATGAGTTGGCTGAGAGAGAAAAACTAATCAATAAATATTATCATGGTGTTGAGTATGATGCGGTTCGCCGTGTTGCATTAGATACTAAGATTCGTTTAGATGGCCGTAAAACAACCGACATCCGTCCAATTTGGAGCGAAGTAAGTTATTTACCAGCTGCGCATGGTTCAGCCGTATTTACTCGCGGAGAAACCCAATCGTTAACTACCGTTACTCTAGGTACAAAATTAGATCAGCAAAAAATTGACGGCGCCTTTATTACCGGCGAAAATAGATTTTTACTGCACTATAACTTTCCGGGTTTCTCAACAGGAGAAGTAAAACCAAACCGCGGTACATCTCGCAGAGAGGTTGGTCACGGTAACTTAGCATTACGCGCACTTAAAAAAGTAATTCCAAGTTCTTGTCCTTATACTATTCGTGTGGTATCCGATATTTTAGAAAGTAACGGTTCTTCGTCTATGGCAACAGTTTGTGCAGCTACGCTTGCCTTGATGGATGCCGGAGTTCAAATTACAAAACCGGTTACAGGTATTGCAATGGGATTGATTACCGACGATAAAGGTGCTTACGCTATCTTATCTGATATTTTAGGTGATGAAGATCACTTGGGGGATATGGATTTTAAAGTGTGTGGTACCAAAGACGGAATCACTGCTGTGCAAATGGATTTAAAAGTAAACGGACTTCCTTATTCAGTAATGGAGCAAGCCTTGAACCAGGCAAAAGACGGCCGCTTACATATCTTAAAAGAAATAAGCAAAACGCTTTCTGCACCTAATCCTGATTACAAACCACACGCTCCAAGATTATTGCAAATCGAAATACCGCAAGATTTCATTGGTGCTATAATTGGTCCCGGAGGAAAAGTTATTCAGGAAATTCAAAAAACTACCAATACAACAATTACCATTACCGAAATTAATGGTAAAGGTTTGGTTGAGATTTTTGGTGAGAACGACGAAGATGCCACTGCAGCCTTAACGCGCATTAAAGGTATAGTTGCTGTTCCTGAAGTTGGAGAGATTTACGAAGCAAAAGTAAAAACCATTATGCCTTACGGCGCTTTTGTTGAGTTCTTGCCGGGTAAAGACGGCTTGTTACATATCTCTGAAGTTGAATGGCGCAGGCTTGATTCTTTAGAAGGTGTTTTAAAAGAAGGACAAATCATACAGGTAAAATATATTGGTAACGACCCTAAAACCGGCAAGTTTAAATTGTCGCGCAAGGTGTTATTGCCAAAACCTGAAACTGCTGAGACTGAGAATAAATAGCTCTCTGAATTTCTCTATTGAAAGTACAAATGAGAATAATGAATAAAATAAAAGCAATGTCGTTTATAATGGCATTGCTTTTTTCTTTTTCTGCCTTTGGGCAGGAGAAGGAAGCTATAAATTGGATTAGTTTTGATAAGGCGGTTGAACTGGCTCAAAAAAAGCCAAGGCATATTATTATAGATGTGTACACGCAATGGTGCGGGCCCTGCAAGATGATGAGTAAAAATACTTTTCAGAATCCGCAAATTGCAAAATATATTAACGAGCATTATTACGCTGTAAAGTTTGATGCCGAAAATTTTGATACGCTTAAATTCAGCATTAACGTGCCCGATACTTTAAAAGATAAAACGGGTAAAGTGATTAAGGTGCAAACAAAAAAGCAACTTTTGGTATTTGTTAATCCTGCGCCTAAGGGCACGCCGCGCGCTGTGCACCAGTTTGCCAATTCGATTTTAGATGGCAAGCTTTCGTATCCTTCTTTTGTTTTTTTAAATGATAAGATACAGCGTATAGATATTGTAAAGGGCTATCAAACGCCGCAACAGTTTGAACCTATTATTAAATTCATTGGATCAAGCACTTACGGTAAGGTAAAGTACGATGAGTTTCTTAAAACCTTTAAACCCGAGATAAAATAACCGATTTGCCTTTTAGGCGCGAATATGCTAACTTTACAAAAAGAACTAAGAATGAACCTTAAAAAGAAGATAATAGAACTTCTTGAAAAGCAAACCTATTCTTATAAAGAACTGGCCGATCATTTAAACCTTAGTGAGGAACAACTTGACCATGCCCTTGAAACAAAAACCCTTGAAGTACGTACACTCGAGTTAATTTCTAAAGAACTGCGCATACCTTTATACAGCTTTTTCCGCGACCCCAAACAAATGGCGCAGTACATGGAGGAAAAAGAAAAATACTACGATGTAAACATCTGGAGCGATCAGGAAGTTAAATACAAATCAGAAATTACCAAACTGCGAGAAGATTTACAAAAGCTAAGCTCTGAAGTAAAAAATAAAGATTTACTGATTGAGACTTTAGAAGACCAGATGAAAAAAGGCTGGGCTAATAAGTAATCTTATTCAATTATAATTTTCCTGTAAAATTCGCCTTTATTGCTTTTCACGCAGACAAAATAAATTCCTGTTTTTAAATCAGAAGTAGAAATATTAAATTCTTTTGTAGCATTTATTTTTTCGGATAAAATATTTTTGCCCTGTACATCCAAGAGTTTTATTTCGCCGGTTAGTTTTTCGGCGAAAGAAAAAATTAATTCTTTATGGAGGCTGATAACATTAAAAGTAAAATTAGTATTGGTTTCTGAAACAGAAAGCGGAACACTTTGGCAATTTCCTGAAGGATAAATGCAGGTGGTTATGTTGGCACAATTAAATACATACGAGCCAAGGCCTAATTCGCAATTGCCAATTCCTTGCGAGAAGAGATAATCGTTAACCGGGCCTATACCTTCAATAACCCTTACCGAATCTGTGCAACCATTTTCGTATTTGCTGTAAAATAAAACACGGCGGTTTTGATTGCATATAAATTGGGTTTTCAAACTATCAAGTACCAACTTGTACCTAAAGGATGGGCTACCGGGATTAAAAATAATAGAATCTCCGATGGGCTGATTGAATGAATAAAGTAAAACCATTGGCTGGCTGCCGCCCGGAAAAGCCTGAAAAACGGAGTCGTTGCGTTCGTAAATATAATCGTAATAGTAAGAACCAATTTGCGGATTAGGGCAAATACACGAATAACTATAGGCAGCTGCAATTTTTTTGTAGGTAATAGTTGAGATAAGGGTATCTCCCTTATAAAAAAGTGTTTTGGGCCCTGTGTAGGCACCCGAGTGCTCGTACCACGTGTAATTCCAAGTACTGCCAATAGGAGCGAAAACGCTTTGCGCTTTTGGAAAGAAACAGGTAGTTACAAGTATAAGGAAAGTAATTTTTTTAATCATGAGCCTTGTTTAAGGATTGCCTTTAATAGATAAGACGTTTAAAAACTGCCAAAGGTTGGTTTATACACCCAAAAACTTTAAATGGTAGCCGTTGCCTTATTATATAATGTGGTAGAAAACCTAAAAAGATTGGCTAGCGCACTATTTATTCCAGATTCTCCAGGCTTCTTCGGCCTGAAAACACAACATGTTGTAGCCGTTAGAAACAAGCGCGCCTTGTTCTTTTGCTTTTTTAAGAAAAATAGTTTCGGCGGGATTATAAATTAAATCGTAAGCCAAATGTTGAGGTGTTATGGCAGAGTAGGGTATAGGTAAAAAATTATCCGCGTTGGGCGACATACCCACGGGTGTGCAATTAATAAGCAGTTTGCATTTAGAAATTACGTCTTCGGTAATTTCATCGTACATCAACGTGTTGCCGAATTTATTTTTTGTGCGGCTCACAAACCAAAAGTGTATTCCTAAATTTCTTAAAACATAAGCCACAGCTTTTGAAGCGCCTCCTGTGCCAAAGATTAAAGCCTTTGTATGGTTTGTATCTAAAAACGGGCGCAACGATTGCTTAAAGCCAAAAGCATCGGTATTATAACCAATTAATTTGCCATCGGTAATTTTTATACAATTAACGGCGCCAATTTCTTCTGCAACCTCATCCAGCTCATCTAAAAAAGGAATTACCGTTTCTTTATGCGGAATGGTAACGCTTAAACCCAATAGATCTTTTTCTTTTTTAAGAAGTTCCAAAAATTCAGCAATATTCTCCAGCGGAAAAGTATCGTAGCTGTAGCCGGTAATGTTTTCTTTGGCAAATTTCTCCGAAAAATATTTTTTGGAAAACGAGTGAGATAAAGGGTAACCTATTAGTCCGAGTTTTTTCACTTTACAAAGAAGCAATTAATTTATCATATTCAGCATGCGAACCAATCCAAAACCAAACTAGGGTGTTGCCTTGCTTTACACCGATTGCGCGATAAGAAAGGCTAATTCTTACTGAGAAGACAGGCTGAGATTTATGTATTTGTTTGAACTGTAAGCTTGGGTGTGAAGGATTTTCTTTCCATTTTGAATAAGCGTTTCGGGCAGATTCCTTAGCATGAGTCGGCAAATTGCTGAACGCTTTTCTGAAACGTACGGTTGTAACTGATTTCATTTAAGGTTCAATGCTTTTGTTTTCCCCTTTTTATATTCAGCGATAGCTTCAGCAGCAAGTGTTAAAACCTCATCCTGCGAAGTATCAAAAGATTTTTGCCATGCCAGTTCTTCATTTAGCAAAGAAGCAATAGCGTTTTGCTGCGCTAAAGGCATTTTATCAAGTTTTGAAAAGACTTTTTTTAATGCAGTTGTCATAAAAACAAAGATACAAAAAATTAGAATTAATAAAAACAGGATAAGGGCACTTAAATTACTTCCCGTCCCTCTCGTCAACAATCTGCTCGGGCTTAAAACCTTTAAGGTCAAAAACAAAAACCGCGTCAGCTAAAACTTCATTGGGCTTAAGACTTTTAACAGTATAGGTTTGTGTACCCTGGTCTTTCATCATCATCTTAATTTGGTGTACCTGCTTTTTGGTTTTATCAATAAACAATTTAATAACATGAAATTTTTTCTTCTCGGGCTTAATAGCAGGGTAAAGGCTTATTACATGATACGTAACGCCGTTAATTTTTTCTTCTTTATCGTATTTATATTTGTAGCCCGTTTCATACATAGTAAAAATGGTGGTAGGGTTTAAACCTTCTTCGGCATTTGCCTCAAAATTTTTAATACTTATTTCCTGCGCGTCTTTATTGTGCGTCCAAACAGTTTTGCCATCGCATACTATTGTGTTGCCCGGTATTTCCAGTTTAAATTTATTTCTTTTAACCTGAATTTTTCCTTCCTGCTTATCTACCTGCTTTTTTTCTTTGTTTATAATAATCAACTCATACTCTGCAGTAATTGTTTTATAAGCTTTGGTAGTTTTGCTTACATCATCTAAAATTGTTTTTGCTTTAGGATCCTGGTCGGCAGGCGGTGTTTGCGAAAAGCAGTTAGCGGTTAGCATTGAGCAGGGTAGCGCAAGTGCCCAAAGCTGATTTAAAATTTTCATAATAGCGTATTTCTTATTGTTTAGACAAATATTGTGCCCAATGGTTTAATTACACAGTTAACTTCTTATAGCGCACCCGCTTAGGCTCTACATTACCAAGGCGTTTTTTCTTGTTTTCCTCGTATTCGCTATAGCCGCCCTCAAACCAATAGGCAGAACTGTCGCCTTCAAAAGCAAGTATGTGCGTGCAAACGCGGTCTAAAAACCAGCGGTCGTGACTAATAATAACCGCGCAACCGGCAAACTCGTTTAAACCCTCTTCTAATGCGCGAAGTGTGTTTACATCCAAATCGTTGGTAGGCTCGTCTAACAACAACACGTTGCCTTCTTCTTTTAAAGCAAGTGCTAAGTGCAAACGATTTCTTTCTCCGCCCGAAAGCACCGAACATTTTTTCCCTTGATCGCTGCCGCTAAAATTAAATTTAGAAATAAATGCGCGCGAGTTCATCGGCTTGCCACCAAAAAGTAAATTATCAAGCCCGCCGCTTATAACATCGTAAACAGTTTTGTTTGGGTCAATATCTTTATGCGTTTGATCTACATAAGCAATTTTAACGGTGGGTCCCACTTTAAATTCGCCGCTGTTAGGTTTCTCTTCGCCCATAATCATGCGGAACAAGGTAGTTTTACCTACACCGTTAGGGCCAATAATGCCAACGATACCTGCAGGTGGTAATTTAAAGCTAAGATGCTCGTACAATAATCTGTCGCCAAATCCTTTCGAAATATCAATAGCCTCAATAACATCATTACCCAAACGCGGGCCGTTAGGAATAAATATTTCTAAATTATCTTCTTTAACTTTCACATCGGCGCCCAATAATTTTTCGTAGTTAGCCAAACGCGCTTTTTGTTTTACGCCGCGGCCTTTTACGCCTTGCCGTACCCAATCTAACTCGCGCGCTAAAGTTTTTTGTCTTTTACTTTCGGTTTTCTCTTCCTGTTTTAAACGTGCGCCTTTTTGCTCGAGCCAGCTGCTGTAATTTCCTTTCCACGGAATGCCCTCGCCGCGGTCAAGTTCTAAAATCCAACCCGCAACATTGTCTAAGAAATATCTATCGTGGGTAACCGCAATAATAGTTCCTTTATAATTTTGTAAATGTTGTTCTAACCAATCAACACTCTCGGCATCCAAGTGGTTGGTAGGCTCGTCTAATAATAAAATATCGGGCTCCTGCAATAGTAAACGGCACAAAGCAATACGGCGGCGCTCACCTCCCGATAAAACTTTTACAAGCGTGTTACTTTCCGGGCAACGCAATGCATCCATCGCCTGCTCTAAGCGGTTATCTAAATTCCATAAATCGTTGCGGTCAATCTCATCTTGTAATTGCGCCTGGCGGTTAATGAGTTTATCCATTTCCTCGGGCGTCATCTCTTCGGCAAACTTATTGTTTACCTCTTCGTACTCTTTTAAAATAGAAGTAAATTTTTCTACTCCTTCACGCACAACTTCTATACATGTTTTATTTTCGTCAAGCTTCGGCTCCTGCTCAAGCATACCAATTGAGTAGCCGGGCGAAAATGCAATTTCTCCAATATAATCTTTATCAACTCCCGCAATTAAGCGCAGTAAGGTAGATTTACCCGAGCCGTTTAAACCCAGCACGCCAATTTTAGCGCCGTAGTAAAACGACAAATAAATATCTTTTAAAACTTGTTTTTGAGGTGGATGGATTTTACTCACATTCACCATGCTAAAAATTATTTGCCTTCCTTCTGTCGACATTTGCGTAGTTTTTGTTTGGATGGCGAATGTACAAAATTGTTGGGTTTTTCGACTTGTATTATAGGGTGTTTTTAAATGTTTTGGGCGTTACCGCGAGGTGCGCAACAGCCGGGCGCACTCGCGGTCGGGCTGCTGCGGGGTGCCGTTTTTTGCAACAACAGCTCTGTTTTTTATAGAAAATCATACTCAGCCCTGCGATTTCACTCATATAATTGTGCGTATAAGGCAAAAGAGCCCCTGCGGGCCCGCTGCATCCCTAACGCATAATACAGCATTTTACCCCAAAACTTAGCTTCCAAATCCTAATAGCTGCCATTGCTAAACCCCTTTAGTGAGGGCCAAATATTACCAAACTCTTAATTTTATTAAAAAATCAACATTTTTAAAGATTTTTCTTGACTTATATACGAAAAAAGAACGACCTTTGCAGTCCATTAAAAAATAACGACAAAACACAAAAAAATGAAGACGAATCCAATGATTGACAACCTTATTGAAACACAAACCCAAGCTATTAATAACTGGGTTGACTCTACTAAAAAATTCCAATCTGCTTTTACAAGCGGAAGTATTCCACATGATGGCCAGGCTATTTACAAAGAGTGGCTGGAAAAACAAATGAGCTTATTTAACGGCGTGCAAGGTAATTTTGGCCAAGGCGCAGATGGCCTTAAGCCAGAAGAATTTTTTAAAAGCTGGTATAACCAACAATTAGACGGCGTTAAAAAAATGACCGACTTTAACCAGAGCCTACAAAGCAGCTTTGCAACTTTTGGTAAAAATCCTGCCGACTACGCAGCAAATTTTGGAACCGCTAACCAGTCGTGGACTAACATCTACAACACCTGGATGGGCGCTTTAAATTCTACTTACGATACGTTTTCAAAAAACATGCCCGGTGGTATTAACAAAGATACTTTCAAAAACTTTTTTGAAGGAACTCAGTCGTACTTAAAGTTGCAAGAATTTTGGCAACCAACTTTCGACGCTTTTAAGGGCGGTAACTTTAATGCAGATTCTTTAAAGAAATTTTATCAGCCGGATGCTTACAAGCAAATTACCGAGCAGTTATTTAGCTCTTGGTTTCAGACTTCTAACATGAAAGATGTGTTTGATGCAAGTATCAAAAAAATTCAGGATTTCTTTGGTGGTCAAAACAACTTATCTAAAGAATACACTGCGGCGTTTAAAAATATTGCTAACGAGTACCCTCAATTAGTAGGTGGCGATTTTGGTAAACTAAGCGAGCTTTATAAAAACGCTAATAACGTATTTACAAAATCGTTTGAGCCTGTAATGAAATTAGCGGGTGCCGGTAAAGAAAAAGAAGCTATCGAAGAAAACATTGCTTTGTTAGATAAAATTGCCGAGTTCTCTGTAAAGCAGGCCGAAATGCAATTTCATTTATATACTACTACTCAAAAAGCAGTTGAAACAACGTCTAAAAAAGCTTTAGAGAAGTTTGAAAAACTTTCTCCGGAAGAATTAAAAGGACAAAGCTTTAACGAGTTTTATAACGAGTGGGTAAAAACAAACGACGGTATGTTTACCGATCTTTTTGCTTCTGAAGATTTTTCTAAAGTAAAAGGCGAGTTAGTAAACATCTCTATGGATGTTAAAAAACATTTTGAAAAGCAATTTGAAAATGTGTTTAACGTGTATCCTGTTGTTTTTCGCAGCGAGGTTGATGAGTTATACAGCACTATTCATGATTTAAAAAAGCAAGTTAAAAATTTGGAAGCACGTTTAGCTACCAATGGTTCTGCTTCTTTTGAAGATGAAAAAGCAGCTAAAGCTAAAAAGAAATAGTTTTTAGATAATAATAAAAAAGGCTGCTTTTTACTAAGCGGCCTTTTTTGTTTGAGAAGGTCTGTCAGGCCGAGCGTAGTCGAGGTCCTTGCACGCGGTTCTGGATTACACTCGAACTGACAGTATTTGTAAAAAAATTGTATATTTATAGAACAGATAAAAAGACTATGGAAAAGATCATAAGCGAAATAAACGAGGCCAACCAAAAGCTGATGAAAAGCTACGATACCCTAAAAAGTATTAATGATGTAGAAATAGCCACTTCGCCCAAAACCGAAGTGTACGCCGAAGATAAAATGAAACTTTATCAATACGACCGCGAAACACCGGCTACCGTTAAAACGCCCATCATTATTATTTACGCGCTTGTAAACACTTACAAGATGTTGGATTTGCAACCCGACCGCAGTTATATAAAAAGTATGCTTGCCAATGGTTTTGATGTGTATTTAATTGATTGGGGATATCCAAGCCACACCGATAAATTTTTAACCATTGATGATTATGTTAACGGTTATATAAATAATTGTGTGGACACCGTGCGCAAACGCAACCGCACCGATAAAGTAAATATCATTAGTATTTGTCAGGGCGGCACGCTTAGTGTTATTTACACTTCGCTGCACCAAAACAAAATTAAAAATTTAGTTACGCAGGTAACGCCCGTAGATTTTGCAACTAACGACGGCCTTTTGTTTCGTTGGAGCAAGGATATGGATTTTGACAAAATTGTTGCGGGATACAATGGCGTAATACCCGGTGGGTTTTTAAACGAAGGTTTTGCGCAATTAAAGCCGATGATGAAAGTGCAAAAACATCAGGCTTTGGTTAATATGCTCGACAGTAAAGAAAAGCTGGAAACTTTTTTGCGAATGGAAAAATGGATTGCCGACAGCCCTAATCAGGCGGGCGAGTGTTTCCGTCAGTTTATGAAAGATTTGTATCAGAAAAACTTATTGATAAAAAACGAATTAGTTGTGGGCGGCAAAAAAGTGAATATGAAAAATATTACTTGTCCGGTATTAAACGTGTACGCCACCGAAGATCATTTGGTGCCTCCTGCAGCAAGTAAACCTTTGTGCGAACATACAGGAAGCAAGGATACTGAGACTATCAGTTTTAAAGGCGGCCACATTGGTGTTTTTGTTGGAAGCAAATCACAAAAAGAATTGGTGCCTGCTGTGGTTGACTTTTTGAAGAAGCGCGATAAATAATTTATTCTAAGTTTCAAATAGAAAAGTAAGCTAATCATTTAGTTTGATGTTGTATTAGGCTTCTCCCTTTAAGGGGAGACAGTCTTGCGTCCTGCATGGGCGCGGCAGAGGGGTGTGTCCGGAGGAATAGAGCTAATCCATTTTTGTTATATTTATAGAATGAAAAAATTTGTATTTATTCTCCTCGCAGCATTTGCATTCTCCTGCTCATCACCTGTTGTTAAAGAGGAACTTACGTCCTCAACTTATTTTGTAAGTGAAGAAATCGGAATAAAAAACGGCGGCGTTAAAGTTATTCAGATTGAAACGCCTAAAGGAAAATTTAACGTTTGGACCAAGCGCATTGGTAATAATCCGAAAATTAAATTGTTATTGCTTAACGGCGGCCCGGGCTTAACGCACGAATATTTTGAATGTTTCGAGAATTTTTTACCGGCCGAAGGAATTGAATTTATTTATTACGACCAATTGGGTTGCGGTAACTCTGATAATCCCAAAGATACTGCTATGTGGGATTTGGCGCGCTATGTTGAAGAAGTGGAACAGGTTCGTGCCGCATTAAATTTAAATAAAGATAATTTTTATTTACTGGGCCATTCCTGGGGAGGAATTTTGGCAATGCAGTATGCACTTAAATACCAAAACAATTTAAAGGGTTTGATTATTTCAAACATGATGTGCTCTTGCCCCGATTATGGAAAATACGCGGATGATGTTTTAGCAAAGCAAATGAACCCGCAGGTTTTAGATACGATAAGAAAACTTGAAGCAAAAAAAGATTTTTCGAACCCAAAGTATATGGATTTGCTGATGAAGAATTATTATGGGGAGCATATTTGCAGAATTCCCATTGCGCAATGGCCCGAGCCGGTTACACGCTCGTTTGGCAAAGTAAATAACTCCTTATACGTAACCATGCAGGGCCCCAGCGAATTTGGCATTGCAGGCAACCTTACCTATTGGGATATAAAAGCAAGATTAAAGGAAATAAAAGTTGCAACACTTACCATCGGCGCAAAATACGATACCATGGACCCCGCGCACATGGAGTGGATGAGCAAGCAAGTACAAAATGGAACATATTTATACTGCCCCAACGGCAGCCATATGAGTTTATACGATGACCAGGAAACTTATATGAGCGGGCTGATAAAGTTTATTAAAAAAGTTAACGGGAATTAAAATCCACTCCCTCTTTCGATAAGTTTATAGATTAACTTCTACTAAAGTATCTGTTGATTCTTTGAACTGCTTTATTTTGTGAAAGCACCTTTTATTTACTATTAAGACAAATGATGTTAAAATAATCTGCGCAAAATACCCTTCAAATGTTAAATTAATGCCCATCAATTGTTTTTTTGTTACATAAATTTTGGATTCTATCCAAAAATGGTTTAGTATTGTTATACAAAAATCTATTGCATGAAAAAAGTATTATCTAATTCGCTGAAGTTAGCCGCGTGTGTTTTTTTTATTTTTATTGGTAATTTCAGTAAAGGGCAAAGCGGCCAAAAGTGGTCAAGCGGGGGCAATGGCCTTAGCGCAGGCGATTTTTTTGGAAGCACAAATGGCTTTCCGATTGTTTTTAAAGTAAACAATATTCAAAAAATGAGCCTCGCCGTTAACGGTGTTTTGCAGCTAAATAACCTGGCAGGTGCCGGAACACGCTTTTTGCAAGCCGATGCCAACGGAAACCTGATCCCTTTTGCCACGGGAACCGCTACCCAGGTTTTATACGGTAACGGTATGTGGGGCAGTTTGCCTGTTGATAACGATCCTTGGGTAATTAACGCGCAAGGCAATGTTTACTTTACGGGCAAGGTCGGCATAAATAATAATAGTCCGCAATACGCCTTGGATGTGGTTGGGGGTGCGAAAATAAACGCGTTGGCTGGCACGGGCACGCGCCTGGTAACTACCGATGCAACCGGGGTATTAAATTTTTTATCGGCAGGCACGACATCACAAGTATTATACGGTAACGGTAACTGGGGTAATTTGCCTGCGGTGCCTTATACTATAAATGGGGGTAACACAATTTTTAACGGTAACTTAGGTAGCACCGGTTTAGCAGGCAGCGGAAATAGAATATTATATACAGATGCTTCGGGTAATTTATTGCCTCTTGCGGCCGGAACGGCAACGCAGGTTTTATACGGTAACGGCACCTGGGGTAGTTTGCCCGCCGCGCCAAATTCTTTTTGGACCGCCAACGGAAATAATATTTCCTACACAAATGGCAACGTGGGTATAAACAATCCTAATCCGCAATTTGCCTTAGATGTAAATGGCGATGCGCGCGTGGCAAATACTTTATATGTGGGCCAAGGAGTTGTTATATCTCCTAATGCAAATACAGTACCTACGGCAACCACTAATCTATACATTCATGCCGCCTCGCTTAATACAAAAGTTTTAAATGCTGATGTTATACAAATGGACAGCACCAGCCAAATTGTTGGACAAACAAATTTTACAGACAGAACTAATTTTGGAGGAATTGCCCGATTTAGAAACGCTCTTACTGTAGACGGCAATACAGATTTTGGAGGTATTGTTAATCTTAACAGCGGACTTTCTTTCAGTGGACAGCAAGCAATTACATATACAGCCGGCTCAAATACCGATCTTGGAGGAAATCAACCAAGCATGTTGGCGCTAAATTCTAATGCCCGTGTTGCCGGAACACTGGATGTGACGAGTAATATCACTTTTGCAAATGGACAAAGTGGGTTGGGATATATTCCAGCTTCAGGTAACAGTGGAGGAACAATATTCACTGGGCGATCAGGCCCACCCTCAGTTCTTACTTCAAATTCATGTAACCCAATTCTCGGAAACAATCCAACTTTCACTCATAATGGTATTTTTCAATCTTATTATCTTGGACAAGGCCTTCAAACCTACGGGCTAATGTCAATGGGTTATGATGGGGCTAATGGTTTTGTTGATGTTTTCGGCAAAAACACAAGCCAAAGCACACTTCCAAGTTTATTGCTTAATTATTATTGCGGAAATGATGTTGCGATTTGTACTGGAACAGGAAATGGCAACGGAACGGCAGGAGGTTTTGTATTTACCGGCCCTAATATGCAAATAGGAGGCGTAAACTCATATCGTAATCCAAATATCGCTCTTAATATTGGAGCGAATGGAGGGGTTACCACAGCTTTTAATATTGAAAGTGCCGGAATAAATGCTTTTAATGTTAAAGCTGATGGCACTACAACAATAAATAGTAATTCTCCTACATTGCCCCCATTGAGTATTTTTAACCATACAACAAATAAAAAACTGATGGAAATTCTGCCAACAGGTAACTTCTATTTGAATATTGATGCCACTAACACGCAGGTTCAAGACGCGTTTGTTATAGCTGATTTAAACTCAGGAAATGCCCCCGCCGGTTATTTCCGGATTAAGAATGACGGTACAACTTATATTGGCACCCAAACACCTAAGCTCACTGGTCCACATAAAGATGCCTTGCTAGCGGTTTATGGTAAAGCTTTGTTTACTTCGGCTTATGTAAATGTGCATACTAGTGTATGGAGTGACTACGTTTTTGAAAAGAATTATGCTTTAATGCCTCTTTTAGATGTGGAAAAATATTATCAAAAGTATAAGCATCTACCAGGGGTTTCGAGCGCCAAAGAAATGGAAGTCAATGGCGATAATGTTGTGGAGACTGACGCAATGTTACTTAAAAAGATCGAAG
This sequence comes from Bacteroidia bacterium, assembly GCA_038214655.1. Lineage (GTDB taxonomy): Bacteria > Bacteroidota > Bacteroidia > B-17B0 > Aurantibacillaceae > PALSA-968. The sequence goes on along the minus strand of JBBQRR010000008.1, from coordinate 86,642 downwards.
AAAACACCATTTATATGGTACAGATGCAAAAAGATATGATAGAAATGAAGAAAGCAATGGAGAAATTACAAAATGAGAACGAGGAGTTAAAGAAACTTTTTGGCAGCAAATAGAAATGAGAAACAGAAAAATATTTTTTATACTTATAGGGGCCTTATTGGCTGGAGTTTTTCATAGCTGTAAAAAGTATAGGGATGATGACACTATTAGTTTTAAGCGTCCGGTAAAGAGAATTGAGGGGGCGTGGCAAATTAAGAAATATCTGATCAATTATCAGGATAGCTCGTATAATTTGTATCCACATTCATCTGCATTTGGAAATTATTATTATTTCAAGGATGTGCAACTTATTTTCCATGTTGATAAGATGGGTAGTAGCAATAATTACTATTGGATTGAGGATGGCCCAAATAATTCGGCCACATCCAATCCCAATAAAATTACAATTCAGGGAAGTTGGCAATTTGATTCTCCCTATGAGGAAATTTCTATTGCCGGTAGTTTTGATTTTCAATATCGAGTCCCAAATAATTTTAGATGGAAAATAATAAAATTGTCAAATAATGAATTTATAATCAAAACCAATTACAATAGTAAGGAATATGAAATTATTTTTTCAAAGATTTAGAGTTATGAAATTTTTCTTCATAATAATTTTGAGTCCAACGATTATGGCTCAAACTTTTTATGACAGTCATGCTACATATTGGTATTATAGAGCAAGATTGAGAAACGATTTTCTATTAGTAGGATCTGGGCCGGGAATGAGTATACCAATGCAAGAAAGAGGGGTGTTTTATTATCCGTATTCTACTCAGCCGCTCTTCTACCAATTTAATAATGCTTCGTTCACTCCTGATGGCCAAACTGCAAAATGGGGTGATGCAATGAGCGATTTAGGATATTATATAGGTGTTCTCGCGACAGAATACAAATTATTAATAGATAATGGGCAAAGCCAATCAGCTGATTCTACAATTAAGGAGCTTTATTATGCTTTATGGGCTCTAAATCGAATGGATATGAATGCAGATGCATTATATGTTGGGTTAGCTTTAAATGCCGGACTTCCAGCAAATTTTGATGCTAATCCACAAACGGGTAATAATTTTCTAAATGGGTTCTCAATACGGGATGATGTTCAATATGATTTTGTTAAAAATAATTTTGATCATTTTAATTACAACGGCAATCAAGGTTTTAGTAGTAATATTAAGATTAATAACTCATATAATACTAGTAGCGGGGGGCCTTATCACGCAGGTTGGGCAATCTTGGATCAGGGTCATCAGTACCAAGATTATAACGGTTGTTTCATTAGTCAGGATAATTGGTATGATGCCCTCGTTGGATTGTCTTTGGTAAGGAAACTTGTCCCGCAAAATGTTACTTATATGGGGAAAAGCTTTCAAGATGGCACTAATAGCCTCTTTGACGAGGCTATGAATATTGCGTGGAGGACATATTCATACTTTAATAATAATAGAACTATTTTTGGCCAATTGAAATATCCAGATGGGTCTTTAATCCCCGCTCAATGGGGGGGCATCATTTCTTTTACTTCTTTTGCTCACTCGGAAATTATAGGTAGAATGATGGCTGCTCCAAATAAGCATGATTATTATAATCCAACGGAAGGTACTGGAAATGCGGGGTTTCACGATAGGTGTTCAATGCATCAATATTTGAATACCGGTAATTTTTTTCTTGACGCGTGGAGAGGAACAATCGGAATTGGTTTACGACTGGGTGCTTATGCTTTTGCCAATCATAGTGTTTCTGGTCTCCCGTATACGACTACGTACCACGAAATGCTTTTTAAAGGCTCGGTTGGTACGCAACACAACTCTAATGTGGATGTTATGAATTTGAATTTAATGGCTAATTGCAATTGCTGGTATAATTTTAACGGTAATAATACTGGCGACGAAATCTCTATTGATGAATTTGATTGGAATAACCATTGGTTTCCATTTAATTTTTATCATGCGCAGATGCTTCGTTCTGTTTTGTATGGCTGGGAATCGTGTGGTTATGGGGAATCAAACCCGTTTCCAGATTGGAGATTAAATAATGAAATGTATCATGTTTGGAATGATTTATTAAGTTCTGCTCCTTGCGAAATACAATACGCAAGTGGCAGCAACAAATATCATACATCAGGTCCTTATTCTTTTAATAACAGTTCTCAAGGCCCCATGAATCCATATTATGAATGGTCAACTACTTCGCGTTTAGATCATCCGCAAAGAAGAGGGGCTGGAAATAACGGAGGGTGGAATGCAGAGTACAATGGACTGGATTATATGCTTTATCATAACTTGTATTTTCTTTTACGGAAGAGTGTTAATAATGATCATTCAGATTATATAGTTGATTTTACCAATCGCGTGTTAACCATGCCTTATCCACTTACTTCGCCTAATACTTCCTCAACGTTCCCTTGGGGTTCTTATTCTTATCCTGCGACAATTGGCGCCTATGAGGTAATTAATGCTCAATCGGCGATTAATAGCAATGGAGATGTTACTATGAGGGCAGGAAAGGAGATTCAATTAACAGATGGCTTCGGTGTAGATAAGGGCGCAACATACGGGGCGTTTATAAAACGCATGGATTGCTCGGATATTTTTAACCAATCTGGCAATTATGATAATATTAATGGGAGGACTACTGGAAATGGCTCTTCAAATAATTATCCGATGGCTGGAACGCCTACCTTTTATGATTCTTCATCTGTTATAAACTCAAAAACGAATACTCCTCTGCCAAAAAAAGGCATGATAAGTAAACCAGGAAGTTTTGTTATTAATAAAAGTTTTTCAAAAAATTTAAGCGATAATATCTCAGTCTACCCCAATCCTACAAATGGCGTGTTTTCTATTCTTGTTAATGATCCTGATCAACTAGGTAAGATTGAGATTCAGAACGCCATGGGCGAAAATGTATTGACTGTAAATATTATTATAGTAAAAGAAAATACCATTGACATCAGCACTTTTTCTCCTGGACTATATGTTATAAAAATTTATGATAAAAGTAATAAGGTATATATAAAAAAAATAGTTAAAAACTAGGTCATGAAAAGGAAATTTTGGTTAATATGCGCTTTATTAGCATTAACGCAGATCGCTTTCACTCAGGTTACAGAAGGTGAGATTAGTTTTAATGTGATAAGTTTAGATACCGTTAATAATGTTACATTGAATTTATCCGATACTGTGCAATATACATATTCATTTAAAGTAAATAACATAAAAATGTTCTATGGAACAGACTCTGTGAATTCGACTGTTATTGTTAATAGCGATGGACGATATGCTTTAAACGTTTCCTCAGGCTTTAAAAGCTACGTGTTTGATACCTTGCCAATCGGTTTTAAATTAGATACTTTGATGAATTTCACAGACAGTACCTCTTTTAAGTTTTACTTTACAAATGAACATAAATCAATTTTAGGATATTATTCTACAAAGGCATACATGACATCAATTGCTGATGACGGAAGCGAGGGACAAACAATTGTAATATGGTTTACAGATCAAATACAGGGAAACCAGCTTATTCCAGCATCAACTAGTAACAACTTGAATGTAAACGGAGTTATCCTTGAATATTATATACCAACCTTAACAGGAATTAATATAGTTACGCCCAGATCAATTAGAGCAAATTCTATTTCAGATTCAATTTTTCATCCTGATTTAACTACATATATTAATCTTACCCAGTAAGGAAATGATAAAAAATATTTTCATTAAATTATTCTTAGTTATTATCTTCTTCTCTTGTAAGAAAGAGAATATTTCTTCAAGTAATGGCAATACTTCAGGCAACGGAAGTGGAGTAACAATAACCCCCTCCACAGCGACAAGTTGGAACGGTATATTTAATGTTGGAAAATTTTATACCATTACAGGCGGAACAATTACGACTTTTTATAACGTAACAGTAAATTTATTTAAAATACCTCAACCATTCCCTGGTCTTAGTGGGTTAAAAATTGATTCGGTTAAATTAAATGGCATTCCCCTTATGTTTGATCCCATGAGTGACAGTTCCTATACAGATACATCAGGATTTTCATCTGGTATTCAACCGCCAATTGTATATCCATATACTTATAAAGTTATTAATACAGCTAATAGCTATTTACCATCTTTTACGTATACAGAAAACGGGCCGTTCCCCACAGTTACAGGCTACATAGCCTGGCCAGACACAATAATAAAAAGTGTAGGTGCAAATATTTCACTGGTGGGCGCTGTTAATGCAGACCAGATAACAATAAACATTCATGGAGGTGTGTATCAGGCATCAAAAACATTGGTCCCTCCATATCCTGCAATTGTAAATTTCTCTCAAGCAGATTTATCTTCTATTGATACAAGTATTCATTCAAGTATCGAAGTTGTATTGATTAAAATAGATAATAAGAAGGTAAACGGAAAGCCAGTAATGTTTGGTATGGGCCTTAATGTCACAAAAAATATCCCTATTAAGTAGTTATATGAAGAAAGGATTATTAGCCCTTGTTTGCTCGATCATTTTTACGTTACCAGGGTCAGCCCAAGATTCAATCAGGGTCAGGAAACATAATATCAATGCAGAGTTAGGTGGCACCGGTTTATCATATTCATTTTCTTATGAACGTCATTTGGGTATTTGCGACAAATTTTACCATGGCGTTAAAGGCGGGATCAGCTACCAACCTTTTTTTAACATTGATCAGGTATTTGTACCAATAGAGTATAACTTTTATTTGGGTAGGGGTCGTGTGAAATTCCTCACGGGCGCGGGTATAATTGGTCTAATCGGTGCTAACCCTTCGCCAAACGGAATAAGTGCTCGTCAGGATTTTAAAAACCTTTACGCAACTGATCCGGCCGCCGCCATCAGTAAATACAACACCGACAGGTATGAGCAAGCATTTGATATTTCCTACACAGCCAAAATAGGCGTGGTTAAAGAAAACAAAGTTTGTGATGTTTACCTTTATTATAATGTGTTTTACATGAGGCTTGTAATGCAGTACCACTTTCAACCTTTTTGGCTTGGTGCGGGAGTGAAATTCAAAATCGGAAGGTAACAGAACAGATGATTTTAAAGAAGAATTCGAACTTCCTTAAAAAATGTAATTTTAAACTACTTCCTTTTCCTTTTATGCTCTTCGTAAAGCTGGTGGATGATGCCATCGGATAATCCTATTTGCGGTACGTAAATTTTTTCTATTTCGGCGTGCTTCATGGCGCTCAAAAATATTTTTGAGGCGGGTATAATTACATCGGCCCTGTCGGGCTTAAGGCCCAGGGTGGTAATGCGCTCTTCAAAAGTATAAGAGCTGAGCATATCGTGCATCGATTTTAGTTTATCGTAGCTAAGGTGCTTGGTTTCTTTTTTGCCGCCCATTTTAAAGAGCTTATTTATATTACCGCCCGAGCCCACAGCGTGCAGGGGTTTTACGCCGTTGGTATTTTTTTTAACCCATTGTTTATAGGCATCCCACTCATCTTTATCAATTTTATTAAACAACATGCGCAGCGTACCAACGTTAAAACTTTTTTGCGCTATTACTTTTTGATTGCTCAGCAAGGTAAGCTCGGTGCTTCCGCCACCTACATCAATATATAAATAGTTTTTATCGGGGTCAAACACATTCTCTACGTGGTTAGAAAAAATGGTTGCGGCTTCTGTTTTTCCGTCAATGATCTCAATGCTGATACCGGTTTCTTTTTTTACACGCTCAATTACTTCTTTACCATTTTTGGCATCGCGCATAGCAGAAGTTGCACAGGCCCTGTAAGCGGTAATATCGTATACCTTCATCAGCTCACTAAAACCACGCATGGTAGCCGTAAGTTTTTCAATTTTAATTTTACTTATCTCGCCGTGCAAAAAAGTGTCTTCGCCCAAGCGTATGGGCATACGTATAAGCTCTTCTTTATCAAAATAAGGTTTGTCCTTGGTTTCAAATACGTGGTCTATCAGCAGTCGTACAGCGTTAGATCCAATGTCAATAGCGGCAAATATCATATATTAATCGGCAACAGCGTGTTTAACAGGGTGAAGTTCTTTATTTAAATTAAGCAAATAGTTATAAACCTCTTCCTGCGCATGCACTCTTGTTTCACCGGCTTTTGGTTTTTTATATTTATTAGAAAGTGTTTGGTCCAAAATTCGGGCTTTTGTGTTACCTGATAGTTGGATATCCAGTATGTTTTTCAGAATTTTTTGAACATTCTTGTCTTTTACATGCACCGCTACCTCGCAGCGATGATCCAAGTTACGCGTCATCCAGTCGGCCGAAGAAAGATAATATTTTTCGTCGCCGTTATTGGCAAAAACAAAAATACGCATGTGCTCAAGGTATTTGTCAACTATGCTTATACCTTCAATGTTTTCGCTCACATCTTTTACGCCGCATACCAAAGAGCAGATGCCGCGTATAATTAATTTTACTTTTACACCTGCTTCAGATGCTTTGTATAATTTATTAATGATGTCGCGGTCAACCAGGTTATTTAGTTTTAAAATTATCCAAGCTTCTTTACCTGCTTGCGCGTTTGCAATTTCTTTGCTAATGAGATTAACAAATGTGCTGCGCATATTAAAAGGCGCAACCGCTAATTGTTTGTAATGGCCTATTTTAAAATTATCGCTAAAAAATTCAAACACCTTGCTTACCTCTTTGCAGGTTTTTTTCTCGCAGGTAAGTAAACTGCAATCGGTATAAATTTTTGCCGATTTTTCGTTGAAGTTTCCGGTGCCTATATGCGCGTATTGTACAATCTTCCCTTTTTCCCTGGCGGTAATTAAAAATAATTTTGAGTGTACTTTTAATTTGGGCACACCATAAATTATGGTGGCGCCTTCTTCCTGCAGTTTATTGGCCCAATACAAATTATTCTCTTCGTCAAAACGCGCCTGCAGCTCAACCACCATGGTAACTTTTTTGCCATTCTTTAATGCGTTAATTAAAGCATTGGCAATTTTAGAAGAATCTGCTAAACGATAAATGGTAATTTTAATGTCTTCTACCAAAGGGTCCATCGAAGCTTCGCGCAAAATACCAATGATATGATCGAATGGATGATACGGATAAACCAGTAAAATATCCCGGTCGCGAATGGCTTTGAGCAAACTGCTTTTATAATTTGATAAAAGTTTATGCTCGATGGGTTTTGTTTTTTTGTATTGCAAATCCTTACGGCCCACATCGGGAAAATCAATAAAATCTTTAAAGTTATGGTAACGCCCGCCCGGAATCGGAGCATCTTTTTTAGTAAGGCTTGTTTTCTTAATTAAAAAAGCTTTCATGTCATCGGGCATAGCTCCGTCAAACACCAAGCGCACGGGTAAACCTTTTTTGCGCTTTTTTAATCCTTTCGAAATTTTATCTACTATGTTATGCGAAACATCATTGTCGATTTCCAGTTCCGCATCGCGCGTAAGCTTAATATTATAGGCGTCGAGGGCTTTCATTCCCAATACCGAAAAAATCTCGTCGGCACAAAAACGAATTACGTCATCCAGTAAAATAATATAATGCTTTTCGAATACGGTGGGTAAGGCAAAAAAGCGCGACATAGTTTTGGTAGGTACTTCGATGAGCGCGTAACTTGTTTTAAGCGTGGCTTTAGATTGCAATCGTATAAAAAGATAACTTGATTTGTCTTTGAGGGAAGGAAAATTTTTGTTTTCATCCATCAGGATAGGGAAAAGATTGGAGATAACCTTCTCATGAAAAAAATCGCGCACCAGGTGTTGTTGTTTTTCGTCGAGCTCTTTTTCGTTCACCATAAAAACTTTCTGGTGCTTCAGCTCTTTCAGTAAATCCTGGTAAATTTCTTCGAAGCGCTTTTGCTGTTCAAGCACACGCTTTAAAATAGTATCTAAAACATCACTTGGGTTAGCGCCTATAAGCGGAATAGCGCGTTTTCCCAATGGAAGCATGCGTTTAATTGTGGCCACGCGCACGCGGTAAAACTCGTCTCTGTTATTAGAGTAAATGGCCAAAAACTTTATCCGTTCTAACAAAGGTGTACTTGGGTCAGCGGCTTCCTGTAAAACGCGTTCGTTAAAAGATAACCAAGCTACCTCACGATTAATATATGGTAAATTTTTTGTTTTCATTTAATAAACCTTCAGCTTCTCTATTTGAATTCTTTGGGATAAAGATAAAAATCGTTTTTCAATTCCGAATTTAGAAAATCCTTCCAACTCAATACATCATTACTCACTGAAGCTATGCCGCAGGTTGGAATATTATCGGCAAATGAATCGGAACATTCATTAAAAAATTTGGTAAAGCCCGGGTTGTGCCCAAACATAAAAACAGTTTCAATATCATCGGCAATAGAACCTGTAACTATACCTTTAAGTGTTTTAACGCCAGCTTCGTATATTTTTTTATTGAGCACCAATTTTTCGGTATCGTAATCAAAAGCTTCGGCAAATAAAAGCGCGGTAGAGTAGGCGCGTAGAGCAGGACTGCTTAGCCATAATTGCGGAGGAGCTATTTTTTGCGCCAGTTGTTTTCCTAAAATCTGAGCATCTGAATAACCCCGTGAGTTAAGAGGCCTGAACAAATCAGTAATGGTATCGTTTCCCCAATCTGATTTTGCGTGACGAACAAGGATAAGTGTCTTCATAAGCTCAGGATTTATTACCTAAAGATAATAATTCTTTCTTTAAAAATACAGCGGTATAGCTTTCTTTGTTTTTGGCAACCTCTTCGGGTGTGCCGGTGCAAAGTATTTGTCCGCCGCGTGCGCCGCCTTCGGGGCCAATGTCTATTATGTAATCGGCCATTTTTATAATGTCTAAATTATGTTCTATCACCAAAACTGTGTTTCCGTTTTCTACCAACCTGTTTAGTACTTCCAGTAAAATTCGGATATCCTCAAAATGTAAACCCGTTGTGGGCTCATCTAAAATGTAAAAGGTTTGTCCGGTATCTTTTTTGCTTAACTCGGTGGCAAGTTTTACGCGCTGTGCCTCGCCGCCGCTTAAGGTCGTTGCCTGTTGTCCCAAGGTGATATAGCCCAAACCTACATCGTGCAAAGTTTTTATGCGTTGAAATATATAGGGGATGTGTTCAAAAAATTCAACCGCCTGATCGATGGTCATGTTAAGCACATCGTTAATTGATTTGCCTTTATAACGTACTTCTAAAGTTTCGCGGTTGTAGCGTTTGCCCTGGCACTCGTCGCAAACCACGTAAACATCAGGTAAAAAATTCATTTCAATGGTTTTCATTCCGGCGCCACCGCAGGTTTCACAACGACCGCCTTTTACGTTAAACGAAAAACGCCCCGGTTTGTATCCGCGTATATTTGCTTCGGGAGTAGCGGCAAAAAGAGTTCTTATGTCATCAAATACCTTTGTGTACGTGGCAGGGTTACTGCGCGGCGTTCTTCCAATGGGCGATTGGTCTATTTCAATTACCTTGTCAACATGCTCGAGCCCGCTGATAGATTTATACGGAAGTGGTTTTGTTTCTGATTTGTAAAAATAATGGCTTAAAATAGGATAGAGCGTTTCGTTAATAAGCGTTGACTTACCGCTGCCGGAAACACCGGTTACGCCAATAAAGCAACCCAAGGGTAAATCGATAGAAACATTTTTTAAATTATTTCCGGTGGCACCTTTTAAAGATATTTTTTTTCCGTTTCCTTTTCTTCTTTGTTTCGGAACAGCAATTTCTTTTTTGCCGGTGATATACTGCGAGGTAACCGAATTATTTTTTAATAAATTCTTCGGAATGTCAGATGCAACAACTCTTCCTCCGTGTATGCCGGCGCCCGGGCCAATGTCAATCACGTAGTCGGCTTCAATAATCATATCCTTATCGTGCTCAACCACAATAACCGAGTTGCCTGCGTCGCGTAAATTTTTTAAAGCTTCTATTAACCTTGCGTTGTCGCGCTGATGTAAGCCAATACTTGGCTCATCTAAAATATATAATACGCCTACTAATTGCGAACCGATTTGTGTGGCAAGCCTGATACGTTGCGCCTCTCCACCCGAAAGCGAGCGCGAGCTTAAATTTAAAGAAACATAATCAAGGCCAACTTCCATTAAAAAGCCAATGCGCGCCCTGATTTCTTTTAAAATTTCTTTAGCAATTATTTGCTGCGATTTGTTTAAGCGTTTTTCTATATCCTTAAAAAAATCCTGCAAAGCAGAAATATCAAGTTGAGAAAGCTCCGAAATATTTTTATTTGCGATTTTAAAATATAAGGCTTGTTTGCGCAGGCGTGTGCCATTGCACTCGGGACAATTAATTTTATTGGTAAAACCTTGTACCCAACGCTGCATAGCAGGCGAAGGATTTTCTTCTGCCTGTTTAATAATAAAATTTGCAATGCCATCAAAAGCTACAGAGTACCCTTCGTTGTTGCCATCTGTTTTTATTTTAAAAAGCTCGTCGCTTCCATATAAAATAATATTTACTGCGTCTTCATCAATTTCCTGAAACGGAGTATCCAATGTAAAATCATAAGTACCACCAATGGCTTCCAGTTGTTTAAATATCCAGGAGTTCTTGTAATCTCCCAATAAAGAAAGCGCACCTTTTTTTATAGATAGTTTGGGATTGGTTACAATTTTGTTAATGTCTATTTCGGAGATAACTCCAAGCCCGTTGCATTTATGGCAGGCCCCATAGGGCGAGTTAAATGAAAATAAATTAGGAGCCGGCTCATCGTAAGAAATTCCGCTGGTAGGGCACATGAGCATACGACTGTAAAAACCGGGTTTTAATTTAGAGTTTTTCTTTTCTTCGTGCTCAAGTACCATAATGGTTCCTTTAGCTTGTTTCATTCCGGTTTGTACAGATTGTGAAAGTCGCTGACGAATGTTACCCGTAATTTCAAGGCGGTCGATTACAATTTCTATGTCGTGAATTTTGTACCGGTCTAACTGCATTTTAGCAGTGATGTCTTTTATTTCGCCGTCAATACGCACTTTGGTAAAGCCCGATTTGCGGATTTGTTCAAACAGTTCGCGATAGTGTCCTTTACGGCCTTTAACAACCGGCGCAAGAATATTTATTTTTTGCTTATTATATTTTTCAAGAATTAAATCAATAATCTGCTCGTCGTTATAACGAACCATTTTTTCGCCACTCACGTAGGAGTAAGCTTCGCCTGCGCGTGCATACAATAAACGCAAGAAGTCGTAAATTTCCGTGATGGTTCCTACGGTTGAGCGGGGATTTTTACTAACTGTTTTTTGCTCGATAGAAATTACGGGAGAGAGGCCTGTTATTTTATCTACATCGGGGCGCTCGAGATTTCCTAAAAATTGCCGCGCATAGGAATTGAATGTTTCAATGTAACGGCGTTGCCCTTCGGCATAAATGGTATCAAAAGCTAAAGATGATTTTCCGCTGCCGCTAAGCCCTGTAATTACCACAAGTTTGTTGCGCGGTATGGTTACATCAATATTTTTGAGGTTATGCGCGCGGGCACCAATTACTTCAATAAATTCTTCAATGTCTTTAACCTTAGTCATTTTTAATTTTCTTACTTGTATCTGCCTTTACGGCTGCCGAATCGGGTAAAATATTTTGTATGCTCAGTGTGTCGGTGCTTTTTGGAATAGAGTCCTGGGGCACCAGCAGTTGCAATTTTTTTAGATATTCTTTTTTAGGAAATTTAAGGAGGTATGTTTTTCTTTCAGGATTTGACAATGAGTTGGAAATTATCCAGGGATTAAAAGTTTTCAAAATGTCGTACGTATACCCTTTGTTACCTGCAAATTCGGAAAGATTACTTATGGCAGAATCTGTTTTAAATGTAGTTGTGGGAATGTTATAAATATTTCTTCCGCCATAAAACTTTTTGTTGGCATTTGTAAAAACTGTTTTTAAAGCAAGTATGCGGTAGATGTAAAAAGAGGTTTCTTTGTTCATCATTAAATCGTAATAATTTTTGGAAGACTGTTTTTTCATGTGGTACTCAAGTCCGCCCATTCCTAAATTGTAGGCCGCCGCCACCAAGGTCCAATTACCAAGTCTTTTATATGCATCTTTAAAAAAATGACAGGCGGCTTCCGTGCTTTTTTCTACGCTGTAGCGTTCATCTACTTCACTATTAATTTCAAGTCCGTAATTACTGCCTGTGCCGGCAATAAATTGCCAGAAGCCCACGGCTCCTTGCGGCGATGTTGAATTAGTAAGACGGCTTTCGGCTAAGGCTATGTATTTAAAATCTTCGGGGATATTATTTCGCTTTAATATTTTTTCAATCATCGGAAACCATGTTGAAGCACGGCTGAATAATACAAAGGCGGTTGATTTTTCGAAATTACCTCCGTTAAAAACTTTTTCAATATTTTCTTTTATACTATAATCGTCTTGCGGAATAGGCTCGCCTGCAAAATGTAAATCTTTTGGTATACGAAGGTTAAATAAATTTTGTGAAGGGCCTATGTAATCGGTCGGATTTTCGCTTGAGGCAAATAAAATTTTTGCACCCACATAAAACAAAGTAAAGAGGATAAAGCAGGGAAAAGAAAAAAGTACGGTTTTTATTTTTTTATTTTTCTTCATTGTTTTTTTCGGCGGGTAATGTACAGCAAATAAAAAAACAATAGCACAGGGTAAGTGGCAAAAAGCAAACAGGTCTCGGTGCTATAGGCAAAACGGGTGATAAGCAGAAATGCTAAAAAACCGCCGATGCCGTTTATCAATAAAAACATAACGGCAATTCTTTTTTCTGTAAATCCGTTAAAAAACATAAAGTGCGTAGTGTGGTCGCGCCCGCCAATAAAAGGCGAATTGCCTTTGAGTAATCGATTAATTACAACAATAATGGTGTCTGTAAGCGGCATTATAAATACCAGTCCTACAATAACGATATTATTAATGGGATGCATTACGGGAAGGTTGTTTGCCGCTAAAACGGGTAAATTCCAACAGGAATCGATGCTGCAAAATGCTAAGAATATTCCTAAAAACTGACTTCCGGTATCGCCCATAAAAACTTTAGAAGGGTGCCAGTTGTAAATCAAAAAACCACATAAAGTGCCAAGTACTGTTAAAGTAATAAGACTTATAGGACTTGTGGCCATTTTAAAATACATATTTATATAAAGTGTAAAAGCACAAATAGCAATAGCTACAATGGTGGCAATGCCATCCATATTATCCAGCATGTTTATGGAATTCATAACTCCTACTACCCAAAGCAGCGTAAGCGAGTAATTTAAAAATTCGCTTTCAAAAGTATTTATTTTGGTGCCTGTACTGATTAATATTACTCCGCAAAAACATTGCACCATAAATTTTATCAGGGGCTTGGTATCAAAAGCATCATCGGCAAGGCCCATTAAAAAAGCAAGTGTTACTGAAAATAAGAGTCCGATAATTTTTTTACTCGACAAATAGCCGTGAGGCCCGTCGGAAAGAAGTTCCAAAAAAATAAACGAGATTAAAAAAACAATGTAGAAAGAAATTCCTCCCAATGCCGGCTTGGCCGATTCGCTCCAGCGAATTTGGACACCCTGATTGCGGCGTATGCCAAGGTTTTGCGAAAAATTTAAAAAAAGCCCGTTAATCAGAATTGAAAAAGTGAGTGTACCGCAAAATAAAAGCGTATATAATAAAGGTATGTTCGAGAAAAAATTCATTTTTTAAAAAGGAGAAACAAAATCCTTGAAGGGAGTGCCGGCTTTATCTTTATCAGAAAGTACGGGATTTGCAGTAGCCCAGTTAATTCCTAAATCAGCATCATTCCACATCACACATCCTTCGGATTCTTTATGGTAAAAATTATTGCACTTGTAGTAAAAAATAGTTTCGTCGCTAAGCGTAACAAATCCATGGGCAAACCCTTGCGGAACCCACAGCATAGTTTTGTTTTGCTCGTTTAATTCCAATGAAAAATGTTTTCCGTAAGTCGCGGATTTTTTGCGGATATCTACAACTACATCCAATACAGCCCCTTTAATAACGCGAACCAATTTTCCTTGCGCAAAAGGAGGTGCCTGAAAATGTAAGCCGCGTAATACATTTTTTTGTGAAAGGGATTGGTTGTCCTGCACAAAATTTGTATCGAGCCCTGCCTGTTGCAGCAGTTTTTCGTTATAGCTTTCAAAAAAATATCCTCTTTGGTCTTCAAATACTTTTGGTTTAATTACCAGTAGGCCCTCAATAAAAGTTTTTTCTGCAACCATAATCAGCTAATCTTGATTTTCTTTTTAAACAATCCTTTGGCTTTTTTCTTATCCGCTTTTTCTTCGTAATACCCGTAGTTATTTCCGTAACCGTAACCGTATCCATATCCGTATCCGTAATTGTACCCGTAGTTTTTGCGGTTTACATCCACGCTGTTAAGTACCACCGAAAGTTTTTTAACGTTACTCTCGTTTTGCAGTCGGTCAAGTATTTGTATGTAATTGCGCTTAGAATAATCTGCTCTGAATACATAAATAGGGTAATCAGCTTTGGATATCATGCTTATTCCGTCGGTAACCAATCCTATCGGCGGATTATCAATTACAATGATGTCGTATTCGGTCTTTAGAGAAGTGAGTACCTGATCCATGGCCGGGCTTATTATTAATTCGGAAGGGTTAGGAGGAATGGGACCTGCAGTAATAAAATTAAGACAGGGCAAAGAACTTTTGTTAACGCAATCTTCAATAGTATGTTTTCCTATTAAAATGGTGCTCATCCCTTTTTCGTTGGTAGTACCAAAGCCTTTGTGAATTTTTGGTTTGCGCATATCCAAGTCGAGGATAATTACTTTTTTACCCGAATAGGCAATAATACCTGCCAGGTTGATGGCAACAAATGTTTTTCCTTCGCCCGAAATGGTAGAGGTAAGTGCAATAATTTTAGTGCCGGGATCATTCGAGATAAATTGTAAATTACTACGCAAGGTTCTGAAAGACTCGGCAATCAGTGATTTAGGATTTTTATCAACTACCAATTGAGAAATAGGGATTTCACGATCGTACTTCGGAACAATCCCTAAAATACTTACTCCTGCATTTGTTTGTTTTGTTATTTCGTTGAGCGATTTAATTTCGTTGTGAAATAAATACCTTATAATAATAATGGCCAATCCAATAACCAGCGCACTTAAAATGGCTACAAGCAAAGTGGTTCTTTTACTTGGTGCAACCGGGTTTGTATTTAGTAAGCCGCGCTCTAACACTTCGGTTTGTGAAACAAAACCTGCTTTGGAAATAGAGAACTCTGTTTTCTTTTCTAGAAGAAGCGTGTAGTATTTTTCGTTAATGCCAAAAAAGCGTAATAAACGGGCATATTCCATGTCCTTTTCGGGACGATTGGCGTATTTGTCTTCATACTCGCCCGATTTACTTTTAAGATTAAGGGCTTTCGATTTCATTTTAATGCGAACCGAATTAATACTTTCTACCAAAAGATTTTTTTGGATTTCAATCTGGCTGTTAAGACGCTTAATTTCTATGCTGTTTGGTGTTGCCTGAAACAACATGTTTTCTTTATCAATAAGTAGCTTTTGTAAATTTGTAACCTGACTTTTAATAGCATCTTCATCATCAGCACCCGCAATAGTTGAAATAAGCTGATACGAATCAACGCTTTTATTTTTTTTAATATCCTCCTGAATGTTTTCCAGTATTTTTTCTTCCAATTCAGTTTTTATAAGCTGGTCTTCAATGTTAGAAAGCTTAAGCATATCGGATTTCATCCTTTCTTCGCTGGTATTGTAATTCGATTTTTTTCTAAAAGTTTCAAGAGTGTCTTCAGAAAGTTTTAATTGTTGAAAAACATTGTGCAGTTGCTGGTCAATAAACCCAATTACTTTATCCGAACTTTTACTTTCTCTTTCAATGTCGTAAATCTGAAATTCATCGGCAATGGTATTCACAATATCGGTGGCTTTGCCTGGGCTATAATCGCGAATACTTATACTTATTGTTTTAGCCTGTTCGTTTTGTAATTTTATTTCAAGCCTGCTTTGAATATCGGTTACAACCGAGTTTTCATCAAATTTAATAAAGTACATTTTGGGGTAATCTTTTATACACTGCGCATATTCGGCCGGCGGGATGGCAGGGTTAAAGCTGATTTTTAAATCGTAACCTGAAGCATTAAGCCATTCATCCAATTTAAAAGAGGTACCGGCGACTGTAGTTTTTTCACTTTTATCAGAAAAATAAATGGAGCCTGATTTAACATCCGAAAAGGAAACAAAAAATTTCTTGTTGTAAAAAGTCGGATTTTTAATATTTATTTGTACAAAAACAGGAGTACCTGTATATAAATCATTTGATTTGAATGTTCCTTCGTTGAAATAACCGGTATACAGGTCAAGTTTATTAACTACGCGTTTTAAAAAAACTTTAGACCGGAGTACTTCAATGGCTTGCGCAAGGCCGTTTGTTTCTTCAGAAACTTTATTGATGTTAAGAATTTTTTGCGCCTGATTATTATTATTAATTTGAATAGTTGATTTAGAAACATAAACCGGTTGTGCATAGCGCAGATAAACATATGCGGTAGATAATGTAAGGATTAAAAGCAGTGCAATCCAGATTAAACTGCGACGCGCAATAAAAAGAAAAAGCCCTAACTCAAATTCACTGCTGAATTTTGTAAGGCGTTCTTTATAGAGGTCAAAATTATTATTACTGTCTTGCAGTTCGCCACCAAGCATAGTTTATCTTTTTGATAAGGAATAAAGAAGCAAAACGGTTGTTAACAAAGAGAGATACGGCCCGATTTCATTGGTAAGTCTTTGAGCAATTCTGTTTCTTGGTTCAATGTAAATAATATCATTAGCCTGAACAACAATATTACCCTGACTAAGCCCTCCTATTGTTGAGAGGTCAATCAAATAAACTTTTGGTTTTTTCGTATCTCTGCGTATAAGTTTTATTTTGTAGGCTTTACCATCTTCAGTAATTCCTCCTGCTAAGGCCAAAGCTTCAAATAAAGTGGTGTTGTTATTGGTAATAGTAAGTACTCTTCCCGCACCGCCGGTACCCGGAAAAATAGTTATTCTTCTGTTTGTTACTTTAACAACAACAAAAGGGCCAACATAAAATTCCGAAAAACGGGTTTCCAGCATTTGCTCTGCCTCGCGGGTAGTAAGCCCCTGTATTTTAATCCTTCCAATAAGAGGCAATTTAACAGTTCCGTCTGATTCAACAACCGCGTCAAAAGCGGAAAGCCCTGTGGCGACACCGATATTAGAAATGTCAACCAGTTTAAATCCTTCGTTAGATAAAAGTCGAAAAGATACCGCATCAGTAGGGGCAATATGATACTCATCAACAGACATACTATCTGCTATTTTATCATACACATAACCTTTTGGAGTTTTTAACATTAAGTTGGGCCTTAAAAGGCGACAAGATGATAAAACCGATAGTAAAAGTAGGGCCAGGGCTATTTTCCGCATAATTAAGACGTAATATCCTGTAAAGGTACGATTTTTTATTGATTTTCAAGGCAGCAAACCAAGGTATAAATTACGGGTATCTTCCACCAACCTTTTATAGCCAAATTTTTCTAAAACAAAGGCCTTTCCGGCACCGCTCATTTGCGTTCTTTGGCTGCCATTTTCAACCAAAAAAAGTAATTTCTCAAAAAAATCTTTTTCATTATTTATAGCGGTTAAAAAGGCGGCCTCCGTACTAACCGAATTTTCAATTCCTCCAACTTTGGTACTTACAATGGCTTTTGAGGCAGCCTGCGCTTCAATTAAACTTACGGGGGTGCCTTCGTTAAATGAAGTAAGACAAACGATATCACTACCGGCCAAGGGATAAGATACATCTGTAATCCACGAAGTAAATGTAACTGTTACCTTTTTTTTCTCTTCGGCCCAATAACAAAAATCAAGATTAAGCTCTTTGCAAAGCACGAATAAATCAGCGCGAATTTGCCCATCGCCAATCACAAAAGCGCGGATTTTTTTATCCGAGTTATTCTTTACAAACTGAATCGATTGTAAAAATAAAGCATGATTTTTTACCGGAACCAAACGGCCAATAATAACAATACAAATTTCATCTTCACTAATCCCGTATTCTTCTCTGAATGTTTTTCTTTTTTCGCTCTGATTTTCGGTGAAGCGGTTCAAATCAAAACCAAGCGGTATCACTTTTATTTTTTCGGAAGGGGCTATACGGTGTTCTATACATAATTCCTGTTTTTGTTTTTCGCTAATAGCAATAATGGCGGATGATTTTTTTGCAAGATAGCGCTCAATTTGTCTATAAAAAGCGGTTTTTAATTTTCCAAAATACGAATGAAAAACATGTCCGTGAAAAGTGTGCACAATTACCGGTACTTTACAATTGTATGCCGCTAATCGACCAAGCGCCCCGGCTTTTGCCGCGTGCGTATGTACAATATCAGGTTTAAATTCTTTAATGATTTTTTTGATACGGCGGTACGCTTTCAA
This sequence comes from Bacteroidia bacterium, assembly GCA_038214655.1. Taxonomy (GTDB): domain Bacteria; phylum Bacteroidota; class Bacteroidia; order B-17B0; family Aurantibacillaceae; genus PALSA-968. The sequence continues at coordinate 68,232 of JBBQRR010000008.1, read as the reverse complement.
ATCCTGTAAAAAATTTACCGAGCGGTTCATCTCCGGTAAAACCATCGGCTCAAGGCCCATTTCTTTAAAAATAAAGAGCGAACTGTCTTCATCCGGTTCTTTTTCGCCGCCAATTAAAAGTGTTTCAAATTCGGGCGCCAAATGTTTGCTGAGGTTTGCCACATTATACGATGGTCCTCCCAAATTAAACCTGTTTATGATACGAAGTATGCGCGGCATTTTACAAGATATTCTTTTTATACCAATGATTAAATACAAGCAGCACCCAAACAACCGATGTAGTATCGCCCGGATTGTTGCTTAAAGCCTTTGTTGTTACTTTTTTTATTTCTTTAAAATCAAACAGGTTTTGATGCTCAATAAAATCTGCATTCAATAAAAGTTCATTCACTTTTTTATTTAAAACACCCTGCAGCCATTGTTGTACGGGCGTTTCAAAACCGTGTTTTTTGCGATGCAAAATTTCCTCAGGCAATAAATGGGCGCAACTTTCTTTAATAATTTTTTTCTGTGTTTTTCCGTCAATTTTATGCTTGGCCGATAAAGAAAATGCAAATTCAATCAATCTGTAATCCAAAAAAGGATTGCGCACTTCCAAACCGTGAGCCATGCTCATGCGGTCTACTTTTACTAACATATCCGAAGGTAAAACCAGATTTATATCTGATACCAAAACCGAATTATAATCTTCGGAAATAAAATGAGTGTAATAATTTTTTAATTCGTCGGCTTGTTTTTTTTCTGCAACGCTGAGTTTTACTAAGCAGTCAACTTTTTTCTCCTCATAAAAAGAAGCCCAGCGCCAATATCTTTCGGGCGCGCTTAATTTAGCCCCGCCGGCAAATCTTTCGAGTTGCCTTATTTTGTTGGATATTTTTCCGCTGCGGGAAGAAACAAATAATTTAGAAAGCGCACCCGAGTTTTTTAAAAAAGCTGTTTTTGTTTTTTGATGACGCAGCATCCACTCGGCTCGGTGTTTATTATATCCCGCAAATAATTCGTCGGCCCCGTCACCGGACAAAACTACGCTTGCATGCGGTTTGGTTTTTTTACAAAGCATAAACACATTAAAAGCCGAAGAATCTGCAAAGGGCTCGTCTATGCTATCAAAAAAGTTTTCAATTTCACCCTCAGCTTCACTTTCCGTAAAATAAAATGTTTGGTGATTGGTTTTGTATTTTTTGGCGATTATCTCAGCGTAAATCGACTCGTCAAAGTGTGTATTGCCCTTAAATCCTACCGAAAAAGTTTGTAAATTTTTATTTTGTTTTGCCGCAAGCGCAGTAATCACACTCGAATCAATCCCCCCGCTCAAAAAACAACCTACGGGCACATCCGATACCATTCTTGCTTCAACTGCACTTTCTAATAATGCTAAAAATGTTTTTCCCGCATTTTCAACTTCAGAATAAGCATCCGGAACGTTAACGGAATAGTATTTTTCTTTACTAAGCTTTTTATTTTCAATAAATAAAAATTCGCCCGGTTCAAGTTTGTGTATATCTACAAGAATGCAGGTTTTTTCGGGAGTATACGTAAGTTGCAAATACGCATAAAGGGCGGCTTTATCAATGGTATTGCTATCTGTAATATATTTTAGCGTTCGCAATTCAGATGCGCAAGCAAAATAATTTTCGTTGGTGAAATAATAAAAAGGTTTTACGCCAAAGCGGTCGCGCGCCGCAAAAAAAGTTTCATTTTTTTTATCATAAATAACAAAGGCAAAAAAACCATTTATTTTTTGGAGCGCCTCCTTGCCATATTCTTTATACAAATTCAATAAAACTTCTACATCCCCTTCGGTATAAAAACTGTGCCCTTTTTGCCTCAATTCATCGCGCAACATTTTGTAATTAAAGATTTCTCCATTGTAAACAACGGTAAACCGTTTGTCGTGCGAAGTAAAAGGCTGATTGCTTTGTGAGGATAAGTCAATAATGCTTAGGCGTGCGTGAGCAAAGGCAAAATTTTCTTCGAGTATAAATTGTTGATGATCGGGCCCCCGGTGTTTAAGCAGTTCGCCGCACTGTTCAATACGCACCAATTGGCTTTTGCCTTTTTCAGTAAATCCAACTATAGCTGCAATGCCGCACATGGTTGGTAAATTTACCTAAAATAATGGCAACAAAAATGACAATAAAAAACCCAGCTGTATTTGCCGCGGGGAGTTTTTACAGGTAAACTTATTTGGAGAGAATTAATCGCTGCTTATATTTTTTGGTTCCCGAAATAATTTCAAGTAGATACGCGCCGTTGGCGGGTTTGTCCAACGTAAGATAATTGCTGCCTTCTGCTAACGGAGCCGAATAGATCTCATCTCCCAGCAAACTAAATAATTTAAGATTGGCCGCCTCCTGAAACGGGGGCATAGTTACGGTTAACGAGCCGTTTGAAGGATTAGGATATGCGCTTGCCTCTAAAACAAAATCACTTTGTATTCCGGTAGTCTGATTATTTGTACAAATTAAGGAATCCAGAAAAAGAGCAACCTCGCAACTAACCAATCCGCGATAGGGATAAAGTGAGTGCTGACTGCCGTTAACCCAATGCGATTTGCTTACCGCGCCAACATTTTTAGCCTGCATATCTAAATAATAATCGCCCCAATACGATGCAAGGTTCTGGTATTGTCCCTGAAAGGGAGGGCCGTAGTAAAAATTTACAACGGGGTCGCTGTACTCATGAAAATGATAAGCCGCAGGGTCATTCGGCCCGTCAACAAAAGCGGTATCAACCATGGCGCCGAAAATAGAAATAATGCCTTTTACACGCGAGGATACATTGTTCCAGCCGCCGCCGCCGTCAATACTTCCTAAATCGGGGCGCTGGTACATTCCTGCAACTAAAGACTGAGGTGAGCAGGCAGAAGGTTTTTCGGCGGCTTTATCCAGATAAGCTACTTCTAAAGAAGTCCAGCCCCCGGCGCTGGTGCCACCCATAAAAATGTTATTTGTGTCGATACCATAGGTTGATGCATTTGCTTTAAAGAATCTCACTGCGCATTTTGCGTCCTGCATGGCGCGGAAGGCGGCGCGCGTAAACTCGTGCGCGTCCCAAGCAGAAGGATTGGTGCTGTAGGTTTGATTTACAGGTGTGTATTGCCCCCAATAACCGTCGCGGTAATCGATGGTGGCCACAACAAACCCATGGCGCGAAAAAGTATCGCACATGGCCACCACATCGGGAGCGTTTCGGTCTTGTTGCGAGAACCCGCCGCCATGCACCCAAATTATAAGTGGCCTTTTGTTGCAGTTATCTCCTGCCGGACCCCATATATCCATGGCCTCGTGTTCGGTGGTGCCGTCGTAATTTGCAGAGGTATTTTGTGTGAATTGCACATTGTTTCCCAGTGAAATTTTGCCAAAAGTAGTTTGCAGATAGCGCCCGCCCGAGCACGAACAGGTTTGTGCAAAGGAGGCTACACTAAGTGTTAGTAAAGCTAAAATAAGTAAGAGCCCTTTGGTACTTAAATGCTCGGATTCTTTGTAAGCGCAGATGGTTTGGATGTTAAAGTATTTGTTTTTCATAGCGTTTTTTTTGATGAAGCAAAGATTGGCCATAAAAGGGGCAGGAGCAAATCAAGTTTATTATTTTATTATAAATTCGAAGTACATAATTTATATAAATTTTACTATATTTGAATACAATTTATATTATAATTTCGATTGATTAAAAAGAATGAATTATTTGAGCTTATAAAGGCTCTTTCCATGCAGGAAAAGCGGCATTTTAAGTTATTTGCCCAACGCTACTCGGGTAATAACAGCAATTATATAAAGCTTTTTAATGCTATTGCTTCGCAGGATGTTTACGATGAAAAAAAAATAAAACAAAAACTGCGCGGTCACACTTTTATAAAACACCTTCCCTTCGAAAAGCATCGCCTGCAACAGGTGCTAACGCGTGCCCTGCGACTGTATCACACCGGGCGGGGAATTGATATACAAGTAAAGGAACTGCTTCTGGATGCAGAAATCCTTCACGAAAAATCACTCTATACACAATGCAGAAAGGTGTTAGCAAAAGCACGAGCACTGGCCAATAAATACGAGCGCTTTGTTTTTATACCCGAAATTGTAAGACTCGAAAGCCGTCTTTTTGATTTAGAAAACCTGGAACAGGTTTATAAAGAAGAAGCCGTGGCCTTAAAAAAAATGCAGGTTATTAACCGCTATAGAAGCCTGAGTAATAAAATGGCTTTATTGGTTTCATCAACACATCAGATAAGAAAAAGAGCCGATTTATCAGAATTTGAGAGGCTTATGAAGAACCCACTGCTGCAGCATGAAAGCATGGCTGATACGTTTACATCCAGGGTTTATTATTTTTATATCCAAGCGGTGTTTTGTGAAATGAAAGGAGATCTCAGGGGCGGATACCTATCCAGAAAGCGTTTTGTGCAACTCATCGAAAAAGACCCCATGCAAATGCAGGTGCATGCCAAAAATTATTTAAGCGCACTCAACAACCTTGCTATCAGTCAGCTTGAATTGCAGCTGTTTGAAGATGCGAATCAAACAGTAAAAAAACTAAAGGATGTGCCAAGCATGCTGAAAGGAGGTAAAGGAGAAGATATTGAGGTAAGCAGTTTTGTTTTTTCTTCAATTATAAAACTTAATATTGGTATCCGCACCGGCCATTTTGCCCAAGCGTATACAGTGTTGCCCGAAATAGAAAAAGGCTTGCAAAAATGGGAAGCAAAAATACAGGAACAGTTTAAAATTGTGATCTACAACAGCATTAAATACGTTTGTTTCGGCGCCGGCCATTTAAGAAGTGCGCTGCGATGGTCAAACCGTATTATTAACCAATCCGGGCATGGCGTTAGGCATGATATACAGGCGATGGCGCGCATTTTTAACTTGATTTTGCATTATGAATTGGGTAATATCGAACTACTTGAGTACATGCTTAAATCAACCTATCGCTTTTTGCTTAAAAGCAATCACCTCTATAAAGTAGAAACTATTATGCTTAATTATATCCGGAAGTCGGCTTACCTGACATCAGAGAATGAAATAAAAAAATCATTTGCAACGCTTTATAAAGAATTAGTTCCTCTTTCAAAAAATAAGTACGAAAAGAAGGCTTTTGAGGGTTTTGACCTGCTTGCCTGGCTTAGATCGAAGATTGAAAACAAGTCTTTTGAACTCGTGGTGAAAGAGAGGGCCTTTTCTCAGAAAAAACTAAAAACTCTAAAAAACAGCCTAAAAGCCAATAAAAGGTAAATAAACTTGCACGATTAAAAGTAATTAGTATTTTTGTTACCGTAATTTAGGGAAAAAGCCTATGATGTTAGATCTTTTCGATTTCTACGACAAGATGGAGCGGCACAATATACTGCTCTCCTTCAAAGGTGATATAACCTCTGACCTACTCACGTCTATATTACACATCATGGAAAGCAAGATGGATAATATGCAGGAAGAACCTAAGACGAAGAAGAAAGTGTATAACGTTTTGGTAGAGTGTTTGCAAAACCTATATCATCATATGGATGAGGCGCAGGCAGAAAGTGGCGATAGAGGCCGTTCTGCAATCTTTATGATAGGCAAGCAGGACAATGCTTATACCATTTTTACAGGCAACTACATTCTTGCCGAAAACGTAAACGGATTAAAGAGCCGTTTGGATCAAGTAAACTCATTATCAAAAGAAGAATTGAAAGATTACTATAAACAAGTACTGAATAACGGAGAGATGTCGCTTAAAGGCGGTGGCGGATTAGGAATGATTGATATTGCCCGCAAAACCGGCCAAAAGCTTCATTACAATTTTCAGAACATTGATAGTAAAGTATCATTTTTCAGTTTAAATATAAAAGTAACACCAAACTAAATAAACAACAGCAGCTATGGAAAAGTTCGCAATCGACGGAACGCCAAAAACACCAACCATTCAATTTGATATGGGCTCTGGTGTATTGGAAATCAAGGGACGTTCAATTCCCGAAAACTCAATCGAGTTTTACAAACCTTTAGTAGATAATCTGGAGAAGTATGCTTCAAGCCCTAAGCCGGCTACAACTGTAAATGTACAGTTAGAGTATTTCAATACCAGCTCTTCTAAATGTATTTTAGATGTATTCAAAAAATTAGAAGCCATCCATAAAGGTGGTAGTTCAGTAACCATTAACTGGCATTACGAGGAAGACGACGAGGATATGCTCGAGGCCGGAGAAGATTACCAAGCTATCATCAATGTACCGTTTAAAATGGTACAGGTAGAAGAGTAAAATCTTAACCGCATTGTTCATATCTTCTTAGCACTCGGCCCAAGAGGCTGGGTGCTTTTTTATTTTTCATACTTAAATTTGCCCCAGATTTTTCTGACCTTAAACTATGAGTGAAAAAGATATTTTTTCTGATGGCGAGCACCATGGAGAAGTAGATAACATTACCCATGTATCGGGGATGTTTAAAAACTGGTTTATTGATTATGCCTCTTACGTTATATTAGAACGTGCCGTTCCCGCTATGGAAGACGGCTTTAAACCTGTACAGCGCCGCATATTGCACAGTATGTGGGAGTTGGAAGACGGGCGCTATAATAAAGTTGCAAACCTTATCGGTAACACTATGAAGTATCACCCGCACGGGGATGCCAGTATTGGCGATGCTTTAGTGGCACTTGGACAAAAAGATTTATTGATAGACTGCCAAGGAAACTGGGGAAATATTTTAACCGGCGATTATGCAGCTGCTCCGCGGTATATAGAAGCGCGCCTTTCTAAATTTGGGTTGGAAGTTATTTTTAATCCTAAAACAACCAATTGGGGTTTAAGCTACGATGGCAGAAATAAAGAACCCATTACACTTCCAGTAAAGTTTCCTATTTTATTAGCACACGGAGTTGAAGGTATTGCCGTTGGTTTGGCCTGCAAAATGTTGCCGCATAATTTTAATGAATTAATAGATGCTTCTATCCAGATTCTGCGCGGCAGAAAAGCAACTATCTATCCCGATTTTGCAACCGGCGGTATTGCCGATTGCGAAGAATATAAAGACGGGCTGCGTGGCGGAAAAATAAAAATACGCGCACGTATAAAAGAACTCAATTCAAAAACCCTGGTTGTCACCGAAATTCCTTTTGGCACAACAACAAGTTCTTTGATAGATTCAATTCTTGCTGCAAACGACAAAGGAAAAATAAAAGTTAAAAAAGTAGAAGACAATACCGCCGAAAATGTAGAAATATTAATTCATCTGCAACCCGGTATTTCTCCCGATAAAACAATTGATGCGCTTTACGCATTTACCAATTGCGAAATGAGCATCTCGCCAAACGCCTGCGTAATTGAAAATGATAAACCGCGTTTTGTTGGCGTAAGCGAAATATTAAAAATTTCTACCCACCAAACGCTGGATTTATTAAAGCGTGAGCTGGAAATTGAAAAGTTTGAGCTGGAAGAAAAATGGCACTTCTCTTCGTTAGAGAAAATATTTATTAAAGAAGAGATGTACATCGACTTTAAAAAATATTCTGATAGAGAGGGGCTTTATAAATATTTGTACGCTTCTTTTGCTCCGCATAAAAAGAAATTAATCCGCCCCGTTACCGACGAAGATTTGCAAAAGCTTACGCAAATACCCATGATTCGTATCACACGATTTGACAGCATGAAGGCTGAAGATCATATGAAAGAGCTGGACGAAAAAATTGCTGAGGTAAAAAAGCATTTGGCACACCTTACAGATTATGCGGTAGAGTATTTTAAAAATCTGAAGAAAAAATACGGCGAAGGCAAAGAGCGCAAAACCGAAATAAAACAGCTTGAGACCATTGAGGCTAAGCAAGTAATTTTGGCTAACGAAAAATTATACGTTAACCGCGCCGAAGGTTTTGCAGGTACAAGTCTTAAAAAGGACGAGTTTGCTTTTGATTGCAGCGATATAGATGATATTATTGCATTTACCAAAGAAGGCAAAATGAAAGTGTTTAAGGTGGCCGATAAAGTTTTTATTGGAAAAGATATTATACACATTGCCATCTTTAAGAAAAATGATGAGCGCACGGTATACAATATGATTTATCGTGATGGGCCTAAGGGCATCATTTTTATGAAGCGGTTTAATGTAACAGGTATTACGCGCGATAAAGAATACGATTTAAGCAAAGGTACTCCCGGTAGTGAAGTGTTTTGGTTTACCGTTAATCCACACGGTGAGGCAGAAAAAGTTTTGGTTAACCTGCGCAAAGTTACCGGCGTACGTAAATTAGAAATTGATGCCGATTTTGGAGAACTGCAGGTAAAAGGCCGCTCATCAGTAGGAAATATTATTACCAAATACACGGTAAAAAATGTTACGCTCAAAAAGAAAGGCACTGCCATGATTGCCGCCGAAGAATATTGGTTTGACGATACGGTACATCGCTTAAACAAAGAAGAACGAGGAACGTATTTAGGCAAATTTTCGGGGGATGATAAAATTCTGACTATTACCTCTAAAGGCTATTACAAACTATATACGTTTGATTTACTGAACCACTTTGACGAAGATATTATTTTAATCGAAAAATTCTTCCCGCAACAGGTGGTTACATTGGTTTATTTTGACGGAGAAAGCAAATCGTATTTTACAAAAAGATTTGCTCCCGAAAATACTACAACAAAAACATTAATTATTACCGAACACGAAAATTCTTTAATAGAATTAGTTACCATGCACCCGGCACCGGTTATTGATGTTGAGTTTGGAAAAGACAAAGGCAAAACACCCAAAGCTGAGGTTATTAAATTGGTTGAGTTTTCGCCATTGGTGAATATGAAGGCCAAAGGAAAAAAACTAAGCACAAATAAAGTAAAAGAAGTAAACCTGCGCGAAGCTGATGTAGAGGACGAGGAGGAAGAAAGCGGAAAAGGTGGTATGTCGCCAATGGAACTGCACCGCAGGGCTATGGAAAAAATAAGTCGCAAAGCCGCTCAGGATTTTATGAAGGGCGGTAAAGACGGGCAGACTAAACTTCCTTTGGATTAACTCTTTTTTTTGAGTTTACCATAAGCGCCTTTTCGAAATTGGATTTTTCTAAATTTAAATTTTTGAATATGGGAAATAGGTATGTAATATTTTTATGTTTTATAATTGGAATTGTGCGGATTCAAGCGCAGGCATTATTTGATTTTTCCGGAATCAAGGAAATTAACGTTAACAATATTGGCGCTATAACGGAGAATAATCAGGTAAAGGGGTACTATCTTTTTTATTTGTTGGATAAAATCGATGAAAGGAACAATCTCTACGCACTTGATATTCTAGATGTGAATTTAAAAAGAACACATAGTATTGAAATGAAAAAACCAATAGGCGCAAGGCTTATGTCAAGTGCCTATAATAGCGAGAGCTTTTATTTTAGTTTTTTCAGCAAGCAAGAAAAAATCATGGAGTATGTTACGTATAATAAGAATGGCACTTATATTGCGTCATATAAAAGAGATTTAGGCAAGTGGGAGACACATGTGTTATCATTTTCGGCAAACAATAAAGGTGAATTTGCTGCTATACCTAATGGAGGTTTTATCGCTTTAGGTTTTAGAAAAGATAAGAAATTTCAACGTAAGGTAGAGATGATTGATAATAATGGGGCTATTAAATGGGCAGTAACTTCAGGGAATGTTTTAAAGAAGGCGATAGAAAGTTCTACTCTTTTATATGCTGATGAAAGAGTTACTGTTGTTGAGATGTTAACAAGAAAAAAGCTTTTGTCAAGTAAGATAGTTAAAGACGAAATTATTTTTTATAAGACAAGTGATGGTTCAGAACAGGTTAAGATAGATGTTAATGAAGCTAAGCATATTCTTGATATTGACGGTGTTACATATGATGATGCAACGGGATCGTATTACCTATATGGGCAATATGATTATTTGAAAGGTGTGTTTATATTGGAACTGGATGTTATGGGAAAAATAAAACAAGAAAAGTATTATTCGTGGACTGATAAGGTATTTAAAAGTGTTATTAGGGAAGATTACATAACCCAGTTTACTCAAAGGCGAGAAGTTATTCATTCTCTGATTAAAACATCCGAATGTTTTTTTTTAATTACAGAACAAGTGATTCCGTATAGCAATGTAACAACAGTATACAATCCAAGACCTGAAAAGGGGGAAATCTATACCGGATTGAGCCTGTATGACATGATGGCTTTTGAGCTTGATACGCACCTTAATCTTAAAAAATCTTTTGTTTTTTATAAAGAGAAAACGGATGCGTTTATTTCGTTTACTGCGCATTTGGATAGGTTGGTAGAAATGGCAAAAAATGCGAAGGCTTTTGATTGCGTTTTTATAGCTGTGTCTGCGGATAAAAAAATATTTAATATTGCTTATGTTAATTTTGATAAACAAAAAAAACAAACTAATTTTAATGTAGGCAATATCTCATATACAAGAGAAGGGGAATTAAAGTGTGATAAAATCACTATTAAAACAAAGCCGAATGTATTTTTTGTGTTACCATCAAAGCCTGGATATATTGCAATTTTCGAATATTTTGAGAGTACTAAAAAGGCAAGTATAAGATTAGAAAAACTGAATATCTAATAGTCATGGTTTGTTTTTTTGAGAATTCTTTCAATATATTTATCAGTTGGTAAAAGCGAATTTTGAATGCGCTTGGCGTAATGTATACTGTCTAAAATTTCTTTTTGCTTTTCTTCCACCAAATGTTTTTGTTCCGAGATTTGTTCGGCGGCTTTTTGCGTAGCCTTTACAAATACGCTGATCAGATAAGCGTTTAATAAAATAGGAATCAAACTTAAGTACAAAAACCCCCCTGTTTCTACCGGTTCTCCGTATTTTTCGGGTACATGAAACAAGGCAAAATTATTTGCCCAATTATAGGTTCCAATACTATAACAAATCATTACAATTAGCGAAATGGCGAAACCCCATTTGCGGCCCATCATTAAATATCCACACAAAATAAACATTAAATAAAATAACAGGCCTTGTCCGCTAAGCCTGCCGTTATTAATAATATAATGGCCGGTAACTTGAATAAAAAAATTTAGCAGAAAAAAATAAGTGGCCGATTTTACGTTTCCACTTTTTCTTAAAATTAACAAAACCATTAAAAGGGCAAAAATAACCGAGATTGCCAGAATAAAAGGAATGGACGAACCCGAGGGTATAAAAAGATAAGGTAAGTTAACGAAAATAAAAAAGGCAGTAAAATTAAATAATACTTCAGCTTTCACTTTTTCAAATGCATCATCCGTTTTGGCAAGCGCGCCGCCAATAAAATAATACTGAAATTTTTTGAAAGGATTCATCTTTAAATTACTGACAGTTTTTACAAACCTTGCGGCCATAATTATCAATAGCTTCCTGTTTGGTCATTTGTAAAACACGGCCCTTGCATTTGGCAAGAGTGGCACAACTTTTACGGCTATGATACGTATATCCAGTAGCCCCATCACAAATAAATACACCGCCTCCTTTTTTTGTTGCTTTCTTTTTGACAACCGGTTTTTTTGTTGTGGAAGATTTTTTAGGCGTTTGCTGCGCAAACATAGTAGCAGATGTTGCGGCTACTAACAGCAATGCAAAGAATACAACTGAGAATATTTTTTTTATTTTCATAAGTAAATTATTTAATCGTTTATTAACCTTCACAACTACTTGCAACGGTATCAATAAGCAGCAAATACCATTTGTTATTTATTAATGTCAGATAAAACACAAGCCCCTTACCCTTGCTTATTTCTGTAAATACAATTTTACGACTATTGTTCTCAAGCGTCTTAATTTTTTCAGTTTCTTCTTCACTAAGTTTTTCGCCTCCGTATTTTCCTGTCATGTAAAATACATCCGTAATGCGATGATACTTTGTAGTAGTGTCGGCAATAAACCCTTTTTTATTCCATTTTTCGGTGCCACAATCATATTTTGGAGCTGTACCAAACGTAATCTTATGCTTCTTAATTTGCGAGGCATCTGCATAAGGATATTTAAATGCGAACGGTTTCTTCTCATCTAATTTAGTTTGATGAATGACTGCATCCATAGCACCCGGACGGGTAATGATATAAATGCCCGTGTTTGCATCTATGTATTTATTAATTGCAGCAATATTATTTTTTGCAAACGCATTTGCAATTTCGCTGCATAATTTGGTAAAGGCGGCTTCCTTATTTGTTTTCTTTTGCGTGTAAGAACAAAAGCAAAGCGAAATAAAAATAAAACAGGCTATTTTGATAATCAAATTTTTCATACTCTCAATTTAACTACTAATGTACTTGTTTTTCTTTAATAATGTTTTTAAAAGGTTTATTGTAAATTTTGCTCTCGAGCCACGAAATCAAATCAAAATAGGCAAAGGCGTTTCTCTCAAAAGGGTCTTTCGTAAGGGGCAACAGTTCATCCCTTAGCTGAGTAAATGCTTTTACCATTTCGGCCTGCGTGGTAATGTAGGCGGCCTTTTTTCGAATAAAGCGCAAAATAATTTCTTCAAATTTATACAGGCGGTTACGTTTGGATAAGAAGCGGTACACAGAAGGAACAGTATATTCCAATAAATCCTGCTTCTGCATTTCAAACTGAATAATTAATTGCAAAACCCGCGCATAAAATAAAATATCACTTCGCGGAATTACACCGCTGTGTTTAGTAATCTCCATCATGTGCCGGTTAGCCTCGGCAAAATGCCCCATGCCAAAATGTATGCTGCCCGCCGAAAGATGAAAGGTAACCTCGTGCTGCAGGCTAATAAGTTGTACGTCCTTGTTTTCTAATTTTTGCTCCATTATTTTTAAAAGAGCCAATCCCTTTTCAAATTCGCCAATCTTAACATACATACTTAGCACCAGGTTATGTGACGAGTAAAATTGCTTGTTTTTTAAAAGTTGGTTGCGCACGGGTATCGCTTCTATTTTTTTTACTACTTCCTCTACTTCATTATATCCTTGCAAATTATTTAAGAGCACCACCTTATTGTGCAATATAGCTAAATAGGATTTCGGCATTTCTTTTATCATATGCGGCTGCTGTTCGGCCAGTTCAATCAAAGAGTTGGTATCATCCAAGGCTCTCTTAAAATTTTGCTCAATAAAACCTAAAGCAATACGCGAGGTATAAAAAAACCAGGCCGCCAAAAATTGCGAAGGCACTTTTTTTAATTTATCACTAATAGACATGCCCAGCATTTCATCGAGTGATTTTTTAGTGCGCACAAACCCGCCCTTTGTTAATTTTAATGAAATGCGCACAGTAACCTGTTCCTGTTCGCTTACCTTCTCAATATCAGAAAGGGTATTATTAAAATCTACAAGCAGGTTTTCAATATACTCTTCGTTGGTGGCCGCAAAAGATTGTTCACGGTGCAGGGTAAGTTCTTTTTTTAGCAATTGGTAATACAGTTCGTTAAACTGATATTTTGCCGCCTTTTCTTTAGCCGAAACAGTAATTTCTTTGGCCTGTTCAAACAATCCTTTTTCGGTTAAAATATCTATGTAGTGTAATTGCTCGCGCAGTTCAGCCTCAACTGTTTTGCCTGCATGATAGGCGTGAAGTGATTGCAGAATGAGTTTGTATAAAAAATGTTTATTAAAACGATAGTGTTTTACAAAACCCTCTTTGTTGTTTTTTTCAAGAAATTTTTTTTCGTCATACTCTTTAAGCGCTTCCAATTTTTTAAACATGCGCACACTATTGTTTTGCTTACCAACCGTATGCCGAGCCGCATAAATAGAAAAATACCTTTTTTCGCTCCCGCTAAGGGCGCTAATCAGCTTAAAGAGATTATCTTCATTATTGACAGACATCTAACGAATTTAATATGGCTAATATAAGATAAAGCTTTGATTTTTAGATGCTTTATTATAAATTTTGAAATTAATTCATGATTTTAGATGGTTTTAGCTCAAAATAAGGTATTTATTTGATTTCAGATGCCTAACGATTGAAGAAGATAGTATTGTTCCCGCGTCTCATTTGCCCGAAATTAGTATCAGTTAAAACATAAGCCATGAACAGATTTTTAATAATAGCTACCGCCCTCTTTACACTTAGCGCCTCTGCGCAAGTCAACTCAGTAGCCCCGAGCAAAAGTTTTCAAAATACTGTAAAATGGGCTGCCGCCAATCCGTTTGAGCATAAAGTTTTTATAGAAAACAAAGGGCAGTTTGAAGGCCGCACTGTTTTAAAAAACAGCGAAATAAAATTCGCAGTATCGAGCCTTGGTACAGAAATATTTTTTACCGATAAAGGATTGACCTACTCCCACAATGAATTTAAAAAAATGAGTAACGAAGAGTGGGAGAAAAAAGAAAAAGAAGAAAGAAAGCGTGGCAAAGAAAGTGAGAAGGAAATAAATGAAGAATTGTATGGTGCCGACCAAAAATATATTCACATGGAATGGCTTGGGGCAAATGCAGATGTAGAAATTGTGGCGGCAGAAACAACAGGCGAATATTATACTTATCCTAATCACAAAGACCTTACCGCAAAATCATCTTTTAAAGCGGCGGCATACAAAAAACTTACCTATAAAAATTTATATCCGAACATTGATGTTGAATACATAATACCACAGGATAAAAGCGGAATAAAATATTCTTTCATTCTGCATCCGGGTGCTGATGCCTCAGTAATTAAAATGAAATATGCTAAAACAGAAGGAATGCTTTTGAATGGAAGTGGCGACCTGCAAATTAAAACCTCGTTTGGAAATATTACCGATCACGCGCCCTTCACTTTTTATAAGGGCGGACAAAAAATAAACTCTGTTTTTGAATTGAACGGAAATACCGTTTCATTTCAAATGGCGGCGTATGATAATTCGCAAACGGTAGTCCTTGATCCCTGGACCAGCGTTCCGGTTTTTTCGGCTTTTAATTCGGCATACGATGTTGAATACGATGCGCAAGGTAATGTGTATATATATGGCGGTGCTCAACCCTTCCAGGAAATTAAATTTAATAGCGCCGGTGTTTTACAATGGGTGTTTACGCACAGTTTGATTTCTCCTACATGGTTCTCGGGTTTTTATGGTGATTTTGCTGTTGACGCTGCAACGGGTACTGCGTATATGGTTGAAGGTGTGGCAGGGCTCTCGGGCGCAAAAGTTGCAAAAGTAAATTCGGCAGGTACAATGGTGGGCATGTTTATGGGTAACCCTGCTATTGACGAAATGTGGAGAATTGTTTTTAATAATTGCACAAAGCAGGCCATCATTGCGGGCGGCGGACATAACGGAGCACAAGCATGTATTTTGGATACCAACGTAGCTAACTTTACAGCGGCAAATGTGCTCGGCTCAACTGACCCAAATCACGATTTTAAATTTCTTGCTTTAGATGATCAAAATAATTGTTTTATGTCAACTGCAAAATCGGTTGGTAACGCGGCACTCTTCAATAACATTATGCTAAAGTGTCCTGCCAATACTTTAAGTCCTACTGCTTATATGGTACCCGATGGATATACATTTTTGGAATTGTTAAGCGTAAAATATGTAAATAATCAGGTACAAGGCGCCAATGGTATGAATGGCATGGCTGTGAATACTAATTTTTTAGTAACGTACGATGGATCGGTGCTTAAAAAGTGGGACAAAAATACAGGCAGCATGTTAAACAGTGTTGTTGTTACCGGAACAAAATACTGGTGGGGTGGTTTGGCGCTTGATGAATGCGATAATATTTATTTGGGCGCTATGGCGTCTGTAAAAAAGTACGACGCCAATTTAAATTTAGTTTCTTCTACTACAGTTACCAATGATGTTTATGATGTTCATCTGGGGCCTTTAAATAAATTATATGTTTGCGGAGACGGTTTTGTTTCAGAAATGCAATTAAATACTTTGCCTTGCAGCAGTTTAAATACCACTGTGCAAATTACCAATGCGGGTTGCTCTGCCTTAGGCTCTGCAACAGTTACGCCAACCGGAGGTAATGCGCCTTATACTATTACATGGAACACAACGCCCGTGCAAACCGGCCCGGTTGCAAGTAATCTTCCCGCAGGAACTTATATTGCTACCATCACCGATAATTCGTGCATACAAAAAATTGAATATGATACCGTAGTGATTACTTCAGGAGGTTTGCCAAATCTTGCCGTAAATTCAGTTACTATATGCGATGGTAACTCAGCAACTTTAACTGCAAGTGGTGCCAACACGTATTCTTGGTCGCCTGCCACCGGATTAAATACAACATCAGGTCCAACAGTAATAGCAAATCCAAATGCAACAACTACATATACTGTAACGGGAACTATTACCGGTTGCAGCGGAATAATAACTGCAACAATAACAGTTAATGCATTGCCTGTGTTAGTTGTTAATTCTGCAACTATTTGTGCAGGCGCTTCGGTTACGCTTACGGCAAGTGGCGCTAATACATACACGTGGAATACAGGAGCAACTACTGCAACACTTACGGTTACGCCTTCAGTTACCACAAATTATATAGTAAGCGGAACAAATCTTAACGGATGTGTTTCTTCTGATACGGCGGTTGTAACAGTTAGCCCGGGCTTATCAATAACTGCCGGCAACAACGGGCCACTATGCGCGTCGGCAACATTAAATTTAACCTGCAATACGGGATCAACGTTTTCATGGAGCGGTCCCGGTTCTTTTGCTTCATCCGTACAAAATCCGCAGATAATAAATGCTCAGCCAAATGTATCCGGAACTTATACTATCGTTGCATATAATTCGGCGGGTTGCATGGGCACGGCAACAACAAATGTTATAATAAATCCTTTGCCGGTTCCGGTTATTTCAAACAACGGCCCGCTTTGTGCAAACCAGAATTTAAATTTAAATGCAAGTGGAGGAATAGCATATGCGTGGACGGGCCCAAATGGTTTTTCGTCAACGCAACAAAATCCAAATATAGTTTCTGTTACAACTTCAGCAAGCGGAACGTACAGTGTTTTGGTTACAGATGGCAATAATTGCAAGGCAACCGCTACTGCTACACTTATGGTGAACGCTTTGCCGGTAGTAAGTGCAAATGGCGCAACAGTTTGTTTAAATTCTACAATTAATTTAACAGCCGGTGGAGGAACAATTTATTCATGGAGCGGACCGAATAATTATACATCCGGACAACAAAATCCGGTTATACTAAACGCAACAGCAAATATGGCCGGCGCTTATGTGGTAACTGTTACAGACGCTAACGGATGTACAAATGCAAATACTGCTCAAGTAATAGTTAACCCTAGTTTAATTGTGGTTGCCGGAAATAATGGCCCGCTATGTGCAGGAAGTAATTTAAATTTAACATGCAATGTAAGCGGAACAGTTAGCTGGACGGGCCCTAATACTTTTTCCTCAGTACAACAAAACCCAACGCTTACAAATGCATCGGCAAGTGTATCCGGAACTTACTCGGTAACTGCTGTGGATGCGAGCGGTTGTTCGGGGAGCGCAACAACAACTATAATTGTAAATCCTTTGCCTGTTGTTAGTGCGGGTCCGCAAACTACTTCGGGATGTGCGCCACTTTGTGTAAATTTTACAAGTACGGTTTCTGTAAGTGGAAATTGTAGCTGGAACTTTGGTGACGGAACAAATTCAAACGCTTGCACGCCTACTCATTGTTTTAACGGACAAGGAACTTTTAATGCTTTATTTACATTAACAGATGGAAACGGATGCGTTGGCACTGCAAGTGCAACGGTTATTGTTTTCCCTGTGCCGCACGCCGATTTTTATGCTAACCCGCAGCCTGCAACAATTTTAGAACCGCTTATTCATTTTACAAATGCGAGCTCAGGTGCAAATATTACTTCTTATAATTGGAGTTTTGGTGAAAATAATTCGCAGTCAACGCAGCAAAATCCTTCACACGATTACACAAACGCAGGAAGTTTTCCGGTTATGTTAATTGTTACTTCCGATCACGGCTGCAAAGATTCAATCATAAAAATAATTACGATTGATGAGGACGCGGAAATTTTTGTACCAAACGCCTTCACCCCGAACAGCGATGGCACCAACGATATTTTTATGCCTAAAGGCGAGGGCATACATGATTACAAACTTTATATTTTCGATCGCTGGGGCAATCAGGTGTTTCATTCGGATAATATTAATTTTGGTTGGGACGGCCGTTACAAAAACATGGGTGATGAAATTGTGCAGGAAGATGTTTATGTGTGGAAAATTGAATACAGCAGCTCAAAAAGTAAAAACAAGGAATTAAGCGGACGCGTGTCTTTACTGAAATAGAAAATAGGTAAGGGCCCGGGCTTATGCATTTGCTTAAAAGACAGGAATAATAGTATTAAAATTAGTCCAAATATAGCATTCAGATATCTAACGTAATTTAGATATCTATAAATACCATACATATACTATTTTAATAAGCGTATTGACTCCAAAAAAGCGTAAATATCAATGTTATAGACCCTTTTATAAGCTATTTGATACCTAACGTATCCTAAATTACGTATTGCTTTTCGGCGGCATTCAACCGAAATTAGTGATAGTTAAAAACACAGCTATGAACAAACTATTTTTATTTGTTGTTGCCCTTATCACCTTAAACGCTGCGGCGCAAAGCAGCGCATCCGCAATTCATAATGGTGCTGGGGACGGTGTAAAATGGACTTCTGCCAATCCTTTCAGTCAAAAAGTTTTTATTGAAAATAAAGGACAATGTCGCGCCGATAAAAAAACTGTAAACGCAAGTGATGTTCTTTTTACGGCTGAGATCGGACATCAAATTTATTTTACAAAATCGGGATATGTTTGCAGGATGAGTAAACTGGAAGACATGAAAGAAGGAGACCAGGAGAAATTTTTTAAATCGGGCGAGGCTGATGAGCATAAGAAAAAAGAAGAAGAGGAAAACGAGCGTCCTATGAAAATTGTAAAAGAATTTTATGTGAATATGGAGTGGGTAGGTGCTAATCCTGCTGTCGAAATTGTGGTTGAAGAAAAGGTAAATGAATACTGGAATTTTTTAGACCCTAAAGATTCTACCAAAAGTATTAATCGCGTAGCAGGGTTTAAAAAACTAACTTATAAAAATATTTACCCCGCAATAGATGTAGTTTATACTTTTCATCCTTCTGAAGGATTAAAATATAATCTTATTCTGCATCCCGGAGCCGATGTTTCAGTAATAAAAATGAAATACGCGGACACAAAAAAATTATACGTTGATAAATCCGGTAACATTTGCTTTACTACCCCGGCAGGCAAAATGACAGACAATGCCCCCGAAACTTTTTATGGTGAAAACCACAGTTCAATTAAATCAAGCTTTACTTTAAAAAATAATGTAGTAACATTTAATCTCGAGGCTTACGATAATACAAAGGAAGTAATTATTGATCCATGGATGAACAGCAGCTTAACGCCGCAGTGTACGGTTGTTGAAATTGCCGCCGATGGCGCCAATAATGTTTACATCTATGGATTTACCGGACAGATAGCTACGGGCAATCCGGTTATGCAATACGTTCAAAAATACAGCCCGGCAGGCGCATTAATATGGACTTTCAATCTTACACAGGGCATGAATTTCATACAAAACATCGGCGATCTTTCTGTTGACCCTGCAGGGAATGCTTATGTAAGTTGCGGATTTTATATGATCGGTTATTTTTTTGCCGATTGCGCGCATGCAAAATTAGATCCGGCAGGAGTTTTGGTTTGGAATAAAGCAAGCAGTCCCTTGCTTTATGAAAACTGGCGTAACGCTTTTAATTGCGATTTTACTCAATTGATAATGCTTGGTTGCGGCCCCGGTTGCTGCAATGTAGGCAGTGGCGACATCGTTAATCCTATCACCGGAATTGAGTCCGGAAAATTTTCTCCGCCTGCAGTTGGCGATATTCTTACAGCTTCTTACGGAAAAAACGGAAATTTATATTTTATTTCTGTAAAAGATACAAGCCCAAATAACGCATCTCCGCATCTTACTTGTCTTAATCCTTCAACGGGTTTTTCGGTTGTGTTTAGTATTCCATTTCCTTCCGGCGCTACTTTTATTGATGGCTTCAATACCAATTATGGCACGTATGGCTTTAACGGAATTGTTGCGGGCTGCAGCTTTTTATATGTTTGCATGGGCTCAACATTGCAAAAAAGAGATCTAACAACAGGCGCTTTATTAGGAAGTGTGGCTGTGCCCGGAGGTGTTCAGTTTAGTAATTCAGGAACTGCGGTAGATAAGTGTGGAAATATTTATGTTGGATCGTCAACCGGAGTTCATGTTTTTAGTTCTAGCTTAAGTTTGTTATCATCGTTTGCAACCAGCGGTCCTGTTTTGGATATTGTTGTAGGAACAGGCGGAACATTTTATGCCTGCGGCGGCACAGCGAGCTCAACTTCTAACACCGGTTTTGTTGCACAGTTTAGTTTAACTACAGTTTGCAATCCTATTACAATTACATCAACACCAAATGCCTGCGGCTCTTCTAATATCGGTACTGCAACTGCAAATGCTGTATTTTGTGCTGCACCTTATACGTATGCATGGAGTACCAGTCCTGTACAAACAACACAAACTGCTACAGGTTTAGCAGGCGGAACTTATACAGTTGTAGTAACGGGCGCCGGCGCATGTAACGAAAAAGATACTGCTGTGGTAGTTATTCCTTCAAGTTCATTACTTGTTACAACGCCCGCAGTAACAAATATTCTGTGTAACGGCGCCAATACTGGTTCTGCAAATGCAACGGTTACAGGTGGTACCGCACCGTTTACTTATTCGTGGACTCCTACTTCTCAAACAACGGCAACTGCTTCTAATCTTCCGGCAGGAACATATTCTGTTCTCATTACCGATGCAACAGGTTGCGCAGGTACACAAACAGTTTCTATTACACAGCCAACCGCACTTAGTGCAACTGTAAGTTCAACTTCAGCAACTTGCGGTAATGCAAACGCAAGCGCTACAGTCACTGCAACCGGTGGAACCGGAGCTTACACCTACAACTGGAATCCTTCAGCACAAACAACTGCAACAGCTTCTAATATTTCTCCCGGAAATTATTCGGTAACAATTACTGACGTCAATAGTTGCGTTACAACAAAAACAATTACCGTTGCTTCCACCGGAAATATTACAGCAACAGCAGGCCCCAACAGTAATATTTGTATCGGACAAACAGCAACACTTACAGTGTCGGGTGCAACAACGTATACCTGGAGCAACGGACAAAATACATCTTCTGTTTCTGTTAGTCCAAATGTAAATACAACTTATTCTGTTGTTGCTGCTTCGGGCAATTGCACCGATACTGTTTTTGTGAATGTAAATGTTAATCAACTGCCAATTGTTGGTATTGGTAATTCGGGCGCGGCAAGTATTTGTGCAGGACAAAGCACAACGCTTACTGCTAATGGCGCAAATACCTATAACTGGTCGCCTTCAACAGGTTTAAGTTCTGTTAGCGGAACAAGTGTTGTAGCAAATCCAAATACGCCTATAACTTATACGGTTGTAGGAACAGATGCAAACGGTTGTACTAATTCTGCAGCCACTCTTGTTTTAGTTACTCCGGGTCCGCAGGTTTCAGTGGGCCCTTCAACTATTTCGGGTTGCGTGCCGTTATGTGTAAATTTTTCGAACACAACTTCTTCAAGTGGAAATTGCAGCTGGACCTTCAGCGATGGAGCGAGCTCAAACTCTTGCACGCCTATACATTGTTTTTACGCACAAGGAACTTTTACTGCCTTACTTACTTTAACCGATGGAAATGGATGTGTGGGTACATCAAGTGCAACGGTGGTTGTGTTTCCAAAGCCTCATGCTGATTTTACCGCTTCGCCACAGCCTACAACTATTTTAGATCCGCTTATACATTTTACAAACGCAAGTTCGGGCGCAAACATTACTTCTTATAATTGGAGTTTTGGTGAAAACAATTCGCATTCAAATACGCAAAACCCAACGCATGAATATGCAAACGTTGGAAATTATCCGGTAATGCTTACGGTTATAAGCGACCATGGTTGCATGGATTCGATTATAAAAATAATTGTGATTGGTGAAGATGAAGAAATTTTTGTACCAAATGCGTTTACGCCAAACGGAGATGGCAACAATGATATTTTTATGCCTAAGGGAACAGGCATACACGATTACAAACTTTATATTTTTGATCGCTGGGGCAATCAAGTATTTCATTCCGACAATATAAATTTTGGATGGGACGGTCGTTATAAAAATAAAGGCGATGAAATTGTGCAGGAAGATGTGTATGTTTGGAAAATTGATTACTCCAATTCAACAGGCAAACAAAAAGAATTAAGCGGAGTAGTTTCATTGATAAAATAAGGCGAGTGAAAATTTCTGTCAAAATAAGTATACTGATATTTTTTCTGAACGCGTTTTATGCGAATGCGCAGGAGTTGATACAGGATCGCGATTTCCAGCAAGGATTTTATGTACGCGATCGCACCAATGGCGCAGTACTGCCCGCACCGATACGTTGCGATAATACAGTTGCAACGCCGGTTTGGAATATGGCTGAATGGAACAGTCAAAGTACTGTCTCTGCGATTCCGCCCGCTACGCTTGGTGATGGAATGTGTCAGTGGGCGGATAACAATAAGGATTTTCGTTTTGGCCCAATTGGCGCTGAGCCTTATCAATTATATTTCGGTGTCAATTCCCAAAGTGAGTACAACAACATTTACCGTTTGCCGGGCCAGCCATGGCCGCATTTGCTGGTAGAACAAATATTGAGCGCGCCTTTTGATTTTGCGGGACAAGGTCCGGGATGTCCTGCGCTTTCATTGACAGATTCGCTGGTTTTTCAAATTGATGCGCAATTGTTGTATAACCTCACAATTAAAAATGCGGGGTATGATTCAACCATGCATGCTGGGCAATTCCTGATTTTCTTTACAGTGCAAAATTTAAATCAAAGTTCTTCCGGTTACGGTAAATATGTTTGGCTGGGTGTTCCACTCTACGACGATCGCACTCCCATGTTACCCGGAAATATGTCGTATGATGTAGGAACGCAAACGCTCATCAACAACATTGCTTACACAGCTATTGCAAATACCAGTCTGCATAGCGGAAACTGGATACACGCCAGAGTTAATCTTTTGCCTTACGCCAAAGCGGCTTTAGATACTGCATGGGCCAATGGTTTCATTAACGAATCAACTAATTATGCGGATTATAAAATTGGTGGTATGAACATGGGTTGGGAATTGCCCGGCATGAACATAGCAACCATGGGCGTAAAGGGAATCAGTCTGTATGCATATTCGAACAGCACTACGGTGAAAGATGAAAAAAATAAAATGAAGCTAGATATTTATCCAAATCCTGCGACCGACAGTTTTGTTCTAAAAGCAAATTGTGGTGCCGACCAAGTGTTACACATCTATGATCTGCAAGGAAATATTTTGCTTACCCAAAATATTGGAGAAGTAACCACGATAGGAGTGAAGGAATTTCCGGCCGGAATGTATCATCTAAATATTAGTGGCTCCAAAGGGGTAATCAACCAAAAAATTGTAATAAACTAGTTTGAGCTCGTGTGAGAATGTTTTGGGCGTTCCGCGAGGTGGCAATCAACATTTCGTTTTCAAAATCAATTTTTACGCCACTCGCGGCGGGCTGCTTGCAAGTCGCTTTTTTTGAAATACAGCTTTAAAAACATAATTTAATCATAACCATCGGTGTCATCTGCGTTCTATGGCTGTTCGCAAAAGCAGAAAAGAGCTTCAACACCGTTGCAGCATCCCTAACGCAAATACAATAAAAAATCATAATCATCAGCGTCATCGGCGTTCCATTGTATTGGCTGTTTTCACCAATACAACACAAAAAAACCATAATTTAATCATAATCATCAGCGCCATCTGCGTGCCATGGCTGCTAAAAGCAAAAGAAAATCAGTTGCGATTGCAAATATTTTTGTAGGCACAATACTCGCAAGTCTCTAAATCGGGGATTGGTTCAAACTTTTTATCCGCGTTAAACATTTCGGCGATAAATACTTTTAATTTTTCCTCAAACTCATTGAAGAACGAATCCGAAAAAGTAAAATCTTTTTTGTTTTGGGTAAGCGTGTACAATTTCTTCTCGGCGCGAAAAGCGATGATGCAGGAGTTTATTTTTTCGGCAGGTGCCAGTTTTTCTTTCCAGGCAAGCCAGGCGTAGGTAAGTAATTGTAAGGCTTTGCTGAATTTGGTATTTTCAAAAACTTCATCTAAAGAACCAATTTCAAACTTGTCGTTATACTTGTGTACCGACGATTTGTAATCTACAATGCGCAATTCTCCGTTTATATCGTCAATGCGGTCGGATTTACCTTGTATTTTAATTTTCTTTCCGTCCTTAAGCACTAAATCCGCACTTAATTCTTTTTCTAAATGTTTTACATGCAATTGATTTTTGCCGCGCGTCTCTATTTGTTGTTTTTCAAAATTCAATAAATTGGCAAGATATTTTTTTATTACATGAAAGGCCAGTGCTTTTTTTCCGTTTTCGTCAACGGCTTCTTCATAGTGTTCTTCAAAATATTTTTGTGCAAAGGCCGGCGCTTGCTTCTTCATTTGCTCAACGTCAATGGCGGTAAGGTTTACATTCAGCACGGGTTTATATAATTCTTCCAGCACTTTGTGAATGATATTTCCCATGGCGGAGGCCTCAATATCTTCTTCCACTTCATCCGCTTCGCGTACGCCTGCTATAAAGCGCAAATAAAATTTAAGCGAACATTCTTTATACGTATTAAACGAAGTAGGAGAGAGGCCCCTCTCCGACTGCGCTTTTTCTAATAATTTATTTAAAACATCTTCGTCTTTCTCAATTACAAGGCCAAAGTTTTGTCCGGCCGCGGTTACGGGGAGCGAAAGAATGTTTTCCTGAATGGTTACATTGGCGTTTTTCTTTTTCCACTCGGCCAGCAGCTGTGTTATAAAACGACTTTTTTCTCCTTTACCAAATGTATCCGTCTCCGTGTTATATATTAAAGAAATATTTTTGGCGCGTTGCAATATGCGGTAAAAGTGGTACGAGTAAATGGCATCTTTTTCGTTATGCAAGGGCATTTGCAAATGGCGCTTTAAATCGTCGGGTATAAACGAGTTTGCGGATTTACCTGAAGGTAAAACTCCTTCGTTAACCGAAAGCATAATTACATTATCAAAATCCAAAGTACGGGTTTCTAAAACTCCCATAACCTGCAAGCCGCTTAACGGTTCTCCGTAAAACGGAATTCCGCTGCCGGCTAAAACTTGTTTTAGTAAAACGCGCAGTCCGCGCAAATTAATTTCGGGGTATTTTTCTAAGGCATTTTGCAAAGCGTTCAACTCTTTCATAAACGCCAGCGCAGTTTCCAGTTCTATCGAGCGGTTTGCTTTTACGTGCAATTTCTCAATGATTCTTGCATTTATTTTGCAAAGTTCTTTTACGGCAATAAATGCCGAGTCAAAACCGGTAAACAAAGTTTCGGCCTGCGCAAAGTTATCGCCGAACCACGATTTTAATAAACCGGTGCGTATATAAACGGCGTTGCTGCGATTTAATTTGCGTATCACTTCTTTAATAAAAAAGTTATCCTCCCATAAATCGGCAAAAAACGGATTGTACAAAACCGCCAACACTTCTTTAAAGTAAAATGCGCTTTCCTTTTTGGTATCCTTCTTATTTAATTGCATTTGTATAATGTGCTCATACAAATCAAAAAGCGGCGTTATGGCCGCGGGATATTCTAAAGTAACGTTAACCGATTGCACCGCCTTTGGTAAAACGCTGAGCATGGGTAATAACAAAGTTTCGTCGCACAAAACAACTGCAGTTTTCTCTAAGGCAGAATTATTGGCAATGGCTTTCTCAATCATTTGTGCGCCCGCGGCAACCTGCGCCATGCGCCCGGCCACGCCCGTTATCTCAACCAGTTTTTCACTCTGCGAAAGATTATCAGTAATAAAACCCTCCACAGGTTTAAATTTTTCTAAATGTCTTCGCAAAAATAATCCTGCTTCCTGCTCTTTGTTTTTTAGGTAATAAGTATCGGCGTCCCAAAGTAATTCGGCAATTTTATGTTTTACTAAATACGTAATAATATTTTCCTCGGCTAAATTAACCGCGTTAAAGCCGGCCAAAATTATTTTTTTGTAAGGCAGTTTGTAACCCTCGGTAATTAATTTATCGTGCGCAATTCTATACGACAAACCCTGCCAGCCGTAATTTTTTTCTAAAACATTTTTTTTCAGTTCCTTGTAAACCGCGCCCATGTGCGTCATAAAAGCAAGATATTTTTCTTGCATTGGACTCAGTTTCTCTCCAGAAAGACTCCAGTTCTCAATTTCCTTAATGCTTTTTAAATTCTCAAAAACTTTTTCAGAGTCAATTAAATAACGGTCAACCTCGTTAAAATCCTGCATCACCTGTGGCGACCAGCGTAAAAATTGCTCAAACGAAACCGCTTCTCCGGCTACGGTTTTTAAATAGGTCTCGTATAAATCAAAGGTAAGTGTAAGTTCTCCGCCGGTGGGCAAACCCGAAAGTGTTTCAATAAAATTTTCGGCGGCCATAATTTCGGGCACCCAATCAAAACCGCTTACAAGCGCACCTAAATGTTTTTTAAGGTACAAAGCGCCGCGGCGGTTGGGTATAACCACTAATAACGAGTCGCTTTGCCCGGCATAATTTTTATAAATATGCTGTGCAACTAATTCTAAAAAAAAGGGCACCTTTGTATCCATGAGTTTACAGCCTGAAATTATAAAATTCCCGCAATACCGCCGCTACAAAAACGGGCTTAGTTATTTTAAGATATTGTCCTTAACTGAGTTCGAGGAGATTAAAGTTATAGGCAAGAAGCATATGCTACAGCATGTTGTAGCGCATCAATACCCCGAAAAAGTTTTTATAAACGATTTGCTTTTTAAATACGAGGAGTTTGCGGAGGAGATACGGGAAGACGTGTACAAGGCGGTGAGTTAGATGTGATTTTATTTTTGAAAGTAACTCTCCCCTTAGCGTCATTGCGAGTCGGCGCAGCCGTGTTGTTTATGAAGGAATCTGTAATATTTTAGATGTATTTCCTAGTGTAGTGTTTCTTTGAAGGAAGGTTTGGGCGTTCCGCGAGGTGCGGATAAACTTACTACCAATAATAAAATATGTAAGCGCACTCGCGGCAGGCTGCTGCGGGGTACCGCTTTTTGCAGTAACAGCCTTTACTTTCACTTCAACGGTTACTAAAAAAAATGTGCTACATTTTTAAAAATATTTTTACCACGCAAAAGAGCCCCTGCGGGCCCGCTGCATCCTTAACGCTTTTACTAAAATAAATGGTTTTTCTTCGTGAAGTTATATTTGTTTTCGCGTGAAGGATGCTGCAACGGTGCTGAAGCTCTTTTTTGCTTTTTATCCGATTTTAAAAACGCGATTTTCAGACTAAGTATTCGCTAAATAAGGATTAACAAAGCTGTATTGCAAAAAAAGCGACTTGCAGCAGCCTGACCCCGCTCGAAAATGCTCTTCGAAGGAAATTCGCTTTTGCGGGGGCACGCCCAAATCCTTCGAATAGACAGATTCCTCGTGAACAACACCCTGCGGTCCCGATAGCTATCGGGACGGAATGACACTATAAGAGAGGCATAAAACTATCAACATTCACCCTAATTCTGTTAAAAACCTCTCTTAAAGCCTTGCCTTCTTATTACTAACTTGCCCTCTCTATTATGGCAAAAAATAACGAACCCACGGAAGATCTTTTTGGCGCAAGGCCCGATAAAGAAACGCCGCTGATGAAGCAATACAACCAAATTAAACAGACTTTTCCGGATGCGCTGTTGCTGTTTAGGGTGGGCGATTTTTACGAAACTTTTGGCGAAGATGCTATTAAGGCTGCCGCGGCTTTAGGAATTATTTTAACGCGCAGAGCCAACGGTGCCGCAACTTTTATTGAGCTGGCCGGTTTTCCGCATCACTCTTTAGATAATTATTTGCCCAAATTAGTGCGCGCCGGTTTTCGCGTTGCCATTTGCGATCAGTTGGAAGACCCAAAAATGGTGAAGGGCATTGTAAAGCGCGGCGTTACCGAATTAATTACGCCCGGCCTTGCGTACAGCGAAAAATTACTGGAGCACCACAGCAATAATTTTTTGGCGAGCCTGCATATTGATAAAGAATTACTGGGCGTTTCGCTTTTAGATATTTCTACAGGCGAATATTTTTTGGCGCAGGGCAATGCTTCTTACATTGAAAAAATTATTCATAAGTTTTCGCCTAACGAAATTTTGTACGAGCGCAACAAACGCGCACAAGTGCTGGATTTATTAGGAGAAAAATATTATATATACGGCATCGACGATTGGGCCTTTACTTTTGATTATGGTTACGAGTCGTTAACCAAACAATTTGGTACAAATTCTTTAAAAGGTTTTGGCATTGAGGAAATGCAAACCGCTGTTGCTTCGTGCGGAGCAATGTTGTATTACCTGCACCAAACACGCCACGATAAATTAAAACACATTACCTCGATAAAACGTATTGACGAGAACGAATATGTTTGGCTGGATAAATTTACGTTTCGCAATTTGGAATTAATTTACCCGGCGCACGAAGGCGGAAAATCTTTGTTTGATGTAATTAACGCCACCGTAACCCCAATGGGAACGCGTATGCTGAAGCGTTGGGTAGCGATGCCGCTTAAAAGCGTTACGCAAATAAATAAACGTTTAGATATAATTGAATTTTTTGGAAAGCACCGCGAGCAAGCGGATAATTTGCAGCGCACGCTTAGCGGGATGGGCGATTTAGAGCGCTTAGTTTCTAAAGCCGCTGCTATGCGTGTAAATCCGCGCGAGCTGATGCAATTGAAACGCACTTTGGCGAGCACAGAAAATTTAAAAACTTTATTGCTCGAATTAAAAGCGCCAAACCTCAATGAAATTGCCGAAGGCTTACAGCCTTGCAGCGCTTTACAAGAAAGATTAAAACAATTACACGAAGACGCGCCCGTTGCATTGGCCAAAGGAAAAGTAATTGCCGCAGGAGTGGATGCAGAGTTAGATGACCTGCGTAACATTTCTCATTCGGGAAAAGATTATCTTTTAAAAATTCAGCAGCGCGAAGTAGAGCGTACCGGAATTACTTCGTTAAAAGTGGGTTATAACAATGTGTTTGGCTATTATTTAGAAGTAACCAATTCGCACAAAGACAAAGCCCCGGCCGACTGGATGCGCAAGCAAACTTTAACGAATGCCGAACGTTATATTACACCCGAGTTAAAAGAGTACGAAGAAAAAATATTAGGCGCCGAAGAAAAAATTATGGCTCTTGAAATACGTTTGTTTGAGGACCTGATTAATTACGTTACCGAATTTGTTTTACCTATTCAGCAAAACGCGGCGCTGCTGGCAAAGTTGGATTGCCTGTTGGGATTAGCACTGATTGCGAAAAATAATAATTATACGCGCCCTGTTTTAAACGAAGGTTTTGCTATAGATATTAAAGAAGGCCGTCACCCCGTAATTGAAAAGCAATTGGCGGTAGGGCAGGAGTACGTTAGCAATAATGTGTTTTTAGATAGTGAAACGCAGCAGATAATGATGATTACCGGCCCGAATATGAGTGGTAAGTCTGCTTTGTTGCGACAAACTGCGCTGATAGTTTTATTGGCGCAAATTGGAAGTTACGTTCCTGCTGAGAAAGCTGAGATTGGTTTGGTAGATAAAATATTTACGCGTGTGGGTGCTTCGGATAATATTTCTTCGGGCGAATCGACGTTTATGGTGGAGATGAACGAAACGGCGAGCATTTTAAATAATTTAAGCAACCGCAGTTTAATTTTACTGGATGAGATTGGCAGGGGAACTTCTACTTACGACGGCATTTCGATAGCGTGGGCCATTGCGGAATTTTTGCATCAGAATCCGCACAACAAAGCAAAAACATTATTCGCTACGCACTATCATGAGTTGAATGAGATGGCGCAGTATTTTCCGAGAGTAAAAAATTTCCACGTCACGATAAAGGAACTTAGCAACAAAGTAATTTTTATGCGCAAGCTTGCCGAGGGTGGTAGCGAGCACAGCTTTGGTATACACGTGGCAAAAATGGCGGGTATGCCTAAGGATGTTGTGGAACGTGCTGGAGAAATTTTGAAGAAATTAGAAAAGGAGCATGAATTAGAGCCAACAGAAACAATTGTAGACTCGGAAGGAAAATTAATGCAGAAGAGTAAAGATAAGCAGAGCGAGTATCAAATGAATGTGTATCAGTTGGAGGATCCTACGCTAAACCAGATTAAGGAAGAAATTTTGGATATTGACATTAATACTTTAACGCCGGTAGAAGCATTGCTAAAGTTGAATGAGATTAAAAAGTTACTCGGTAAGTAAAGCGTTAGGGATGCAGCGGGCCCGCAGGGGCTCTTTTGCCTTGTTTAAATAAATACTAAAGGAAGATGATACTGATAGACCAAAATAATTTTAAAAGAAAATGTTGCTGTTGCAAAAAGCGGTACCCCGCAGCAGCCCGACCCGCGATTAATTAATGATTGAAAGAAAAATTACAGACGCGGGTAACGCCCAAAAAAAATGGCTGAACACAACGACATACTAGTAGATTTAAAAAGGAAGCTTTACAAGCCCGTGTATTTTTTGCATGGCGAGGAGCCTTATTATATAGATGAGATTAGCGATTACATTGAGAAAAATGTATTGGATGAAAGCGAGAAAGGTTTTAACCAAACTATTTTATATGGCAAGGACAGCGATTTAAGCAGCATTATTGGCCTTGCAAAAGGATTTCCGATGATGGGCGAGAGGCAGGTTATTATTGTAAAGGAAGCTCAGACTTTAAAAGAATTTGCGCGCAAGAGTGCAGAGGATGGCGAAGAACCAAAAGGAAAAAAAGGTAGCACGGAAGTAAATCCGCTGGCGGCCTATATGGAAAATCCGCAGCCCACAACTATTTTAGTTTTTTGTCATAAGTACAAAAAACTGGATTCGCGCACATCCTTAGCAAAAACCATTGCTAAAAAGGCGGTTTTGTTTGAGTCGAAGAAACTGTACGACGATAAAATTCCCAATTGGATTACTTCTTACTTAAAAGATAAAAAATATAATATTACTCCGCCTGCCGCTGCAATGTTGGCGCAACATTTAGGAAACGATTTATCTAAGATTGTAAACGAGCTTGGAAAATTGTTTGTGAGTCTGCCCGTGGGAACGGAAATTTTGCCGGACCACATTCAGCAAAACATTGGCATCAGCAAAGATTTTAATGTTTTTGAATTGCAGGATGCATTGGCAAAAAAAGATGTTTTGCGCGCCAATAGAATTTCGCAATACTTCGCGGCCAATCCAAAAGATAATCCGCTGGTATTAACCACGGCTTCTTTATACGGGTATTTTCATAAAATTTTGTTGTATCATTCTACGCCGGATAAAAGCAGGGGCAGTATTGCTGCGGCATTGGGTGTGAATCCGTTTTTTGTTTCGGGTTATGAAAGTGCTGCCCGAAATTACTCTACCGGAAAACTGAAAGGCATCTTTTCCCACCTGCGCGAGTGCGATGTGAAATCGAAGGGCGTTGATAACGTGAGTGTGGAGGATGGGGATTTGCTGAAGGAGTTGGTATTTAAAATTTTGCATTAAATTTAAAAATTGTCAATAAAAAAATCGTCAATGAATTACTGGCTTATTAAATCAGAACCCGATGCGTATAGCTGGGAACAATTGGTAAAAGACAAACAAACTTTTTGGAGCGGCGTGCGTAATTACGCGGCAAGAAATAATTTACGCGCTATGAAAAAGGGCGACCTTGCATTTTTTTATCACAGTAACGAAGGAACTAATGTGGTGGGCATTGCCAAAGTTGTTAAAGAAGCATACCCCGATGCAACTGCAAAAGAGGGAGATTGGAGCGGTGTGGATTTTGCAGCTGTAAAACCAATGAAAAAGTCGGTTACCCTGGCCGATATTAAAAAAGAAGCTTCTCTTAAAACTATGGAAGTGGTGCGTATATCGCGCCTTTCGGTTTCTAAAGTAACCGACAAAGAGTTTGAGAAAATTCTGGAAATGGGCGAGACTAAAATTTAGGAATTATTCTGTAGTTTTTTGAGCGTCTTGTCAATGAACATGTCGTTGGGCAGTAAAACTTTCTGAATTCTTTTGGCATAATGTATACTGTCTAAAATTTCTTTTTGTTTTTGTTCAATAATATGTTTCTGCAAAACAATTTCGGCATGGTCTTTTTGCTTGCGTAGATAACTGCGGTAAACAAAAAAAGCAAAAATAAGTACAAGACCCAAAACGGCGCTTACACCCCATAAAATTAATTTTTGGCGATGCTCGTGTATTGCGGTCTCTGCATTTCGTTTTTCCTGAGCAACTTTTTCGTCGGCTTCTTTTTTAGCAAATTCATAATTCATTTCGGCACGTACACCTTGCTTTAAGTTGTCTTCATTTAAAAGGCTATCTCTAACGGTTACGTAGGCACTGTGATAAAAATAAGCTTTTTCAAAATCTTTAGTGTAAGCGTAAATTTCGCTCAAAGCTTTATCGGCCTCCTTCATCGCTTCTTTTTCTCCGGTCTTCTTGGCAAACTCAAGGCTTTTTTTACAATACTCTTCTCCTTTTTTTGTTTGCCCCAATTTAAAATAACATTGCCCCATCAGATTTAAGGAGTGCGAAATTCCCAGACTATCCTGAATGTCATTTCGTAAGTCAAGGGCCTTTGTATTATACTCAAGCGCTGCCGAATAATTTCCCTGCGAAAAATAAATAGAACCCAAATTAGTATAAGAAAAAGCAATCCCGTAATCGTCGCCTATTTGCTCGCGCATTTTAAGTGCTTGTTGATGATACTTTATGGCCTCGGCGTATTTTCCTTCTTCCGAATAAATGATGCCCAAATTATTATATACATTGGCAAGCCCATGCGTATTGCTGATTTCTTCCAATATCGGAAGCGATTTAATATAATACTCTAACGCTTTTTTGTAATTTTTTTGATTGGAATAAACCGCGCCGATATTAGATAAGGAAGTAGAGATACCGTACTTGTCGGCACGTTTATCATTTAAGGCAAGTGCTTTATAATGAAACTCAAGGGCAGATGAATAATTTCCCTGATGTTCTAAAACAAGCGCCATATTGTTGTATGAAGAAGCAAGCCCGGTTTGGTCATTAATTTGCTCTCTTATTTTCATGGCCTTGCTGTAATAATCGTAAGCCTTTGTAAAATTGCCTTGTGTATAAGCAATAAGCCCGAGGTTATTTACCGCATTGGCAATTCCTTTCGAGTCATTTGTTTCTTCGTAATTTTTTAAAGCTTTGCTGTAACAACTTATCGCCTGTTGGTATTCGCTTTGAAAATAATACACATTACCTTCCAAATTAAAAGTAGCCGCGTAATTTTTTTTGTAAAAAGATTCGGTCGCCGACCCGTTATTTTTTATAGCCGCCTCACATTTTTTCTGAATTTCTTTGCAGTAATTCAGCGCCTCGCTGTTTTTACTTATTTTGAGTAATTGCCTGCTTAAAGCCAGGCCCGCAGTAATGCGGGTGGTATCGTTTGGCGAATTTTGATAAACGTTTAAAAGAGAGTCTATTTTTTTATTCTGGGCAAAAGTTTTTCCTGCTTTCCAAAAGGTAGCCGAAAGAATAAATAAAAAAGCAAGAACTAATTTTATGGTTGTTTGTTTCACTGTTTGAAATTACTTTTTTATTTAATATGCGGCTCAATTATCTTTTGGCAAGCCCTGTAAACTAATTGAAAAACTTCTTCAAAATGAGTTTCTGTTCCGTAGTACGGATCGGGCACAGGCAGATTTTTACCGGCAAAAGATTCATTCAACAAATAATCAATTTTTTGGTGGCGATTTTTATCTTTAGCCATTGATTTCACATCATTAAAATTATTTTCATCCATCACCAATATCTTATCAAATAATTCAAAATCTTCGTGCAAAAATTTACGTGCGCGCAACTTACTTAAATCAACGCCATTCTTTTTTGCGTTTTGTATAGTGCGTTTATCGGGAGCCTCGCCAATATGATAACCGGCGGTGCCGGCCGAGTCCACACTAATTTTATTGTGCAAGCTATGTTCTTTAATTAAATGAAGCATGATTCCTTCGGCAACAGGCGACCGACAAATATTACCTAAACAAACAAACAGTATTTTTTGCATGCCGCAAATTTAATAATTTGTATTGTTATAACGCGCTTATCTATAATTTACCAAATGCGTTATATAATGCAAAGCGACTCTTAACTAATTATATTGAATTAACCAGTTATCGCCTCAGCATTAGATGGTAAAAACAGTAAAAGGTTACAAGGAATTTTATTTCACTAAAGAAACAGTTCCTTTAAGAAGGCGCGGCTCGCCTTTGTAGTTTTTTAATTCAATTTTCCAAACGTAAACGTCTTCCTGTACTATGTCCTGACTTTTACCGCTGAAACGGCCGTCCCAACCTTTAGAAATATCATCCGAGTAAAATACCTGATTTCCCCAACGATCAAAAATATACATCTTAAAATCTTTTATGCCTTCTCCTTTAGCGTAAAACACATCATTGGTTCCGTCGTAATTTGGTGTGAAAGCGTTGGGCACATAAATCATAAACTCATCATCAATTTTAATTATTTTAATGGTAGAGTCAATACAACCTTTATTAGACACAACAGTTAACATAACCTGATAAGAGCCAACAGCCAAATAAGTAAATGTAGGATTTTGCGTACTCGCTGTAGAATTATTCGGGTCACCAAAAGTCCAATTCCAAGTACTAATTACTGCGCCTGTTGTGGCATCGTAAAAATGTATGATAGGATCCAGAATAGAAGTGGGTTGCGGCGAAACATTAAAATCGGCAGTGGGTACAGGGTAAACAATAACGGTTGCACTTGCAGTGCCCACGCATCCGTTAATCTCTGTAAGTGTAAGTACTGAGCTAAATGTGCCTTGCCCTGTATAGCAATGACTTGGTGCGCAACTGCTACTTAAACTTCCGTCACCTAAATTCCAACTGCATGTACCGGTTACGGTGGATGTGTTAGAAAGATTTACACATACCGGCGCACAACCGGTAGTAATTTGTGGCCCCACCGCTACAACGGGAATTGCGTTAACCAATACAGATGTGGTGGCTGTATTTACACAACCGTTAATATCTGTTCCGGTTACTGTATAATTTGTTGTTGCGGCCGGAGTAGCGATAACACTCGCCCCGGTAGAAGTATTTAAACCTGTAAGCGGAGCCCAGCTATACGTATTGGCGCCTGTAACATTTAATGTAGTATTAGTTTGGCCTAAACAAATTGTGCCGGTATTAACTGCTACAACAGGAAGTGAATTTACAGTGATAGAAGAAATAGCCGAACTAAAACACCCGTTCATGTCTATGCCCGTAACAGTATAAAAAGTATTTGCGCTTGGATTAGCAGATACACTTGCTCCGATTGTTGTATTTAAATTTGTTGCCGGTGACCAGGTATAAGTTGCAGCTCCGTTTGCGTTAAGTGTTGCCGAATTACCAATACAAAGTGTTGCATTATTTACGGTAACCGCGGGTAATTGATTTACGTTAATTGTTGTAGTCGAAAAATTTACGCATCCGTTTCCATCTGTACCAACAATAGTATAAGTTGTTGTTACCATTGGAGTTCCTGTTACTGTTGTTCCTGTGCTGCTGTTTAAAGTTGCGGCAGGCATCCATGTATAAGTGCTTGCGCCGTTTCCTGTAAGTGTAGCCACTTGTTGTGTAACGCAAATGGTAGCCGTGTTAGCCGTTATTATTGGTAAGGCATTTACAACAACTGCTGTAGTTGCTGTTCCTGTACAACCATTCATATCAGTTCCCGTAACAGTATAAATGCCTGAAGCACTTACCTGAACATTTGGTATAGTTTGTCCTTGCGTAACAGCGGTAAATCCTCCCGGACCGTTCCATACCCAGCTAACTCCTGTATTAGCGCCAACTATAAGTGTACCATTTTGACAAATCGGACCGTTATTAGTAGCGGCAATTACCAATGCAGGATTAACTGTTACCTGCGCAAAATTTGTATTTACACAGCCGTTTCCATCTGTAACCGTAACTACATAATTGCCGCTCATGTTAATAGCAGCGTTTGCAATACTTGGATTTTGTTGATTTGAACCATAGGTATTTGGCCCGCTCCACGAGTACACAACACCGCTATTATTACAAGTAAGATTAATTGTTGCGCCAATGCAAACAGTTGCGCCGGTAGCAGTAACAACAGGTAAAGAATTTACAACTACGTTAACTGTAGTTTTATTTACACAGGTGTTTGCATCGGTTACAGTAACTGTATAAACACCCGCTGCTGCTGTAGTAACTCCGTTTACGGTTGGATTTTGTTGCGCGGATGCATAAGTGCCCGGGCCGCTCCAGCTATAATTTGTTCCGCCAGATGAAGTAAGATTTAAATTTTGATTTACACAAAGCGGACTATTACTTCCTGCGGTAACAACAGGCAAAGGATTTACAGTTACCGTTGTTGTAGTAACGGATGTACATGTGCCCGCCGAACCGGTAATTGTATAAACTGTTGTTGTTGCAGGGTTAGCAATTACCGTTGAACCTGTAGTTGCGCTAAGTCCTGTTGCAGGGCTCCATGCATATGTTGGCGCACCGGTTGCATTTAAGTTTGTTGAATTACCAATACAAATGGTTCCGGTATTTACAGTAACTGTTGGATTATTTGCCACGGTAACTGTTGTAGTTTCAGTATCTACGCAACCATTAACATCTGTTCCGGTTATAGTATAATTTGTTGTAGAAGGAGGATTTGCATTTACACTTGCTCCTGTGCTTGCACTTAATCCGGTTGGCGGACTCCATGCGTACGTAGAAGCACCGCCTGCGTTTAGGGTTACAATATTTCCGTTACAAATAAATCCGCTGTTAACAGTAACTACAGGTATTGGGTTTGCAATAACGGTGCTTGTTGCTGTATTTACACAACCGTTAACATCAGTTCCGGTAACGGTATAAGAAGTTGTTGTTGTAGGATTAGAAATTACACTAGCACCTGTTGTTGCGCTTAATCCTGTTGAAGGTGTCCACGAATAAGTATTTGCACCGCTTGCGTTTAATGTTGCAGTTTGTTGCCCGATACAAATTGTACCGCTGTTTACAGTTACTGGTGGCAAAGGATTTACAGTTACTGTTGTTGATGCAACTGCGGTACACGTTCCGGCCGATCCGGTAATTGTATAAACTGTTGTAACAACCGGGTTAGCCGTTACGCTTGTTCCTGTTGTTGAGCTTAATCCCGTTGCAGGGCTCCATGCATAAGTTGTAGCACCGCCTGCGTTTAATGTGGTTGAATTACCAATACAAATTGTTCCTGTATTTACAGTAACAGTTGGATTTGTTACCACTGTTACGCTGGTTGTATTTGTGTTTACGCAACCATTAATATTTGTTCCGGTTATTGTATAATTTGTAGTGGATGGCGGGTTTGCAGTAACACTTGCTCCGGTAGTAGCACTTAGTCCGGTTGGCGGACTCCAGCTGTATGTATTTGCACCGCTTGCTGTAAGCGTTACACTTGCACCGTTACACACCGTTCCGTTAGTTACATTTATTGTTGGTAATGGATTTACCGTTACAACCGAAGTAACAGTTCCGGTACAGGCACCCATGGTTCCCGAAATTGTATACGTAGTAGTTGTTGTTGGATTAGCTGTTACACTTGCACCGTTTGTTGAACTTAATCCCGTTGCAGGGCTCCAGGTATAAGTTGTAGCGCCTGATGCAGTTAATATAGCCGAACTTCCGGTACAAAATGTGGGACTGTTAACCGTTAATGGAGGCGAACCTGTTCCGGTAACGTTTACAGTTGCTGTTCCGGTTTTGCAACCCACCAAGTCGGTAACTGTTACGGTGTAAACTCCTATTGCAATACCACTGATTGTTTGTGAAGTTTGTCCGCTGCTCCACGAATACGTATACGAACCACTTCCGCCAGTTGCTGTTGCAGTAGCCGAATTTGGTCCTCCGCAAGGCGAAGTTGAACTTGCAGTAACTGTTAAATTTGGTGCAGTGCAAACACTGCAACCCGTTTGAAAATATAATCCTTCAACAACAATGTTATAGCAATCGCTGGCATTAATGGTTGAGAAAAGTGAAGTGGTTTGTCCTGCCGAAACAGTGGTGGGTGTCTGAACAAAATTCCACCATAAATTAGAAGCTCCCGGAAATGAATAGGCTGTGCCGTTTAAGGTCATTGTGGTAGCCGACAATTGTTGTAAATCGGCAACAACTAAAAAGGCAGCTGCTGTTGTTGAGTTACCACAAGCAGTAAATCCGTTTATAGTATTTGAAGTGCCTGAACCAATACTTGTATAAGCTCCGTCGGCAAGAACAATGGTGCCTGTATAAGAAGCAGAGGCGTCCTGATAAATAATTATTAGTGTAGCTCCGTCAACATCATTTGGCCCTGCCGCAGGATACACCGGTAAGCCCGATAATTGATAAGTACCGTTTCCGGTTACTATGGTGGTAACATCAGCTCTGTAGCTGTACGTTCCCGCATAACTTAAACTGCTCCAGCATTTATCCACATCAGTACCGATAATTGTCATTGGAAAATTTGCACTTGAGCCGCCGGGATTTACTACTGTGGCAGTAATCGGCACTCCGTTACCCGAAGCATCCGCATATAAAAAAGCTTTTACAATAGTTGCGCAAGCCGGTATGCCCGAAATAACAACAGGGGCAGGTTGCGTTGCTCCGGGAGGCGGTGTAAATAAACCCGCAGATGGGGCTCTTTGTTGTAAAACAACGGTTCCTTGTGTCCAGTTTATTCCGCAGCCGGTATTTGTATAACTGGTATTATCTGTATTGTTTCCGTTTTGGTTAGAGTTTGGATCCGAATTTCTTGAAGTGACGCTAACCAGACAGTCTTTACAGGCGGCGCCCGGAATGTGGTTGGATTTTTTTAATTCCTGTGCTTGCAAAGGTTGCCAAATTGCGGCGGTCAGTACAAAAAAACACAGGTTAAAAAATGATTTGGCAAGGTTCAATTTTTTCATCCCGTTTTTAGTTAAGCTAAAGTAAAAAAATAAAGAAGATTCTCAGCATAAAATTGGTAAAAATGAGACTATTTATGCGTGTAAGCTGCCTTCTTACCCTTATAGATGCCCATACTCCATAAAGGGTTGGGCTGGGCTTAAAATACAAATCGATTTAGATTAAAAATCATCCGATCTTCATTTGGCTAATACCCTTGCTAATTGCCCGAATTAAGCTTATTTTTACCCAAAATACACGCCATGCAAGAAGGCTTAACTTACAATACACAATTACCTCATTTAATTATACCCGAGTACGGCCGCAATGTGCAGGGTATGGTAGAATATTGCATTACTCTAGAAACTAAGGAAGAGCGTAACAAATGCGCCAAATCAATCATACAAATTATGGGGCAATTAAATCCGCACTTGCGCGATGTGCCCGATTTTACGCATAAGTTGTGGGACCACCTTTTTATCATTTCTAATTTTAAGTTGGATGTGGATAGCCCATATCCAAAACCATCTGCCGAAACTTTTGATACCAAACCCGATAAAGTTGCTTATCCCAGCGGAAAAATAAAATACCGCCACTACGGTAAATTAATTGAAGAGATTATACAAAAAGCAAAAGATTTTCCGGAGGGCGAAGAAAAAGAATATTTAAAGCGCATTGTTGCCACACAATTAAAAAAAGCATACTTAACGTGGAACAAGGATGCGGTGCAGGACGATGTTATTTTTGCGCACCTGTTGGAATTATCTGACGGAAAAATAAAAATGAACGAAGGGGAAAAATTAACCGACTCGCAGGATTTGGTTAAGCGTAATGTAAACCCAAGTGGGGGACACGGACATGGCGGTGGTGGGCATAAAAAGCATCACAAAAAGCACCATAAAAATTTTAAACGTAAGAACTAAGCACAAGGCGCAAAGAAAAAAAATAATAGTTTATGCCCATATTTGAAGTAGTAGGCGGAAAGCAATTAAAAGGAGAAATAATTCCGCAAGGAGCAAAAAACGAGGCGCTGCAAGTTATCTGCGCAGTGCTTCTTACCTCCGAAAAAGTTACGATTGGTAATATTCCCGAAATTATAGACATCATGAAGCTCATCGATCTTTTAAAAGATTTGGGAGTGAAGGTTGAAAAAACGGGGCATGAAGAATATACTTTTCAGGCCGATGATGTAAATGTTGATTTTATTGTATCGCCCGAGTTTAAGAAGAAGGGCGGAAGTTTGCGCGGCTCGGTAATGATAGTGGGCCCCATGTTGGCACGTTTTGGAAAAGCATATATGCCTAAGCCCGGCGGAGATAAAATTGGAAGAAGAAGAGTGGACACACACTTTTTAGGATTTGAAAAACTGGGTGCCGAATTTATTTACGATGAGGTTAACGAAATTTATAAAGTAGAAGGAAAAAATTTGCGCGGCGGTTATATGTTGCTTGATGAAGCATCCGTAACGGGTACTGCAAATATTGTGATGGCTGCAGTTTTAGCTGAAGGAATTACAACAATTTACAATGCGGCCAGCGAGCCCTACCTGCAACAATTGTGCGACATGCTTAATCGCATGGGCGCAAAAATTACCGGAGTAGGAAGTAATTTGCTTACCATTGAAGGAGTAAAAAAACTGGGAGGTACCAAACATCGTTTGTTGCCCGATATGATTGAGATTGGTTCTTTTATTGGTTTGGCTGCGGTAACGCAAAGCGAAATCACCATAAAAAATGTGGCGTACCCGCGTTTGGGCTGCGTGCCCGGCATTTTTCAACGCCTTGGAATTAAAATGGAATTACGCGGCGATGATTTACATATTCCTGCACAAGAGCATTACGAGATTGATACTTTTATTGACGGAAGTATTTTAACTGTATCTGATGCGCCGTGGCCGGGCTTTACTCCCGACTTAATTAGCATCGCATTAGTAACAGCAACGCAAGCGCGCGGCAATGTTTTGATACATCAAAAAATGTTTGAGAGTCGTTTGTTTTTTGTAGACAAGCTAATTGATATGGGTGCGCAGATTATTTTGTGTGATCCGCACAGGGCCGTTGTTATGGGCCTTGACCGCAAAGCGCAGCTGCGCGGCATACAAATGGCCTCGCCCGATATACGCGCGGGAGTTTCTTTGTTAATTGCAGCCTTAAGCGCCAAAGGAAAAAGCGTGATGTTCAATATCAACCAAATAGACCGCGGCTACCAGCACATTGATACCAGGCTGCAAGCTTTGGGAGCTCAGATAGAGCGGAAGTAATTTTACTCGGCCTTAATAAGTTTAAAAATTTTCTCGCCCTTACTGAATTTTACTTTGCAGAAATAAACTCCTGAAGGAATATTTTTTGTGTCGATAGATAGGGTATGATTGCCTGCTGATTGTGTAGGCTTATTAATTTCAGAAACCAGAACTCCTTCTACAGAATAAATTTTAATATTTACATCAGAGCCGAACGCCAATGAGTAATTTAAAAAAGTTTCGTTGCTGAATGGATTAGGGTACATATTAATATTACTTGCAACACTTGTGTTTTCAATTCCAACGGTAACCGTGTTTGGCAATGGGTTTACGAGAACAATGTTTTCGTTAAAACTCATAACCGTAATATTAGTAAAGCCTAAATTAATTGGCCCGATAGGAGCAGTAGGGGAGACCTGAAAATTTAAATACGCAATGATACCATTACCCGAGGCGTTGGCGTGATTGCCGCGCGACATACCCACATCAATTTTTCCACTGCTGTAAAAATCTTTTTCTAAATGTACAATGTTACCTGTGCTTACTAACCACGAACTGGTGTAAGTAACACTCACGGTTCCGGGTTGAATCATATTTGCATCGTAGGTAATTGTATAAGCTAATCCATAGATATTGGTGGCGGGTGTGCCGCTTGTGCCTAAATTAATTGGAATGCTAACCCATGAGCCGGGGAGATAAGAACTTTGAGTTGGAGTAAAATAAATATCGGCCCCGGTACTTGAAGTATGATTTTTTGTAGCACCTAAACGCCCTGTATTTGTTAATCCGTAATTTAATGAAACGGCCATTGTATCATTTGGATTTATCACCCCGTTACCATCACAGTCGGCGTGCTTTATGTTTACCATGTTTGTGTAAACGCGGTTCCAGTCCATGGCCGGTTGTGCAACGTACGTATTACTTGCACCGCTTCTTGTAAACCCTGTTTCGTTAAATGCAAGGCCCAAATAAATAATATCTAAATTATCCGTAATCAAATCGTAGTTGGCATCGCCCGGCCAAACATTGCTAATGGCTTGCTGACAATCCATCCAGTTCCAACCAGTGTTGTTACTAATGTTAGAGCTGTATTGCCCAGCATAAAATTGCGCACCGCCTGTTGCATTTATATCCTGCATAAAAATATAATTTACGCAAACGGTATCTATAGCTTTTGAGATGGTAGCTTGTGTGCCTGGCTGATTACTTTGAAGAGTTACCGGGAAGCCGCCAGTCGAGTTGATAAACAACTTGTTTATTATTTGAGTACTCCCATTTTCAAGAGTTATGGCGAAACCGGAATTATTAAAATGTACG
Organism: Bacteroidia bacterium; assembly: GCA_038214655.1. Classification (GTDB taxonomy): domain Bacteria; phylum Bacteroidota; class Bacteroidia; order B-17B0; family Aurantibacillaceae; genus PALSA-968. The sequence goes on along the minus strand of JBBQRR010000008.1, from coordinate 25,726 downwards.
GTATCAAACGTATGATTACCAAAAATACTAGCATCGCCGTTGAACTGGGAGAAGTGAAGCGTGTTGTTGTTGCTCATGTTTTCAAATCCAAAATTCCCTAGGCATATTAAGCTATCGATGGTACAGTTGGAGGCGTTTATGTTAAGTCCGCCGTATGAATAGATATATTTAAAAGACGCATTGCCTGTGCTTATGGAATTGGTTAAATAATGAATGCCCAGGTCCGTAAAAATAAGTTTGTTGTAAACGTTGGCCCCGCCTGAAAAATTTGGACTGGAGTCTAGATAAATAATAGAGCTATCCACATCCGAAGGTGCCGCGCCGCCAATCCATGTCCCGCAGTAAACAGAAGAAGTTCCAAGGTAGACCGGATTGGAAGCATAAAAAATGTTTGTTCGTATGAGTTGGTTGTTGGAATAGAAGGGCCCTGATGAAGCAGCGATTGTGAAATAAGTAGCGTTTAAAGAATCGGTAAGCGAAAACTGCGAAGAACCCACCAGCCAGAGGTAACCTAAGTTTTGTCCTGCCGAAGTAATGGTTTGATTGCCGATGTTGGCCATCATATCTATTTGACCTGAAAAGTCCCATGACATATTATATGAAAGCGTTAGCGATCCATACATTTTTAATAAACCATTAGAAGCAAAACTCGCATTGGTAAACACCGGCCCATTAGTCACATTCGTCCAAATCATGTTTTTGCAACTTATAAAAGTAGAATCCACAAAAACAGTATCTCCTGTTGTCGTAAAAGAATTCGCATCAAAAATAACGGTATCAGCAAAAGTCGGCGTTTGTATATGAAAAACCGCGCCGCCCGAGGTAGTGGCCCAATGTGTGTTAAACTGACTCCAGTTGCCGGTGCCGCCAACCCAATAGTAAACGCCAGCTTTTGTTTGCAGACTAAATAATGCAACAAAGATTAGGAAAAATAATTTTTTAAGCATGCCCTCAATTTGAGTAGCTAAGTTAAAAAAATAAGCGATGTGGGCAAGCCTTTTTAACAATTAAAAAGACATGATTTTAAGCACGAATTACTTCCCTATAATCTTAATCTCTGTCCTTCTGTTCTTCGCTTTATTCTCGGCCGTAGTATTAGGCACTTTGGCTTTATTATCGCCATACCCTTTAAAGGTTAGGCGCGCGGCAACAATACCCTGCGCCACACAATAATCGTAAACCGCTTTAGAACGGTTTTGCGAAAGCAATTGATTCGCTTTTTTATTGCCGTCACTATCCGTGTGGCCGCTAATTTCAATTCGTATTTTTGCATTACTCTTTAAAAACGAAACCAATTTTTCCAACTCCGCTTTCGATTCAGGTTTCAAATCAAATTTATCTACATCAAAGAAAATATTTTTTAATTCAATAGCAACTCCGGTATCAATAGGCTGCAGCGGAATTTCTAAAATAAAAGGTTTGTTAAAATCAGTAACCACATTCTTTAAACTAAAATTATCCGAGTAGTATAAATATTTTTCACGACTAACATTCACCAAATAATTTTTTCCTGAAGTCAATACGGTTAAAAATTCTCCTTTGCTATTAGAGAAAGAGCGCACCACGGTTTTTTGCGTTTCCAAATCAATTACTTCTACACTTGCATCCAAAGGTGCTTTTGTTTTTATGTCAAAAACTTTTCCTTTCATAAAAGTAATCGGCGTTGGCCTTACATCGGCAGGTAATTCAAATCCGTATAAATCCAATCCGCCAAAACCTCCTTCGCGATCACTGGCAAAATAAGCCACCTTACCCGAGGGGTCAACTAATAAACTGTTCTCGTCGTTATACGTATTAATCGGGTAACCCAAATTTACAGCGGGCCCCCAAGTGCCATCCGCTTGTCTTCTGCATAAGTAAAGATCCAAACCTCCCATGTTTTCTTCATGCCCGTCTGAACTAAAATACAGCGTCTGATTATCCGGATGTATGTAAACCGATTCTTCAATGCCCGGTGTATTTATATTCTGTCCTAATTTTACGGGGGTGCCAAATTTTCCGTCGGCACCAATCTCGCTCATGTAAATATCCTGATCCTTAATTCCATCACGCGTAACAATTCCTCTTATGAAATACAACGTTTTTCCGTCCGAAGAAAAAGAAGGTTGCGTTTCCCAGTTTGCAGTATTTATAGGCGGACCAATATTTTGCGGTTTCGTCCATTTGCCATTACTCTGCTGTGCAAAAAAGATATCGCAGCTGCCGTAACCCTTGCGCGTTTCGTCTCCGTAATTACCATACATGTTTACGCAACTCGCATAAAACATATACTGCCCGTCGGCCGAAATACTCGGTGCACCTTCGTTACCCGGACTATTAATTTCATCAACCGAAGTAGCCGTTTGCCAAACATCATTTACTTTCTGGCTCACATAAAAATCTTCTTGTGCTTCTTTTCCGTCTTTGCGATAATTACGCGTAAAAAATAAAGTTTTTCCATCGGCAGTTATAGAAGGAAAATATTCGTAGTCGGGCGCGTTTACTCCTTTACCTAAATTAATGGGGTTAAACGGTTTTGGATTTTTTACGGCAATGGCTCCGTACTTAGCCGTTTTTAAATATCGCTGTGCCTGTTCTTTGGTTGTGGGGCTTACGCGGTCTAACTTCAAATAAGTTTCTAAATTTTTTTGTGCGTCTTCGTATTGCCCCACCATTAATTCCGCAAGGGCTAAGTCAAAATAACACCGCGGAAAAAATTTTGAATTTAATTCTAAAGCAGTTTTAAAATGTAATATGCCCAAGAGTTTTTTATTTTGCTCCATATACAAATAGGCAAGGGCTATATGCGGTTCGCAAAAAGTTTTATCTTCTTCAATAGCTTTTAATAAACATTTTTCGGCTTCGGCATCTTTGCGTGTTTCGTAAAATTTTTTGCCTTCTTCAAAATGCTTGATGGCTTTTTTATTGGTAGAAGTATAAGCGCCCGGCGGCATATTAGCCTGAGGAAACAAGTTTAAACTTAAAAGAAGGAAGTTGAAAATTAAGAGGAGGCGTTTCATAGTTAAGCTTTGAGAGGGGTAAGGTACGTAAAATATTCATTTTGGTATTGCAATTGTTGTTCCAACTTTTTCAGCGGGCCACGAAGGCGCTCCGTCGCGGCGCAGACGCAAAGTTTTTGGTTTTGAGAGGGACATTTGGAACAAGGTCTTGTTAGCTTTTTGTATATTTGTAAAAATTGTATTTATGGAATATCGCAGGTTAGGAAAATCAGGTTTACAGGTAAGTGCTCTCTCTTTTGGCAGCTGGGTAACTTTTGGCGCGCAGGTAGATGATGGTGTGGCCGAACAATGTATGAAACTGGCTTACGAAACCGGAGTGAATTTTTTTGATAATGCCGAGGCCTATGCCAGCGGTAAATCAGAAATTGTGATGGGAAAAATTTTAAAAAGAACAGGCTGGGACCGCACCTCTTATATTATTTCGAGTAAAGTATTTTGGGGAGGAAAACTTCCCAACCAAATGGGCTTAAGCCGCAAACACGTTATGGAAGCTTGCCACGCTGCCTTAACTCGTTTGCAATTAGAATATCTGGATTTATATTTTTGTCACCGCCCCGATCCAAATACACCCATTGAAGAAACTGTACGCGCCATGCACACGCTTATTGAGCAAGGGAAAATTTTATACTGGGGCACCAGCGAGTGGAGCGCCGAAGAAATTTTAGAAGCTTACAAAGTTGCCGATAAATTTAATTTAACGCCTCCTACTATGGAGCAACCTCAATACAATATGTTGCACCGCCAACGTTTTGAAGAGGAATACAAACCCGTTTACGAAAAAGGAATGGGAACCACTATTTGGTCGCCGCTTGCCTCGGGTTTACTTACCGGTAAATACATGGATGCAACACCTTTGGATACACGTCTTTTCCGCCCGGGAATGGAGTGGCTAAAAGAAAGAATTACCGGCCCAGAAGCAAAAAATGATCATGAAAAAGTAAAGAACATTAAAAAAATTGCCGACGATTTAGCTATACCCGTAAATCGTTTGGCCATTGCTTGGATTTTAAAAAATCCCAATGTAAGCACGGCTATTTTAGGAGCTTCGCGTACCGAACAGTTGGGTGATAATTTAAAAGCTATGGATGCCGTGCCTTTGCTTACCGATGAAGTGATGAAGAAAATAGAAGAGGTTTTGCAAAACAATCCGACTAACATCACAGTTAAAAATTAAGTAGGCACTTTTAACTTTTTATATTTAACTCATCATATGCTCTGGTACTTCCTTAGAAATACAATAGGTTATTGTTTTCTTCTTTTTTTTAAGAGAGGAAAAATGAAAAACGTGGCCGAGGCCCGAAAAAAAGGGCCCATGTTTATTGCGATGAATCACCCCAACGCATTTATGGACCCCACGGCTTATAGCGGTTTTTTGTTTTATCCGCGCACCTATTTTATGGCGCGTGGCGATGCGTTTAAAAAAGGTTTGGCTACCGTAGCTTTAGAATCGATGGGCATTGTGCCTATTTTTCGCCAGCGCGACGGAGGTTACGAAAGTGTAAAGAAAAACCTCGACTCATTTAAAATTGCTTACAAACTTCTTGATCGCGGAAAAAAAATAATGGTTTTTGCCGAAGGTCTTTGCATACAAGAAAGGCGTTTGCGCGCTATACAAAAAGGTACTGCAAAAATGTCGTTTAGCTATTTAGATCAAGGCGGTAACGAAGAGTTAAAAATACTTCCCGTAGGACTAAACTATTCTGAGCCCGCAAAAGTTAGAGGATATTTATTTTTTAATATAGGCGAGCCCATTTTGGTAAAAGATTTTTACGAAGACTATAAAAAGCAGCCGGCGCATACAATTCTTAAATTAACGGCTCTTATAGATGCCCGCTTGAAACTTTTGGTGCCTTCGCTTTTACATAAGGAGAATGATTTGCTGATAGAGCAATTACAAGAAATTTTAAAGAGGCAATTTATGGACGCGCATAAGTTGAGCTACCATAACCCGGAGCATCAGCAAAAATATTGGGAATTTATTATAGCACGTCTTAATAAACTTACCGAAGAAAAACCGGAAGAAATTATTGAGTTCAGAACAAAAGTGAATGCCTACAATAAACAACTTCGCGCTTTAAAATTACGCGACCACTTAGTTTTCAACGCTTCAAAAAAAGAAAGTATGTTAACTTTTGGAAATATATTTTTATTTGTACTTGGTTTTCCGGTTTACGCAATTGGAAAAATTTTAAATTATATTCCGTATTATCTGGCCGAAAAAGTTGCGGTAAAAAAAGCAAAAACTATTGAGTTTAAAGCCTCGGTTGTTTTTGGCTTGGCTGCTCTTTTGCTTAATGCAATGTATCTGATAGAAATAGCAATCGTTTGGTTTATTTTTCAAAATGGGTATGCCCTATTAATTTACACAGCCATTAAAGTAGTTTGCGGCGGTTTAGGATTAAACTACTCTCCCTTTAAAAAGAAAGTGTTAGGGGCGTTCAGGCTTAGTGCTATAAAGAAGTCAAACGCTACTCTTTTTCAATCACTAATTAGCCAAAGGGCTGTAATACTTGACTTTGTGGGTGATTTTCACTAATTTAGTCTGGCATTTGTTTTGCAATGTATAGGGTATGAAAACGTCATTAAATAGAAAATTTACGGTAGTAGCCATTCCTTTGGTAACAAGTGCTTTTTTCTTTTTCACCAGTGATAAAACGGCTCTGTACGAAATTCCTGAAGCTCCGGTAGTAAATGGCCGCACTATTGATTTGCCGGATATGAATAACGATGCTTTTAAAACCGGTGAGTCGTTAAGCTATCGTTTGCACTATGGATTTATGGATGCAGGCGTTGCTGTACTTGAAGTTATGCCTGAGGTAAAAGAAATTGGTGGCCGCAAAGTGTATCATATAGTAGGTAACGGATATTCGAAAGGAAGTTTTGATTGGTTTTTTAAAGTGAAAGATCGTTACGAAACCTATTTAGATAAAGACGCCATGGTGCCTTGGTATTTTGTGCGCCGTTGCAACGAAGGTGGTTATATCATTAATCAGGATTATTTATTTAACCACTACACTAAAAAAGTAGATATAGGCGAAGGTAAAAGCTGCGATGTGCCCGTTGGTATTCAGGATATGCTTTCTTCTTTTTACTATGCGCGTAATATTGATTTTACAAATGCCAAAGTGGGAGATATTTTTACAATTCCCAGTTTTGTAGATAAGCAGGTGTGGACTTTAAAAATTAAATATGTAGGTAAAGAAACCATAAGCACTGATTTAGGAAAATTTCGTTGTATAAAATTCCGCCCCATTATACAAACGGGCCGTATTTTTAAGAAGGAAGAAGATTTAAATGTTTGGATTACGGATGATAAAAACCACGTTCCCTTAAGGGCGCAGGCAAAAATCACGGTAGGTTCAATTAAAATGGATTTAACTTCTTATCAAAATTTGGCAAACCCTATGTCGAAGGTCGAATAACATTTCTTTCTCGTTATACTTATACTATCTCCTTTTACTTACCTTTGCCAAATGCGCATCATCTTTATGGGTACTCCGCAATTTGCGGTGGCATCTTTAGAAATACTGGTAAAAAATGGCTACAATGTTGTGGGTGTAATTACTTCGCCCGATAAGCCGGCGGGGCGTGGGCAACAAGTGCAACAAAGCGCGGTAAAACAATTTGCGGTTGAGCATAATTTGAAAGTACTTCAGCCCTTAAATTTAAAAGACGAAATTTTTTTAAAAGAATTAAAAGAGCTTCATGCCGATTTGCAAATTGTAGTGGCGTTTAGAATGTTACCGGAAACTGTTTGGAATATGCCGCCCATGGGAACGTATAATTTGCATGGCTCACTTTTACCGCATTATAGGGGCGCGGCACCAATTAATTGGGCGCTAATTAATGGCGAGAAAGAAACAGGCGTAACTACTTTTAAATTAAAACACGAAATTGACACCGGAAGTATTTTAATGCAGGATAAAATTGCTATTGATGCCGCAATGAATGCGGGGCAATTGCATGATGTGATGATGATGCAGGGAGCGGAACTACTTTTAAAATCCGTAAAGAAAATTGAGGCAGGCGATGTTGTTTTAAAAGAGCAAAATGTTTTATTAAAAGCCGGAGAGGAGGCCAAGCACGCGCCAAAAATATTTAAAGAGAATTGTAAAATTGATTGGAGTAGGAGCGGAGAGCAAATTAGTAATTTAATACGCGGACTTTCTCCGTACCCATGTGCCTGGACAGAATTACATGCAGGGGATAAAAAAATTGCTTTTAAAATTTATAAAGCAACTTTCGAAAAAACTGCCCAGCAATTAAAAATAGGCGCCGTGCAATGTGATGGAAAAATCTTGAAAGTGGTTTGTAAAGATGGTTGTTTGCATATTGCCGAATTGCAAATGGAAGGAAAGAAAAAAATGCTTACCGAAGAATTTTTGAGAGGATATTCTTTTCTTGAAAACGCTTGTTTTGTTTAGTAGTGTATACACTTGTATTCTGTATTAAATTTCCCCTCCATTTAAAATAGGGCACTTGCTTGCGAAAAGCTTGTTTTTGCAAAAGCGGTGGTTTTGCCGGTAGCCCCGAAACCCTTGCTACACGCGCCTTTCCGAGGTCTTTTATTAACAAAAGTCGATTTTTTCAACATAAGTACGCCATACCAAGGGGCAAATCGCTTGCTTACACTACATTTGATTCTTATTAAAAAATAAAAGTTTAACCCTAAAAAAACAAAACATGAACAAAGCACAATTAGTTGACGCTATCTCGGTAAACGCAAAATTAAGTAAAGCAGACGCAGGTCGCGCCTTAGACGCCGCTGTTGACGCTATCGAAAAATCTTTAAGGAAAGGTGACCGTATCGCTTTAGTAGGTTTCGGTTCTTTCACAATTGCAAAACGCGCTGCCCGCACAGGCCGCAATCCTCAAACCGGAAAAGAAATAAAAATTGCCGCTAAAAAAGTAGTTAAGTTTAAAGCCGGATCTGATTTGGCTAAAAAAGTAAATAAGTAATATCATTCCGCTTTAAAAAACAAAAAAAAGACATGGTATTATAGCGAGCGACGATAAATTAATAATATTTTTTGCAACTTATTTCGCCTCGCTATAAAGTCTCAATTTACGCTCATAAAAAAACCCGTTCATTACGAACGGGTTTTTTTGTTGAGTATATTTTAGAATTACAATTTAGCTTTTACTTCAACCATTTCGTAGCCTTCAATAATATCGCCTGCTTTAATATCGTTAAAGCCATCAATATTCAGTCCGCACTCGTATCCCGAAACAACTTCTTTCACATCGTCCTTAAAGCGTTTCAATGAACCTAAGCTTCCGCCGTGTATTACAATACCATCGCGTATAATACGCACTTTGGTGTTACGGTTAACTTTTCCGTCAAGCACATAACAGCCGGCAATGGTACCTACTTTGGTAATATTAAATACTTCGCGTATTTCAATGTTACAAGTAATTTTTTCTACAAACTCAGGAGCTAACATACCTTCCATGGCAGCTTTCACCTCGTTGATAGCATCGTATATAATAGAATATAAACGTACATCAATCTGCTCGTCGTCCGCTAATTTACGAGCACTGCCTGTAGGCCTTACCTGGAAACCAACAATAATAGCGTTAGATGCCGATGCAAGCATTACATCACTCTCGCTGATAGCACCTACTGATTTATGGATAATATTTACCTGAACCTTTTGTGTAGATAATTTTAATAAAGAATCGGCTAAGGCTTCAATAGAACCATCCACGTCACCTTTTACAATGATGTTTAATTCTTTGAAATCTCCGATAGCCAAACGACGGCCAATCTCATCAAGCGTAATATGTTTTTTAGTACGCATGCCCTGCTCGCGTTGTAATTGCAAACGTTTGTTGGCAATCTCTCTCGATTCGCGCTCGTCTTCCATCACAACAAACTTATCGCCTGCTTGGGGTGCGCCGCTTAAACCTAAAAGTTTAATTGGTGTAGAAGGCCCTGCTTCAGTAACTTTTTGTCCGCGCTCATTAAACATCGCGCGTACACGTCCGCTGTGGCAACCTGCAAGCACAACATCACCAACATGTAACATTCCGCTTTGTACTAAAATATTGGCAACGTAACCGCGACCTTCTTCCATAGTAGCTTCAATTACTGCACCTGCCGCCAATCTGTTTGGATTTGCTGTAAGTTGCAACATATCTGCTTCAAGCAAGACTTTTTCTAAAAGCGCATCAATATTTAATCCTTGCTTGGCCGAAATTTCCTGACACTGAAATTTACCGCCCCACTCCTCAACTAAAATATTCATCTGCGCCAATGCTTCGCGAATTTTATCGGGCGCAGCACCGGGCTTATCAATTTTATTTATGGCAAACACCATTGGCACATTTGCCGCCTGTGCGTGATTAATCGCTTCTTTTGTTTGTGGCATCACGCTGTCATCGGCCGCAACCACAATAATGGCAACGTCGGCAAGTTTAGAACCACGCGCACGCATAGCGGTAAACGCTTCGTGGCCCGGAGTATCTAAAAATGTAATTTTTTTATCGTCGTGCAGTTTTACTTTGTACGCACCAATGTGCTGTGTAATTCCACCTGCTTCTCCCGCTAAAACGTTTGCCTTACGAATATAGTCAAGCAAAGATGTTTTACCATGGTCAACGTGGCCCATTACGGTAACAACCGGAGGCCTTGGTAATAAATCTTCGGCTTTATCCAATTGTTCTTGCGAAACTTCCTGTTCTTCGGCCGATACGAATTCTATTTTATAACCAAATTCCTCGGCAACAATCGCAATAGTTTCGGCATCCAAACGCTGATTGATAGAAACAAATAAACCTAACTGCATACAGGTAGCAATTACCTGGGTAACATTTATACTCATCATCTGCGCCAGCTCGTTAGCCGATACAAACTCCGTAACTTTAAGTGTACTCTTATCTGCCTGAATTTGTTCCTGCTCTTCGGCCATACGCTCGCGTATCTCCGAACGTTTTTCGCGGCGGTATTTTGCAGTTTTAGATTTTTGTCCCACCTGGCTTAAGCGCGCAAGTGTTTCTTTAATCTGTGCCTGAATTTCTTCGTCGGTAAGAGCGGGTTTGCTTTCGCGTTTTTGTACTTGCGTAGTGCCGCGGTCTTTAAATTTCTGACGGGCAATTTGCGCCTGCTCGGTACCTACTTTTTTAATTTCTTCCTGACTTAAGCTGCCGGTTTTCTTAATCCGCTTACGTTTTTTCTTTTCGTAACCAAAATCATCGGCGTTTGGTTTTTTCTCAACCGGTAATTCTATGCTTCCTAAAATTTTAGGACCATCGAGTTTTGTAAATTTAGTTTCTAAAAAATCTTCTTTGGGTTCGGTTGATTCGGTTTTTGTTTCGGCTACCAGTACTTCTTTAACTTCAACAACCGGCTCTTCTTCTTTCTTTTTATCTCCCTTTTTAGGTTTTTCTTCTTCTTCTTTTTTAGTTTTTTTATCGGGCTTGGTTTTGGTATTTAACGCCGCCAAATCAATGGTAGAAAGTACTTTGGGCTGATCAAGTTTTACATCGGTCTTAGCTTTTATTACTTCTTCTTTTTTAACAATTGCAGGATCCGCTTTTTTCTTGGGTGCATCGTCGGCAATGCGCTGTTTGCTTTCTGCACGCAACTGTTCAAGCGCTTTAGAGGTGGCAGACTGACTTAAATCTTTAATTACAATTTCATCATCGGCATCATCTTTTCTCTTAATGCCTTTTTTGGTTTCGTCCAGTAATATAGTTTCTTTCTTCTCTTTGGTAATTTGTGCAACGTGTTTGGCTTCCTGCTTGGCAATTTTTTCTCCCTGGAATTCTTTCATAAGAATACCGTATTCCGCATCCCCGATTTTAGCGTTGGGATTTTTTGCGTCTACTTTATATCCTTTAGAAGATAAAAATTCGGCCAGAGTGTCTTTAGAGATATTAAACTCTACCGCCACCTTGATAAGCCTGTATGATTTGGTTTCTGACATATTTTTTTTACTCTTTATTTTTTATTTTCAGTATGAAGTATTCCGCAATATGCGAAATTGCTTCATAATTAATTTTATGCTTCTTCTTCAAACTCAGATGAAAGTACTCTACGTGCGCTTTCAATAACTGACTCATCTAATTTAGTACGACGTGCCAATTCTTCGGTTGTAAGTTTAAGAACATCTTTAGCAGTATCGCAACCAATGGCTTTTAACTCATTAATTACCGCTTCTTCAATTTCGTCAGAGAATTCTTCTAAGTCAACGTCCTCTTCAACTTCTTCTTCAGCTTCGCGGAACACATCAATTTCGTAGCCGGTTAATTTACCGGCCAGTTTAATATTAAATCCGCCTTTTCCTATAGCTAATGAAATCTGATCGGGTTTTAAATAAACGTGTGCGTGTGCCGTTGCGTCATCTAATTTAATGCTGGTAATTTTTGCGGGACTAAGTGCACGCTGAATTAAAAGCTGAGGGTTAGAGGTAAAATTAATTACATCTATGTTTTCATTTTTTAATTCGCGAACAATTCCGTGAATACGCGAACCTTTCATACCTACGCAAGCTCCAACCGGGTCAATACGCTCATCGTAACTTTCAACAGCTACTTTAGCGCGCTCACCGGGTTCTCGTACAATCTTCTTAATAGTAATTAATCCGTCGGCAATCTCCGGAACTTCTGTTTCAAATAAACGTTCCAAGAACACAGGAGAAGTACGCGATAAAACAATTACAGGAGTAGCGTTTTTCATTTCTACTTTTAATACCACTGCTTTAACGGTATCTCCTTTTTTAAAGAAGTCGGTAGGGATTTGCTCGGTACGCGGTAAAATCAATTCGTTGCTTTCATCATCCAGCAAAAGAATTTCTTTTTTCCATACCTGATAAACCTCGGCAGTAATAATTTCGCCAACGCGCTCTTTGTATTTGTTATAAATTTCTGATTTTTCAAGTTCCAATACTTTTTGTACAAGGTTCTGGCGCAAGGATAAAACCGAGCGACGGCCAAAATCTTCCATGGTAACAGGTTCTGTAACCTCATCATCAATACCAAAATCTTCATCAATTTTTTTGGCTTCGGTTAAGCTGATGTGGCGATTTTCATCGTACTCAAAAGAGTCTTCTGCAAACTCATCCTGTACTACGGTGCGGTTTTTATACATTTCCACATCGCCTTTATCGGGGTTTACGATAATATCAAAGTTTTTATCTGTGCCGAATTTTTTGATAAGCATACTGCGAAATACATCTTCAATAATGCTCATTAAGGTTACGCGGTCGATATTTTTAATATCCTTAAACTCGGAAAACGACTCGATTAGATTTACACTGTGCATGATATTTGTTTTTTAAAAGGGTAAAATTAGCTTGGTTTCTTTTATTTGGTTTAAATCAATGGTTATGTTTTCAATAATTGTATGCCTGCCTTTGCCTTTTTCTTTACGCTCGGTGCGTTTGGTCTCTATTTCAACCTCTGCCTCCGAAGCCTGATTAAGCTTTCCTATCACTTTAATGCCGTCCTTTTTAAGGACGCTGACTTCTTTGCCCATGTACTTTTGGTACTGGCTAAGTACCTTAAAAGGCTGGTCAATGCCCGGCGATGACACCGTAAGCTCAAAATCTTCCACATCCCGGTTAAGGTTTTCTTCTATGTGGCGACTAAGGCTAACACACTCATCTACAGTAACATGACTAGGCGCATCGATAAATACCTCTATTTTGTTTAGGGGTTTAACCTTAACATCAACTAAAAACAGGGGCGTGCCGCCTATTTTTTGCTGTGCGAGGGTCTTTATTTGCTGTTCGTTAATCATGCCTTTTAAATAAGTGAGGGGACTTTAGGTCCCCTCACGTTTTATTAGCTATTTTCAGGTTGCAAATATACACATTATTTATTAAAAGCCAAATGTTAACTTTTTCCCGACAAATCCTTGTTTTTATCCGATAAATTTTTATATTTTTACTACAGGAAATTCTCTATTAAAAACATATACTATGAATACCTTAAAAAACGGGCTTTTTCCAATTATGGTTATCCTGGTTTCTTTATTTTCAAGTGTTAGTGTTAGTGCACAAGCAAAAGCTCTAACTGCAGCTGAGCTTGCTCAACACGAAAAAGACGTAAGTCTTTATGGCGAAATCGGAATCGCGATTTTGTTTGTTGTGGCTCTTACTTTTTTTATTGTTTGGAAATCCAAACATGATAAAAAAGAGCGCGAAAAACACCTTGAGCAAATGAGGAAAGTTCAGGCCAGTAAGAAAAGAGCAGCCTAAACAGACTTTTGTCTGATTGCTTCAAACAACACAATCCCTGTTGCAACGGAAACGTTTAACGACGCAGTTTTTCCGGGCATCGGTATTTTTACTGCATAATCGCAAAGCTTCAAATACTCGGCCGATATACCTGTATCTTCCGAGCCCATAATAATCGCGGTTGGCTGACTGAAATCTGCTGCGTATATAAGTTTATCTGTTTTTTCGTGGCAGGCTATAACCTGAAGTCCGTATTCTTTTAAATAAGTAATTGTATCCTTTACATTATTCTCTCTGCAAACCGGTATACGGTGCAATGCGCCTGCCGATGTTTTAACCGCATCTGCATTAATTTGCGCCGCGCCTCTTGATGGAATGATAATAAAATTAACTCCGGCACACTCGGCACTGCGTGCAATAGCGCCAAAATTACGAACGTCGGTAATTTTATCTAAAATTAAAAGCAGCGGTATTTTTCCTTCTTCAAAAACTTTTGGCAGTAAATCTTCGGCGCGGTAATACGTAACCTCGGCCACAAATGCAATAACGCCCTGATGATTTTTGCTGGTAAGGCGTTTAATTTTTTCGGGCGGCACAATTTGAAAAGGAATTTCGCTGCCGCGCAAAGCTTTTCTTAATTGGTTAAATAATTCGCCGGCAATACCGCGCTGAATTAAAATTTTTTCAATTTCTTTTCCTGCCTCAATCGCTTCAATTACTGCGCGTAAGCCAAAAATAAAATTATCGTCTGATGGTTTTGAATCTGTATGCATTAATTAAGTACCAATAATTTTTTTACCAAGGTAACATTTTTTGTTTTAAGCTCGGCAAAAAACAGCCCGCTCCCTTTTGTTACCTCAACAGGCGTATTGGTTAGCACCTCTTCGTTAAAAATAACTTCGCCAAGACTATTAAATAATTTTACATGCACCCAATAAGTATCGTTTGTTTTTAATACAAAACTGTTTGTGTTGGTTTGAATTAATTTTATTTCAGGATTTGCAAAACTGCTGATGCCGCTGCTTCCAACTGTAACAAATAATTTAGTGGGGCCGTTTTTGCAATTGTTACTTTGAGTTTCTATAACTTCTACGTAGCCTGATGTTGTTCCAAAATTTACAGTTATTTGATTGGTGCCTTGCCCGCTTGTAATTACTGCGCCCGAGGGAACTGTCCAATTATAGGTACTGCCGCTTGTGTTTGGTACCGAATAAATAACTCCGTTTTGATTGGTAATTACAAGTTGCAATCCGTTGATTACGTAAGGTGGAATTAAAATATCGAAAAAATAAGCGGCCCAAAAGGTAGAAGAAAAATAAACTTCTAAAGCATAATTGCCCGTTTTGCCGCATTTTTGATAGCAAGCGCCGGTATCTAATGCAATAGCATGTCCCATCCCGGTTAAAGTATATGTTTCAACTACTTCATTTCCGTTATTATCGTTGTAAACATTTTTTGTAACAAAGGCATTTCCGTTAAATGAATTCACAACTACATCTGCTGTTTGATCTGCCTGATGTACATTGGTCCATTGTTTCATGATTTCATTTTCGTTTACAATATTAATCACCGCATCATTGCTTCCATGAAAAACTGCAACAGTTGGATAAGCACCTGTGTAACCCGGATATTCATTGGTAACAAGGCTGCCCCAGGTTGTTGGCGTTTTGCTAACCGAGCCTTGGCCAACACTAACGGCCTGAAAAGCGTTTGTTGCTGCTTTGTGCGGAGCGCCGGCCATTACAGCACCTTTTTTAAATATTTCGGGATAGCAGGCTAACATAATTGTAGTCATGCAAGCCCCCGCGCTTAAACCTGTAACAAAAATTTTAGTGGTATCAATGTTATAATTGGCTTTCATATAATCTACCATCTGTTTTACAGAGTATGCTTCGCCCTGATTGCGGTCCTGATCGCCGGTTAGAAACCAGTTAAAACAATAGCTGGAATTATTGGCGGATATCTGCTCGGGATATACACAATAAAATTTATGACGATCGGCTAAAGTGTTCCAACCGCTTTCGGATGAAACTACGGTTGCGTTTTGTGTACACCCGTGCATCACTACCACAAGAGGTGCCGGCGCGCTGATACCAACGGGCACATACGAATACATATTTAAATTACCCGGGTTAGTTCCAAAAGAGGAAACGGGCAGCCAACCTGTTTGCGAAAAAAGTTTTGTGCAAAGTAAAAATAGAAATATGAATGACTTTTTAGGCATTTTTAATTTAGAACAGAAAATTGTTTGAGATGATGCACCGCGTGTTTATGCAAAAGATGCAACCACTCTTTATAATTTAGCTCGCCGTAAAAAGGATTTTGTACAGTGGCCCCCGGATTATAATCGTAATACGAAAGAAATAAAAATAATTCGTTTTCTAACTCATGTGTTGCATCTTCCATGTTTGAATGGCGTAATGCCGCAGGAGTTTCTGCCATCAATGTATTTTTGGTGTTGGGTTTAAATTCTTTATCACTCATGGCAAAACTCTTGGCTTTTTCTAATAGCTCAGGTGGTGTAACCATGGGTTCTTTAATGCGTCCCCAGGCAATGCCAATCGAATCAGTCATGTGTTCAATCATGCCTTGCGCAGAGAATTGTCCCCATTGTGGTTTTTCATTTCCCTTTAGCTTTTTAATAAGCCCGATGTATTCTGCGGTAAAGAATTTTTGTTTTTCCATTTGCCAAATGTAGGGAAATTTGACTCTTGCGCAAGGCTATTCGCTCAATAAGCAATAAAACACGCTGAGGGGCTAAAAACGAGGGTAAAAGCATTGCATTGGTGTACCTATTGAGGCTGTAAAAAATATGTATCTTCGTAACGGTATATGAACTTCATGTTTCACATAGGGCGTTATTTTATGCTGTTAAGGCGCGCTTTTTCCAAGCCCGAAAAATTTTCGGTTTACAGGAAGCAATTTTTCTTTGAAGTAAATAATATAGGCATCAGTTCGCTGGGCATCATTTCTATCATCAGTGTATTTATGGGTGGCGTTGTTACTACACAGGCCGCCTTTGGTTTTACAAGTGCCTGGATTCCGCTATATGCGGTTGGTTTTACTACACGCGAATCTGTAATATTAGAATTTTCGCCAACCATTGTAAGTTTAATTTTAGCGGGCAAGGTGGGCAGCAACATCGCTTCCGAAATAGGTTCGATGCGCATAAGCGAGCAGATTGATGCCATGGAAATTATGGGCGTTAATTCGGCCTCTTTTTTAATTATGCCCAAAATACTTGCGGCTGTTTTTATTAATCCGTTTTTAATTGCCATCAGTATGTTTCTGGGTTTATTTGGAGGTTATTTAATGGGAGTTGCAACAGGAGCTACCACGCCTTACGAATATATTTTTGGTATTCAGTACGCATTTATGCCATGGAAAGTTTGGTACGCGTTTTTTAAAACCGGCATGTTTGCTTTTATTATTACATCTGTAGCCGCTTACAATGGGTATTATACTTCGGGCGGTGCGCTTGAGGTTGGCAGGTCGAGCACACGTGCAGTTGTTTGGAGCAGTATTTTAATTCTTTTGGCAAATTTATTAATTACACACATCGTGTTTACCCATTGATAGAAATTAAAAACATAGGAAAAACTTTTGGCGACCGCACTGTGGTGAGCGATGTTTCTTTTGCGTTTGAAGCGGGAAAAACTAATTTAATAATTGGCGAAAGCGGCTCGGGTAAAACAACTATTTTAAAAATGATGGTGGGTTTGCTTAAACCCGATACCGGTGAGGTGATTTATGACGGACGAGTTTTTTCGGAAGTAGATGGTAAACATCAACAGGAAGTTAGGCAGGAAATCGGCATGCTTTTTCAGGGAGGCGCTTTGTTTGATTCGATGACGGTTGAAGAGAACGTGGCTTTTCCGTTGAGGATGTTTACTGAGTTTACGGAGGAACAAATAAAAGAGCGTATTGATTTTTGTTTGGATAAAGTAAAGCTCGAAAACCGTAATCATTTATATCCGGCCGAGCTAAGCGGCGGTATGAAAAAACGCGCGGCTCTTGCACGCGCCATTTCGGGCAATCCAAAATATTTATTTTGCGACGAGCCTAACTCGGGCCTCGACCCGCGCACTTCATTAGTAATAGATGATTTAATTTTAGAGTTGACTACCGATTTTAATATGACCACCGTAGTGATTACACACGACATGAACTCGGTAATGCAGATAGGGCAAAACGTGATGTTTTTATACGGCGGCAAAAAATGGTGGGAAGGAAGTAATAAAGAAGTTCTTACAACTACCAATAAAGAATTACTTGATTTTGTTTATGCTTCCGAGTTCCTCAAGCAATTAAAGCCGGGAGGCAAATAATTTTATTTTCCGCTTTCTTCCATTTCTCTTTTCTCAAATTTTATCCGTCGGTAACGGTTAAACGAATAAAATAATCCCGATATAAAAGTAAGTGCCACAAAATAAAGAGTTTCTTCATTGGTACTATTGGTGGCCAATTGGTAAATGGTAATGCATACCGAAAGAACGGCAAAGGCCAACCACATATACTCTTTACCACGGTAGGCCATGTAAATGTAATTTTTTTTGTAAGCGGGTTTATTTTCTTGTTCTTTCATCTTTACTTTATTCTAATTTCTCCTTATACTATCTCCTTATACTGCATTAATTAACTAAAAGATTACATCCTCTTAAATCACTGTTATCAAATCTTCCCATTAATTCAAAATTTCCTTCCGCGTACATCTTTCCTAAATCCTGCGTGGCAATAAAGCAGCATGAATTTATATTAGCCAAATCAATTACGTTTATGCCTCCGCTTTTTCCTGTTGCAAGATAGCTAAAAGGGTCGTTGGTATCGCGTATTAAAATTTTCATCCATGGCGGACTTGTAAATATTCCGTCTTTTTTGGCATACGCCTGGCTTAATAACTCCGTCATGCCATACTCGCTGTGAATTTGATTTACGCCCAATTTAGTTTTTAACGTTTCGTGCAATTCGGCCTTCAGCATTTCCGGGCGCTTGCCTTTCATGCCTCCGGTTTCCATTACAATAAAATTTTCGTCCGGATGAATTCCTTTTTCTGCTAAATCCAAAAGGGCATAACTCACTCCCAATAAAAAAACTTTCTGCTGTTTCTCTTTTAAAGTCAAAATGGTTTTTACCAATTCATCGTAATTATCAAGGTAAAAATTACTTAGCGGATTTTTGCTTAGTTCAATTAGTTTTTGCGCCATATACACTAAAGAAGAGCCATTGCGCTCTAAATAGGAGGGTAGCAAAGCCAGCATGCAATATGCATTTGGCTTTCCGTAAAACAATTCAAAGCTGTTTAAAAAACTTTTTTCGTAAAGGGCCAAATCGGTAACATAATGTTTGGATACGCTTGTTTGTGAAGTGCCGCTGCTTGTAAAAAGCGTTGGGTTTTCGTTTCTAAAAAGAGGCGTTACTACTTTTTGCGTCTTAAAAAACTCGATTGGTAAGAAGGGAATTTGCTGCAGATTTTTTACTGTTTGGGGCTTTGCCGAAAAACTATCGCAAAATTGCCGGTATAAAATATTGTGATGATATTGAATGGCAAACAGTTCAAGGGCCAGTGCCTCAAAAGCCGCATTAGCGCCCTGTTTTATCGAAAACACGCGCTCTGTTAAATAATTATAATTTATTTGCGTTATATCATCCACTTAGCAAAATTATCCTTAATTTTAGCTCTACAAACAGGATGCGCAAAGTAATACCCATATTTTTTATATTGATTGCAGGGCTTTCTATTTTATCCTGTAAAAAACTCAGCAATCCAACTCCCGGGCCTCCTGTTATTACCTTCAAAGAGTTTGGCATTGTTAAGGAAACCGAGGCTTATTTTCATTTTACGTTTACCGATCCCGACGGCGATTTGGGTTTAAAAGGCAGCGATACTACCGGCGCCTTTGCTTTTGGGTCTGAGTATTATGATGATTTTCATATGCGCTTTCAGTTTAAAAATTACCTGGGCAATTATATCGATTCGGCATGGGTTGATCCTATTGCCAATACTACGGATAGCGGTTTTGTTTTATATCGCATTCCTTATATCGATAATAAATCAAAAGATAAATCGCTTACCGGCGAAATTATTATCAAAATGGCAGGTTTTCGCCCTGCAAGCAACAAAAAATATTTTCGTTACACTTTTTATATTTTCGATAGGGCACATCATAAAAGTAACCTAGTAACCACACCCGAATTTTATTTTCCATAAGCACATATGGCAAAATATGTTTTAGACAACGTTTACGATTTCGATTTTTCTCTTCTTGCCATTTCCTCTTCCGAGCCTGATTATAAATTGTGCATTCACCTCAATCGCTTATTGAATATTGATTTGGTGCGTGAAAGCCCTATTGATTTGAGTGCAAAAAACATGAAATCACCTTTAGCCTTTTCTTGCTTTTGTTACGAAGAGGAAGAGAATTTTAATGAGTATATGTTATTATCTAACCGCAGTACAAATTCCATTCCGGTAAAAAGCAATATTTCTACAGCTCCTTCCTTATTTGACGAGGAGTCGCCAGCTGACATGAAGGGTTTTTTGGTACCTGAACTTACGCAATGCGACTATTTGCTGATAGTAAAAGGCGATGGGCACGAAACTTTGGCAAAAAGTATACAACCTAAGCTAAAAAACATAAACTTTGTGCAGGCGGTACAAAATGTAAGCCCCGAAACACTGACCTCTAAAAAGAACTTAATAGTATGAACGAAAACTACAACCGCACAAAAATAGTAGCCACCATGGGCCCTGCTACGGCCGACCCCAAAGTACTGGAAGAAATGTTTGATGCCGGTCTGGATATTTGCCGCATAAATTTTTCGCACGGTAATTACGATGCGGTAAAAGAAAACATTGAGCATATACGTGCTATAAATAAAAAAACAAACCGGCACGTGGCTATTTTGGGAGATTTACAGGGCCCTAAATTGCGAATAGGAGAGGTGCAGGATAATGCTGTTATTTTGAATGAGGGGGAAGAATTAATTATTACTACGCAGGAATGTGTAGGCACTAAAGAAAAAATTTATATCACCTACCAGCAATTTCCGCAGGATGTAAAAGCCGGCGAACTGGTTTTGATTGATGATGGAAAAATACATTTGGAAGTGGTACATACAAATGGCAAAGATCAGGTTCGCTGCAAAGTTATTTCGGGCGGAAAACTTTCTTCTAAAAAAGGAGTGAACCTTCCCAATACAAAAATTTCTTTGCCATGCTTAACCGTAAAAGATTTGCGCGATTTGGATTTTGCACTCGAAAACGATTTTGATTGGATTGCACTTTCGTTTGTGCGAAGTGTAACGGATATTGTAGAGCTAAAAGAAATAATAAATAACAAAGGAAAAAAGGCCCGCGTTATTGCTAAGATAGAAAAACCCGAAGCTGTTAAAGAAATAGATAAAATATTGGAAGTAACCGACGGTATTATGGTGGCTCGCGGTGATTTGGGTGTTGAATTGCCTATGGAAGAAGTTCCTTTACTGCAAAAAATGATGGTTAACAAATGTATTAATGCGGGTAAGCCGGTAATTATTGCCACACAAATGATGGAGAGCATGATTACCAGTTATACACCTACACGTGCAGAGGTTAATGATGTTGCCAATGCGGTATTGGATGGTGCCGATGCGGTTATGCTAAGTGCCGAAACTTCGGTAGGAAAATATCCGGTTAAAGTAATTGAATACATGCGCCGCATTATTTGGCAGGTAGAAAACCAGGATAGCATTTATTACCGCGATCACGAACCCGAATTGAAAACAAATACGTTTATTACCGACAGTATTTGCTACAACGCTTGCAAGCTTGCAAGGCAAGCCGGTGTAAAAGCAATTATATCCATGACGCATAGCGGATATACAGCGTATAAACTGGCAAGTCACAGGCCAAAAGCGCACATACTTATTTTTACAGATAATAAAACTTTGCTAACGGCTTTAAGTTTGGTGTGGGGCGTGCGCGGGTATTACTACAATAAATACGAGAGCACCGATGAAACAATTAACGACCTTAAAGATTATATAAGAAACGAGAAATTAGTGAAGCAGGATGATTTGGTAATTAATATTGCCAGCATGCCTATGAATGAAAAAGGCAGAACCAATATGATGAAGTTGTCTTATATTAGTTAGTAGAGGCATTCTAAAATAAAAAACCTCCTGCTAAAAGCGGGAGGTTTTTTATTTGCAATAATTTTTTAAATTATTTAGAAACGTTAAATTTAGAAGTACTGATTTTGTTATTGTCAGCATCTGTAATAACATAGATGTACAAACCGTTTTCGAAAGAAGAAATATCTGCTTTAGTAATTTTGCCGGTAAGCTCAATAGTTGTTACTGCGCGGCCGGTAAGATCATATACTTTAGCATATTTAGCTTTTTCATCATTTGTAGCAAAAGTAATCGTGTTTACTGCAGGGTTTGGATACACGTTGCTGAAAGTACCATCGGCATTTAATGACTGAACGCCCATTGAACTAATCATATTTACGTCATCCACAAAAAACTGACTTCCGGCAGGCGGCGTACCCTTGATTGATGAAATAAATAACAACTGAATAGAATCCGGAGCAGTCATAATAAGATAGTTAATCGGAACCGTAGTTTGCATATACGTGGCATTTCCAACCGGAAAAACAGTGAACCCAAAGGCTACAGTATCTCGAGAAGTGCCATTCCACTTAGTAAGAAAAACTTGAGAGTAGGCGCTGTCAGTCAAAGTAGGCGTGTAAATACTAAAAAAACTGTAACTGGTGGCCTGGGTTGAATAGGCCTGCCGCCCCTGTACAACTTTAGAATTGGTTAAGTCGTAAGTTACCGGGCCCGTGTTTACAAAGCCAGGGACTATTTGTCCGCCAAGCGCCGCAACTGCTTTGTTTTCTAACAGAACAGAAAAACTGCCCGAGTTAAAATTACTAGATTTAGTTTCAAGGCCAGCACCCGGAAAGCCAATGCCTGCTAACATCTCAGAATAAGAGCCCCAGCTTGTAGGGTATGCGCCCGTCCAGTTTTCGAAGCCCGGATTTTGAACCTGCTGTGCTTGTATGGCTATGGTGCAGGCAAGTAATCCTGTAATAAGTAATTTTTTAATCATGTGTATGTTTTTAAGTTTAAGCAAATATAATACATAAAAGGTATTCACTAAAACGCTAATAAATAAAAAACCCCTCCAGCTTTTAAGCAGGAGGGGTTTTTTTATGAATAAATCGGTAAATTATTTTGTAACAATAAATTTGCTGAAAATTTTAGTTCCTGCAGCGTTGATAGAATAAAAGTAGCTTCCTGATTCTAAAGAAGTCACATCAACCGAAATAGAATGTTTGCCGTTTGCAAACGTTTCATTCCCTTTAATTGATTTAACGGTTTTTCCTGAAATATCGATAACTTCAATTTCAACTTTAGAAGCAGTGTTTAAAGAGAAATTAATGTTAATTGAGTTAGAGGCAGGGTTAGGTGAAGCAGCAAAAATGCTTAAATCTCCTTTAGAAACGCCACCGTTAATTCCAACAGTATTGAAATTAATTACCGGGAAAATCATTAAGTCGTTGTTTGCACCAAATCCAGTTTGAACAAGGTACCAAGCGTTAATTGGCGCGCCTAATTTTATAGCTGAAAGGCTGTCAGATCCGGCTCCGGGGCACATACCTAAGTTAGTACTTAAAATAGATAAAGTATCTTTATCTGTACCACCAAAAGCAGGAACTCCTACGGTAGCAAAGAATTTACCAACAGGAACACTAACAGCTGTAGCAAAATGGAACATGGTGTAACCGGTGGTTGTATAAGCAGACATTGGTAGAGCAATGCTGGTTCCTAAAACTGTGTTTGGTAAGTGAGTAGAAGCGACTTCAGAATATATCTTAGCAGTGGTAGTTGTAATTGTACCGTTTGCTTTTCCTGCTAAAACCAATACATCAGTAACAGTTGTACCTGCGTTGGTAACCATATATTTCTGTCCAAGTTCAGCTGCAACAGTTGATTGACCTCCGCCGATAGGGATAATACCTGTACCAAAAACATAACCAGAATCATAAGGCATAACCACGTCGTTAATGTAGTTATATAAACCATTTACAACTGTGTTTGTACCTACTGCACATCCACCGGACATAACTGATGCAGGCCTTAAAGTATCAATTTGAAGAGAGCTAACCGAAGACCCGTTTCTTGCAACTAAATTGCTGCTTGATAACTGTGATTTTCCGATTTTTAATTGTTGAGCGTTTGCAGAAACTGCGACTGCAATTACAGCAATAGAAAGTAATTTTTTAATCATTTTTTTATTTTTTAAAGTTTGAACTGCAAAGATAAGAAAATTGCCCTAAAAATAAGTGGTTTTTAACATATATTTATGATGGAATGGTTTGTACTAAATAGCTACTTTCGCGGCATGTTGTTTTTAATAGCCGGTATTGCCTGTAATGTGGCGCTTTTGCTTATAATTAAGTCGTTTAAACGCTTTGGTATAGAGGCTTTTCCTGCAATTGTTGTTAATTATTTTGTGGCGGCCAGTTTTTCGCTGGCATTTACTTCTTCTAAAAGCGTTTATTTAGAGGCAAGCCATCTTTGGGGGCCGTCCTTAATTTTGGGAGGTTTGTTTATTTCGGTGTTTTACCTTATTTCCTTAACAACCGATAAAATGGGCGTTTCGGTAGCCTCGGTAGCCAATAAAATGAGTGTGGTTATACCCGTTGTTATGGCATTTATAATTTACGGCGATACCGTTACGTTTTTAAAAATAGCAGGAATTGTACTTGCCTTATTATCTGTAGTGTTTGTTTCGGCCCGCGCAAATAAAGAGGGAGAAACTAAAGCTGTAAATTGGATTTTACCTCTCGCCGTTTTTATTGGTACCGGCATTATTGACGCCCTTGTAAATTATTGCCAGAAAAAAATTGTGCAGTCAAACGACGAGACCGCATGTTTAACGGGGTTGTTTTTTTACGCAGCGGGCACATTTGGAGTAATTGCTTTTTTGTTGTTTTATAAAGAGAAGAAAAAATTAAATTACGGTAAAACTATTTTGGCAGGCATTATTTTGGGTACGCCAAATTACTTTAGTATTTATTTAATTATGCGCGCCATCAGCGATAATGTTTTGGAGAGTTCGGTATTGTATCCGGTGGTAAATGTAGGTGTTGTATTGGGTTCAACCCTTAGTGCGTTTTTATTTTTCTCCGAAAAACTTTCACTTAAAAACTGGTTGGGCATTTTATTAAGTGTGGCAGCTATTGCTTTAATTACACTTTCATGATAATCCGCAAAATGGAATAAATTTGCCGGAAGGTTCAACATCTGCCGAAAAATTACGTTCTTTAATCAAACAAAATAATGTCCTATGCCTGTTAACCGAACTATAAAAAGCGATTTCTCTCTTTTAAAAAATATGTGTGCTATTCATGCTCCTTCCGGAAATGAAACACGCATGCGGGATTTTTTGCTTCAGTATATTGAAAAAGAAAAAAGTAAATGGGTAGTGCAGCCCAAAATTTTTGCCGGCGATAAATGGCAGGATTGTATTGTTTTAATTTTTGGTAAACCGCGTACTGCTGTTTTTGCACACATGGATAGTATTGGTTTTACCGTGCGCTACGGAAAACAAGTAGTAAAAATTGGCGGGCCGCGAACCGTGGATGGATTTAAACTGGTTAATGCCGATAAAAAAGAAGCTACGCTTGTTGTTGCAAAAAATAAAAAAAACGGTTACGAAGAAATTACTTATAAAGCGGCAAGTAAATTACATACCGGCGATGAACTTACTTTTAAACCTAATTGGCGCGAGACAAGTGATTTTGTGCAATGTTGTTATATGGATAATCGCTTGGGAATTTTTAATGCCTTAAAAGTTGCAGAAACTTTACAGGATGGCGCGCTTGTTTTTTCGTGCTACGAAGAACATGGAGGCGGAACTGTTTCTTTTATTCAGAAATTTTTGCAAAAAAAATATAAAATAAAGCAAGCCATTATTTCAGATATAACCTGGGTTACCGAAGGTGTTAAGCATGGCAAAGGTGTTGCTATAAGTATGCGCGACAGTTTAATTCCGCGAAGAAGTTATGTGCAAAAAATTATTTCTATTGCTAAAAAGCATAAAATTCCACATCAGCTGGAAGTAGAAGGCAGTGGTGGAAGTGATGCTAAAGAATTGCAAATGGCCGAATATCCCTGGGATTGGTGCTTTATGGGCGCGCCTGAAGATTATGTGCACACGCCCGACGAGAAAGTACACAAGGCGGACATTGCTTCTATGATAAAACTGTACGAAGTTTTAATGAAAGAGTTGTAATAAATAAAAAGCCCCGCAATTAGCAGGGCTTTTTTAAATAACGCTTATTTTTTTATTCCTTAATAAACTTTTTAATTACAAGACCTTGCGCGGTATTTAATTTTATAAAGTACGCGCCCTTTTTGGAAATTCCGTTGAAAGAGACCCCACTTGACCGCTCCAAAGTGACCCCTGCATTTCGGTGCAAACTGACCCCCCTATTTCGGAGCAAACTGACCCCTGCTTTTTGGATGTAATCATACTGTTTTAGCACGTTAATT
>JBBQRR010000007.1:0-110893 GCA_038214655.1 Bacteroidia bacterium | reverse complement strand
TGATAAAATAAATATAAAAACAAACAGCGCAAAAATTAAAGAAGTATGCCTGTTTGATATTTATGGTAAAGAAATTAAAAATACAATACCTAAAACAATTAATGATAAAACCGAAATCGACGTTAGTGATTTAAAAGAAGGCCTTTACTTGGTACAAATAAAAACCGACAAAGAAATCTTCACCAAAAAAATTGTGGTGCAGCACTAAATTTCATTTCCTGTAAATCATTTTGATATGCGGAATGTTATCCTCAGGATAAACTTCTCCCACCGCATTAAAACCCGTATTGCTATAAAATTTTTTGAGATATAATTGCGCGGAGATTGTGATGGTATCTGTTTTATACCTTTTTAATACATCGGCAATACATTTTTCCATAAGCACATAGCCATATTTTTTGCCCCGCACTTTTTTATCAACCACTACCCTGCCTATTGATGGAGTTTTATAACTAAGTCCCGGCGGTACAACGCGCGCGTAAGCAACCAGTTTTTTATTTTCAAGGCCCATTACATGTACGCTTTGCAAATCTTTTCCATCTGCATCTACATAGGGGCAATTTTGTTCAACCACAAAAATTTCTTGTCGCAATTGCATAATGGCATACAACTCGGTTACCGAAAGTTCTTTAAATTTTTTAATCTTAAATTTCATAGAAAATAATTTGAAACTTATTTTTTGTAAGTTCCCTTAACAAAATCGTAAAGTGTGATACGACGGTTTTTATAAATAACAAGTACAAAGGCATCTTTAATTCCTACCGCTTTAGCTTTTTTACAAAGCCCGTCTGCTTCTAAAATTGTTCTTAAATCACCAATGGTAAAGCGCGTAATTTTATCCTCGTACACTTGCCGGCGCACAGGCGGAAGCGTCATCAATCTTCTGTAATTAAAATTTTCGATGTACTTATAGGCGCCAATCTGTACTTTAAAATAAACGCTGTCGGCTGTAACTTTTCCATACTTCTCCAAAAATTCTTCATAACTCATATTTAATCGCTCCAGGTCATCAAGCTTTGCCTGCGCCGAATCTATTTTCGCTTTCATGGCTGCAAGATACTCGGGCGAATATAAATTTGCATCGGTACGCAGCGGAGCAAACGAATCGATACCCACAGTAGAAATCTGTTTTGTTATGGAAACTCCTTTAGCTGTAAAAATTACTTCAAACTCATTTCCGGCAGGTAAATTAACCAGATACTCGCCCGTAACCGAATTCGCATTAAACGTTCCTTTAAAATCTTTTTTCAAAAATTTTGATTTTATTCGCACCGCCGCTTCAGCAGGTTTATCATCTACATACACAATTCCGTTAAGCATAATAAGTGCAGCAGGCTTTCCAAACATCCCGGGCTCCACTAAAATAATATCCTGCTGGCCCTGTCCGCCTTTTCTTTCAGATGAATAATAACCGCGCTCTCCATCGGCCGACACCCAATAATATTTATCGTCTTGATTTGTGTTAACCGGTTTACCAATATTATAGGGCGTACTCCATTTACCGCTTTTAAAATCAGTTCTAAATACATCGTAGCCTCCTGTTGAGTTATGCCCTGTAGAGCTAAAAAACATTGACTTGCCATCCGCGGTTATAAAAGGAGAATCTTCATCATACGCTGTATTAACAACCAAACTCAAATTTTGAACTTTTCCATAGCTACCGTCAGCCAAACGCTCGGCAACCCAAATATCGCGCCCGCCAACTCCATCCGGGCGCGCGCTCGAAAAATATAAATACTTTTCGTCGGGCGAAAAACAAACACTTCCTTCCCAAAACGTAGAGTTAACACCTTTTACTTTTACGGGCTCGCTCCACTGAGTTCCCTTTAAAACGCTCACAAAAATATCGCCGTTACCTAATCCCACATTTCTAAAAATATAAAGTTTTTGTCCGTCATGACTAATGCTCATCACCGCGTCATGCCCAACTGTATTAATTGCATCTATGGGTTCGGGTTTTTGCCATTGGCCGCTATCGTTTTTGTAGGAGATAAAAACGTCTTCAAAATAGGTCCCCTTCTCATCCGGCTTTCCCGGCATTTTTTGTTTGCCGCCTTTTGATTTTGGGCCGCGATAGGTATACACAATAAACTTTTCGGTTGAAGGAAGTACCGGAGAATATTCAGAGCCTTCTGTATTTACCACAGAGCCAATGTTTGTTGCATTTGCAAGCGAGCCCCTTTTTATTTGTTCGGCCGAATTTTTACATACTTCGATTTGATGTATAACAATTGTTTTTAGGGTATCGGGTATCGGATTTTTTAAATACATCTCGTATTGCTGTATGGCTTCATTAAATTTATCGTTGTTCTCGTAGGCTCTGCCCAGGTAAAAATAATAATCAAATAATTTTTCGCGAATTGTTTCGGCAGATATTATCAGTGATTCTGACCTGTCGAAAAAAGTGGGGTCGTAACTTTGCACCGTGCCAAGCAAATACGCCAGGTACATATTATCGCTGTGCTTTTTATAAAGTGAGTCGTATAAACTTAAGGCATAGAGATAGTCCTGGTTGGCGTAATATTTATCTGCCTTATCCAGAATTTTTTTCTCGATCGGAGAAAGAGTTTTGCTGAGCCCTGCCTTTAACTCTTTATTAATTTGCGCACTTGCACCAAACGATAGTACAAGCAAAATAAATAAAATGAGGCAAGGGCAAGATTTCTTCATGTTTGTTTAATAGACCAAAACTATTCGAAAAAACCAATTAATCAAGTTCAGCCAAAAATTGCTGCTCGTAAAGTGCTTTAAAAGCGCCCTCTCTCCCTAGCAATTCGGGCAAGGAGCCACTTTCAACAATTTTTCCACCATCCATCACCAAAATACGTTTTGCCTTTTGAATGGTTGCCAAACGATGCGCAATGATAAAAGAGGTACGACCTTGCGTAATTTTTTCGGTAGCGTTTTGTATCAGCTGTTCCGTTTCCGTATCTATAGAAGAAGTTGCTTCATCCAAAACCAAAATAGCGGGCTTGTGCACATAGGCACGTAAAAAGGCAATCATTTGTCGCTGCCCCGCCGATAGCATGTTGCCACGCTCGCGTACATTAAACTCGTACCCGCCGGGCAATTGCATAATAAATTCGTGTGCGCCTATAAATTTAGCGGCTTCTATAATTTCTTTTTCGGTAATACTTTCGTTGTATAGCGAAATATTATTTTTTATGGAATCAGAAAATAAAAAAACATCCTGTAACACAACGCCTATTTGCTGACGTAAAAAGCCCATCTCAAATTCGCGTTGCGGAACATCGTCAAATAAAATCTCTCCTTTATTCAAATCGTAATATCTGCCCAGCAAATTTATAATAGTTGTTTTACCCGAACCTGTTGCGCCTACTACCGCAATAGTTTCGCCGGGGTTCACACAAAAAGAAATATCTTTTAAAATATAATTTTCTTCGGTGTAGGCAAACCAAATATTTTTGAATTCAACTTTGCCTTTTAATGCCTGAGTTGATGTTCCGTTATTTTTTAATTCTTCGTCGGCATCTATCAATTTAAAAACACGTTCGGCTGCCACCATTCCCATTTGTAAAGTGTTAATGCGGTCGGCAAGCATGCGCATGGGCCTGAACATCATTCCGGTTAGCATGATAAAAAAAGTAATATCTCCGGCAGTTACTTTTACGGTTTGCGGAATAATGCCGCTGTATAAAATTACGAGCGCAATAGATAGTGATGAAAGAATTTCGAGCACCGGAAAAAAAATGGAGTAATACCAAATGGCACGAATGTTTGCTTCTTTATGCTTTTCGTTAATGGCTTCAAATTTTTTATATTCTTCTTCTTCGCGATTATAAAGTTGAACAACCTGCACGCCTTGTATATGTTCTTGCACAAAAGTATTGAGCGCCGCCACCGCATTACGCACCTGATTAAACGTAGCCTTTACTCCGCGCTGAAAAAATTTAGTGGCTATTAACAACATGGGCACTGTAAGCAAAACCACCAAAGTAAGTTGCCAGTTAACGTAAAACATGGCGCCCATAAATACAACCAAGCTTAGCATATCACTCATAATAACAATAAAGCCTTGCGAAAAAACATCGGCCAGCGCTTCTACATCCGTTACAGCACGTGTTACCATTGTTCCAACAGGCGTTGTATCAAAATATGAATTTCTAAAACCAAGAATGTGTTTAAAAAGTTTGGCCCTTATGTCAATAATAATGTTTTGTCCAAGGGTGGATGTAATCATTGTATTGGTAAACTGGCATAATGCTTCCATGATTAAAGCCGCCAGTAAGAATCCCGAAAACAGCGTAAGCATTTCTACATTTTTTTGGGCAATGTATTCGTCCAGAATTTTTTTAATTAATAAGGGGCGCGTAATTGATAAAGCCGCCAATAAAATGGTAATGCCCAGTGCCGTGTAAAATAATTTACGGTAGGGTTTAGAAAAAGAGAATATGCGTTTGAGAATATCCCAATCGAAGGTTTGCTTTTTATCTATTTTTTTTTCGCTCATATAAAAATTTCGGCCGGGTATTCAATTTTTGCCAAATGTAATCCGTTTGCCGGCACCGAGGTGCCTGCCTGTGTGCGGCTGCCCGATTTAATTATTTCTTCAAACTCATCCATGTTTATTTTACCTGTGCCAACATCTATCATTGTGCCTACCAGCGCGCGCACCATGTTACGCAAAAAGCGATTTGCGCGAATGGTAAAAACAATATTGTGGTTTTCCTTTTTCCAAACTGCTTCGTAAACTTTGCAAATATAATGTTGATGATTGTTGTTTCCCTTAGTAAAACTTTCAAAATCGCTGGTTTCAATTATTTTTTGAGCCGCCTTGTTCATCAAATCAATATCCACCGCCCCATACAAAAACCAAGAGGTATCATTTATAAAAGGGTCCTGCTTTTGGTGAATATTGTAAAAATAAGTGCGTGCAAAAGCGCTGAAGCGGGCACTGGCATTATCTACCACCGGCAAAATACCAAACACCCCTATATCCCTTGGCAGACAACGATTCATTTTATAAAGCCACTGATGTTTTTCATCCAACAAATCTGTTTTTTCACTGTCAAAATGCGCGTAAAACTCACGGGCATGCACACCCGCATCTGTGCGGCCGCAGCCCATAAGCGTAATTTTTTCGTGCAGCAACAAACTTAATTTTTCCTGCATCACTTGCTGCAAAGTTAGGGGTGTGTTTTTTTGCAATTGCCAGCCATGGTAATTGGTACCCTTAAAAGCAAAATGCAGAAAATAGCGCGGCAGAATAATCATTTGCACAAAAGTAGTTTTTATTGCCGCATTTGCCATTAATCTGGTTTATGAATAATTTATTCGCCACGCCAGAAAAAAATCATGAAAATCAAGCTAAATAAAAGTCTGTATGACACTTTAATGACAAACAAACCCTTAGTAATTAGCATCTTTGCAATAATAGATGAATTTAAGCGCTTTTTATACCGTGGCCGTTACCCACAAAAACTTCGACATTAAGGAGTTGGGGAAATTGCATATTGACGCGAAAGAGGAAAAAACCATTCTTACCAAGGTTAAAAACAAACTTCATTTAGAGGAACTTGTTTTTCTTTCTACCTGCAACCGTGTAGAGATTTTATTTACTACTAAAAAAATTATTGATAAGACTTTTCTTAGCGATTTATTTTCGCTCTTAAATAAAACGCTTAAGCCTTCTCAGATAAAAAAGTTTGTTGGCTCGGCGCAAATTTTTAATTCGCACGAAGCGGTTAATCATGTTTTGCGCGTTGCTTCTTCGCTGGAATCATTAGTAGTTGGTGAACGCGAAATCATCACCCAGTTTCGCCAGGCTTACGAAAAATGCAGCGGACACGGATTAACCTCCGATTTTATGCGTTTGCTAAATAAGCACACTATTGAAACTGCCAAACAGGTTTTTACCGAGACAAATATTGCCAAAAATCCGGTTTCGGTGGTGTCTTTGGCCTACCGTTTAATGCGTCAAAAAAATGTAAAAGATAATGCGCGTTGTATTTTTGTTGGAGCGGGTGCTACCAATTCAACAATGGCAAAATATTTAAAAAAACATAATTTTTCTACGTTTACTGTTTTCAACCGCTCGCTTGATAAAGCAAAAGAATTGGCAAAAGAATTGGGCGGCAAGGCCTTTGAATTGAGTGCCTTAAAAAATTACAAAGGCGGATTTGATGTTTTAGTTACCTGCACTGGTTCTAAAAGTCCGGTTATTACGCCGCAAATTTTTGAAACACTTTTACAAAAAGATACCGATAAAAAAATAATTATTGATTTAGCGGTGCCTACCGATTTACAGGCGCAGGTATTAAAAAAATATAAAATCGATTATATTTCGGTTGCTGCTATTAAAGAACAGGCAAAGCAAAATTTAGCTCTGCGCAAAAAAGAAATTAAAAACTGCGAGGCCATTATTTATAAAAAAACCGTTGAGTTTGAAAGCATTTTAAAAGAACGTTCCATCGAATTGGCCTTTGGCGAAATTCCGAAAAAAATAAAAGAAATAAATCAATTGGCACTTACCGAAGTTTTTGCAAAAGACATGCTTACACTCGATGCCGGCTCAAAAGAAACCATCGATAAAATTATTGGTTACATTGAGAAAAAATACAACGCTGTGGCCATTACCACTGCCAAAAAAGTTTTTTTGTCTGCTAACTACGAGTAGGTTTATTTTACTTACACCTTTCTTTTCCATTTCGTACCCGTACCTCAACTTTTGTACCTCCTTACACTTATACTATCTCCTTATACTCCTTTGCCTTTTCACTTTTAACTTCTAACTTAGCGCCGTGCTAACAATCGACATCCACACCCACATCCTTCCCGAAAATTTACCCGACTGGGCAAAAAAATTCGGCTACGGAGAATTTATTCATCTCGAGCATCATAAACCGTGTTGCGCCAAAATGATGAAGGGCACAAAATTTTTTAGAGAAATAGAAAGTAATTGCTGGGATGCCGGAAAAAGAATTGAAGAGTGCGATGTGCACGGCGTTCATGTGCAGGTTTTATCAACCATTCCGGTGATGTTTAATTATGGAATTAAGGCGGCTGATTGTTTGGAGATTAGTAAATACCTCAACGATCATATTGCCGAAGTTGTTTCACTGCATCCAAAAAGATTTATTGGTTTAGGCACTGTGCCATTGCAAGATATTGACATGGCCATACAAGAATTAGAGCGTTGTAAAAAAATTGGTTTGGTTGGTGTGCAAATTGGCAGCAACGTAAATCAGCTTAACCTCAGCGAAAATACTTTTCTTAGATTTTTTGAAGCCTGTCGCGATTTGGATATGGCGGTTTTTGTGCATCCTTGGGAAATGATGGGCGAGCAAAACATGCAAAAATATTGGCTGCCTTGGCTGGTTGGCATGCCTGCCGAAACATCGCGAGCAATTTGCTCGATGCTCTTTGCCGGAATTTTCGAAAAAGTTAAGGGACTTAGAGTTGCCTTCGCTCACGGCGGCGGCTCCTTTCCTTTTACGCACGGGCGCATCGTGCACGGCTACGATTGCAGGCCCGATTTAGTGGCAATCGACAACCCCGTTCACCCTTCAAATATCAAAGGCAAATTCTACGTAGATTCACTCGTTCACGCCCCTCAAGCCCTTGATTATCTGATAGAATTTATGGGTGAAGATTTTGTGGCCCTAGGCAGCGATTACCCCTTCCCGCTGGGCGAAAACATCCCCGGAACCCTCATTAAAGAACACCTCAAAAACTCCGCTTTGCAACAAAAATTATTGTCGGAAAATGCCTTAAAATGGCTCCGTTTAAAACGTGACTTTTTCGCTAATGCCTAAAATATTTTAGGAGCTACCCAACCCTTTTTAACGAATTGCTGTCTGTATATATATAGGTAGGTAAAACCTTGTTTAAAACCGAAACCTAATTTTTGAAAAAAAAGGGAAGTTTATTAGGTTTTATTCGATTTTTTATCTATATCTTTACACTAGGAAAAAACCACTTATAATGAAAAAAAGCTTCTTATCACTTTTACTTGCCATTTTTAGCTACGTTTTAGTAGCACAAAACCATCCCACCTATACCGCTAAGGATATTGACGGTTTTGACAAAGCTGCTGCCTGGAAAGAGGCGCAGGCAAGAAGTCAGAAACCTGCCGAGCAAAAAGAGGTTTTTGAATCATTGATAAAAAAATTCATTCAGGGAAAACAGAGTGGCACACAAGTTATAAATTCAACACAAAATTTTGGCCTTTCTTACGATGCTTCTGCAAATAAAACAATCATAAATCTTACTCCTTCTAACGCTTATTGTCCAAATGCCGATTTTGGCAATGCTAACTTTTCTAACTGGCAAGGCGATACTTATACAAATTCTTTGGGTACATTATGGAGTTCTTTTACTCCTGCCTGGGTACCGGGTATAGTAACTATGGGAAATAATAATCCCGCGCAACCCGCTGTATCCTGGTCGGCAGGCACTCCTAAACCAAACCGACATACCATTATGTCAATTCCTCCAACAGTAAATAATCCTCCCGCAGGATGTGTTGGTTGGGATTCCATCGCGGTAAATATGAATCACCTTTCTGATATTCCTTTCGTTCCGTCTTATGCAAGTGGTGTTACCTGCCGTTTAGGTAATGCAAATAATGATTACGAAACCGAAAGATTAGTTTATACTATGAACGTGGGTATTCAAAATTCTCAGTTTACTTATTACTATGCCGTGGTGTTGTACGATGGTGGCCATGCCATTGGCGAACAACCATTTTTTAAAGTTACTATGCGCGATCAATCAGGAAATATTATTGCCGGTTGCGGCCAATATCAAATTGACGCCAGCACAGTTGGAACTGATACTTCGTTTCACCGCGCTTCGCAATACAGCTCATTTAACAATACATGGACAGATGGTTACTTAGCAGGAGGCGCACCTAATCCTTCATGGTGGTATTCTGTATACTATAAAAAATGGACAACAGTAGGTGTTGATTTAACTGCTTACATAGGACAAAACGTTACGGTAGAATTTCAAACCGGCGATTGTATTTACGGCGGCCACTGGGGCTATGCTTATATTGATGCTAATTGCGGGCCTACACAAATACCCGTTAATATGTGTGCCGGTAATACAGTTCAGCAATTGCTTGGCCCTCCGGGATATATTTCTTACCAATGGTACGGCCCAAACAGTACGACTTTAGCAATAGCTGCTCCCAATGGAGTAAACGATACACTTTTTGTAAATAACGGAAACGTAGGTGATACTTATTATTTAACTGCAATTTCTGCTAACGGTTGCACAACGTATGTGCAGGCAACTTTACAATTCTCTTCGGTAGGTATTTCGCTTACAAACAGCACACCAAGTTGTCCGGGCGGCAGCTCGGGAACCGCGGCTGTTGTACCCATTGGAAGTCCCGGCCCGTATAGTTATACCTGGCAAAACTCGGCAAGTGTTTTTGTAGGAAATACAAATCCTTGTACCGGCCTTGCTCCCGGAACGTATTCTGTGCATGTTACAGCGCCAAACTGCGGGGCTTACGATACAACCGTTGTGGTTGGTATTGCTCCGCCAATAACGCAAAGCGCAACAAAAAACTTTTGCGGCAGCGCGGCATATCTAGTGGTTCCTGCTGCGGGTGCAACAAATATTCAATGGTATAACTCTTCAGGTGTTGCCATTCCGGGCTCGCAGGGAAGTAACGATACACTTTTAGTTGCCAATGCCACTAACGGACAAGTTTATGCCGTTACCTATATAAGTAGTGGCTGCATAGATTCGTTACGAATAACTTTAACACAAGTACCCGGCGGAACTTTGGGGCATACTATTTCAAATACCTGCATAGGTTTAACAACGGGCGCTGCAACGGTTACACTTAATACTGCACAACCCGCGCCATATAATTATAGTATGACCGGCCCCGGAGTAAATCAGGTTTATACGGGCGTAAATCAAACTTCTTATACATTGCCTAATTTAGGTTTTGGTACATATACAGTAACCGCCTATGACGGTATGTGTTTTTATGCCGATTTATTTAAGATAGATACAATTCCAATTCCGGTTTACTTAACGGTTGCACCAAAATCGCTTTGCAAAAACGATTCGGCTTATATCAGTTATTCGTTTGGTGGTGCGCCTCCAACACAATGCCAACTTTCATCTTCGTCTTGTACAAATCCGCAAGCGCTGTATGTTGGTCCTGCCAACGTAGTTGGTAACAGCAGTTTTTCTTATCCAACACCTTTTGGTAATTTTTATACCAAGATGCGTGCGCAGTATATTTATACAGCCGCCGAACTAGGCGCTGCAGGTATCTCTGCCGGAAAAATAAATTCAATCACTTTTAGCTGTACGCAAATTAACGGTGCAATAGCTTACCCTAACTTTAATGTTAGTTTAGGTTGCACCGCGCAAACAACTTATAGCGTTTTCCCAACTCAAAACGATTTAATTAACGGTTTAACCAACGTTTATTCTGCCGCCAGCTACAACGTAGTATTAGGTGCAAACTTATTTACTTTTGCGCAGGCTTACGAGTGGGACGGAGTATCTAACCTTGTTGTAGAAGTTTGTTTTGAATTTCCGGGCCAATACAATTACACTTTAAATTGTGTGGTTGACTGTTCTACCTCTACCGTTTACCCATCCTTGACAGTAGTAAGTGATACTGACCCAACTTGCGGAACTTTAACGGCTACAGGTTTTTACTGGCCTTCTTCGGCGCAACAAAGGCCAACAGCAACATTTGGCTGGTGCAGTAGTGTTGCAACGCCAAATATGTATACGTATAATTTATCTCCGTCTACAGGTTTAATAGGTACATTAAATCCGCCGGCAGTAACTATAATTCAGCCTCAGGCAACAACAACGTATACATTTACTACTACATCTATAGCAGGTGGTTGCTCTAAAAAAGATACGTTTACTATTTCGGTTATAAAACCATTTAACATTAATATGCCTCCTAATGCTGCTTTCTGTAGCAATATGTCGGCAACAACTGTGCAAGCTACTTTTACAGATATAAACACCGGAGCTCCTGTTCAGGAACAAGCAACATGGGCTGGTGCAGGTATAAGCGCAAACAACGGTTTTGGAAGCGCAACATTTAACCCCGCAACATCGGGCGTAGGGCCGCACTTACTTATTTTAACGGCAGGCGGCCAGTGTATGATGAAGGACTCGGTTATTTACACTGTCAGCTTATGGCAATCAGGTTTAATAAATCCAATTGGTCCGTTCTGTGTATATGATAATTCGGTTCAGATTCAGGCGGCATCTTCGGGTGGTGTTTGGACAGGCCCTGTAGGTGTAACCGGAGTATTTAGTCCTAACACTGCAGGTGTATCTTCTAACTTAACACCTCCTTATCACTTTATTAAATATGTTGTTAATGGAGGCACTCCTTGTCCCGATAGCAGCAGCATACAAGTGCAGGTTTTTGCAAAACCTTTGGTTGATTTTACGGTAGATACAACGCAGGGTTGCGAACCAAGTGTTGCCATTTTATTTACGCCAAACGTTACACCTCCTGGCGGAACATTTAACTGGAACTTTGGAAACGGGCAAACATCCACTTCATCAAGCCCGTTTAATGTTTATTCAATACCCGGAACTTATTCTCCTAAATTAAATTATGTGGATCCTAACGGTTGTAAAGATGCTGTTACTAAAACAGGTTTAATTATTGTGCATCCGCAGCCGCACGCTTCTTTCTATGCAAACCCGGGTAACACCACTATCCTTGAGCCAAAAATTAATTTTATCAATACCTCAACAGGTGTAGGTAACGCTTGGTATTGGAATATTGCAGGCTTGATGACTACAACTATTAAGAATCCGAATTACGAATTTGGCGCACCGGGGCTTTACCAGATATCTTTACTGGTAACAAACCAGTTTGGCTGTAAAGATTCGGTAATAGAGTTTGTAAAAATTGACCCGGATAATGTTATTTATGTTCCTAACGCGTTTACGCCAAACTACGACGGTAGAAACGACATATTTAAAGCCGAAGCTTTTGGTGTGTACGAAACCGAATCGTTTAAGATGGTAATCTTTAATCGTTGGGGCCAAAAATTATTCGAATCGGGCGACATTAATAAAGGCTGGGACGGCGCTTTAAAGAGTGGTGGCGATATTATGCAGGAAGATGTTTATGTGTGGGAAATTAATTATAAAGACATATCGGGTAAACAGCATATTAAAACCGGAAATGTTAGCCTGATTAAGTAAGAAATATATTTTAACAAAATAAAAAATGGTGTAAATTGCAAAACATTTACACCATTTTTTTATGATAGATTTAAAAACCGCACTCACCAATATTTCTACCAAGTGGAAATATAAAATCGAAGAAGTTTCTCCAAACGTATGGCGCTTAGATGTGGCCATAAAGCTAAAAGACGAAACCTGGCGCTACCAGTTTGTTTATTGCTGGGAAGTAGAAACTCGCTTTTTTGGAAAGCCAGCCTTTTACATGAACAGCCGCATCGGCGAGTTTAACACTAACCTTAACCTGTATAGCCTTATTAAAGAATCGGGTTTTGGTAATTATACCAGCATTACCGTTACTACCGATAAACGTGCGGATGGCACTCCCTGCGAGACGCTTATTTGTCAGGCCGCTTTGGCTAAGGAACACACAACAGAAGCCTTGTTAGATCAGGTGCTGTATGAAGTGGCAAATAATGCCGACATTGCCGAGGAGAAATTTTTTGGCGGAGACGCTAATTAGTGAATAGGGAATAGTGGTTAGGGATTAGAAGGTAGCGAGGGAGATTAAAATCGGAAAAAATATTTATGAATAGCAGCAAAGCGCTTAACAAACTTATTATAGTAGCCGCGCTGGGGTACTTTGTAGATATTTACGATATTTTACTTTTTGGTGTTGAGCGCTCGGTAAGTTTAAAAGAAATTCTTGCTAATCAGTTTCCAAATTTCACGCCCGAAAAATTACTTGAACTAAATTCTTATTACGGAAAACAATTACTGAACTGGCAAATGGGCGGCATGCTTATTGGCGGTTTGTTTTGGGGAATTTTAGGTGATAAAAAAGGAAGGCTCACGGTTTTATTTGGTTCTATTTTAACTTACTCGCTGGCAAATATTGCCAATGGCTTTGTGCAAACTACTGATTGGTATGCGACATTACGTTTTATTTCAGGATTTGGATTGGCGGGCGAGTTAGGTGCGGGAATTACATTGGTTAGCGAAAGCATGAGCAAAGAAAAACGCGGCATTGGCACAATGATAGTTGCAACTGTGGGTGTTTTTGGTGCGGTGGTAGCGGGCTTTATGGGCGACGTAATAGAAAACTGGCGCAACTCTTATTTTTTAGGAGGCGCCATGGGCCTTGCACTTTTAGTTTTGCGCATCGGTGTTTTTGAATCGGGCATGTATAAAAATGTAAAAACTGAAAATGTAAAACTTGGAAACTTTTTTGATTTATTTGGCAACCGAAAAAGATTGGTAAAATATTTATGTATTATTTTTGTTACAGTGCCTGTTTGGTATGTAATGGGCACGCTGGTTTTATTTTCGCCCGAACTTTACGGTAAGCTTAGCGGCAATCCCGAAAACGCAAAATTGATTACAGCGGGCCGCGCCATTATGTTTGCCTATACCGGCATTACCGTTGGCGATTTGCTTTGCGGATTAATATCGCAGGTATGGAAGAGCCGTAAAAAAACTTTGGCTTTGTTTTTATTTTTTACCGTTGCCGCTATGTCCGCTTACTTTACATTGGGAGGCAACTCGGTAAATACTTTTTACATCATCATTTTAATTATTGGTTTTGCCACAGGCTATTGGGCAGTATTTATTAGCACCGCGTCCGAATTATTTGGCACAAACATACGCTCAACCGCAACTACCACAGCGCCAAATTTTGTGCGGGGCTCAACTATTTTAATTTCGTATTTGCTTGCTTACATGGCCAGTCTTTTTGGTAAAGATGGTATTACCGCAACGGTTGTTACCGGCGCTATTATTATGGCCATTGCTTTTGTGGCCTTGTACTTTTTAGAAGAAACTTTTGGCAAGGATTTAGATTACGTGGAGAAATGACCATTGACGCACCGGCAGCGTATTTCTAAATTTAATTTGGAAGTTATAAAGTAATGTAATAACTTTGTAATTACATACCAATAGCCATGGATATCTCCTTAATTTCAATCGGCAATTCTAAAGGAATCCGATTATCAAAAACCTTACTTGAAAAGTATAACATTCAAGACACACTTGAATTAATTCTCGAAAAGGGATACATCATTTTAAAACCGAAAACATCTTCGCGCAAAGGGTGGGAAAAATCATTTAAAAAAATGCGTGAAAATGGCGATGACAAATCCTTAATGGCCGATGTTTTTGAAGACGAAAACTTTGAAGAATGGAGCTAAAGCAATATCAAATTGTTTTGGTTAATCTTGATCCAACAATTGGCAGCGAAATGAAAAAGACGCGGCCTTGCGTTATTATTTCGCCGGATGAAATGAATAAGTATTTGCATACTATCGTTATAGCACCGATGACCAGTGCCTCGAAACATTACCCTACAAGAGTAGAAGTAAAACATAACAAAACCAAAGGTTGGGTGGTTCTTGATCAAATAAGAACGATAGACAGAAAACGTATTATTAAAATTTTAGATAAGTTATCTGAAAAAGAAATTTACAAAGTAAAAACGGTTATTCAGGAAGCTTACGTAGATTAAAAATAGATGGAAAACACCCCCGACCCCACCCTACTTTTAGAACTCGTTAAAATGCAAATGCCCTTTGGTAAATTTAAAGGTGTGGTGCTTTGCAATTTGCCGGTATCTTATTTAGAGTGGTTTAGCCGAAAGGGTTTTCCCAATGGAAAATTGGGAGTTTTGCTGGAAACCATGTTTGTTATAAAATCAAACGGACTCGAAGATTTACTTAAACCGCTAAAGCCAAAACGATGAAAGCTGCAAGCCTTGGCGATTTAAAAAAAGAACTGGAAGGCCTGCCACCAAAGCAAGTGCTTGAGCTTTGCATGCGCCTTGCCAAGCACAAAAAAGAAAACAAAGAACTTCTCACCTATTTACTTTACGAGGCGCACGACGAGCCCGCTTACATTAAAAATATTAAAGAAGACGCCGATGTTTTATTTACCGAGGTAAACATTAGCCATGTTTACTTAGCCAAAAAAACATTGCGCAAAATTTTACGCATACTAAACAAATACAGCAAATACTCGGGCAGCAAACAAACCGAAACCGAATTGCTCATTTACTTTTGCCACAAACTAAAAGCCACCGGCCTTAACATTGAAAAAAGTCAGGTGCTAAAAAACATGTACGAGCGCCAGGTACTAAAAATAAAACTCTCCATCTCTAAAATGCACGAAGATTTGCAATACGATTACGCCATACCATTAAAAGAATTAGAAGACATGGCGTAATGCCGAGCGACCGAAAATAAAGGGAGCATGTTAGAGCCTGTTACGCCTCGGTACTATTTGAAGGAGTTGGAGGGACTGTAATAAATTAAACCTTAACATTCACCGAAGCAATCTCACTGTCCTCTTTCGATTTTATTGTTACTTTTTCATTCGGTAAAAATTCTTCCACACTTAAAAAATCTCCCTGTTCTGCTTCTATTTTTGAATCGCCACACCTAATTTCAGCCGCGCCTTTGTAAAAATAAAAACCGGCGTAATTTATTTTTTCCAAATTAATTTCTTTTTCTTCACCTGCTTTTAAAAAAAATGCTTCTATCCCGCCTTCTTTACCGCGCGCAAGCATCAAATTAAAATCAGTTACTTTTCCAATAGCACTCGTCTCCCAGCCGCCATCAAATTCGTCCTGCTCAAATTTATTAAGCGTTTTGCTATATTGGTTTTTATGGTTAACAGCTAAACTTCCGTTAAGCAGCATCAATTTTCTTTTAAAGCCGGGCAAAGATGTAAAAACTGTTTGCTCTATCTTAACTTCAGCAGTGCTTACTCTAAATAAAAAATTTCTTTGGTCGTAACGCGCCTCGGGCGGAAAAATAAATAATTGCGTGGTGGTGCCTCCGCTCCAGACGGTGGTAGTTAAGCGATATTTTTTTTTAATCTGAAATGTCATAATCAGTTCACTGTTATTTTCCCATCCTTAATATCAAAGCTGAACAAGCGTGCTGTATCAACTTTGCTTCCACTCACTTTTCCGGGTTTCCATTCGCCCAAAGCGTTAAAAATAGTTACAATCTGTTTATCCAATTCGGGGTGCCTTGTTTTATTATCTATCTCGCACCTCACTACCTCGCCCTTACAATTAATAATAAGGTTTACCATTCCTTTATCATTGTATTTGGTGCTGTCCTTTAAAAATTGAACCTCGTTGTTCAGTCGTTTTGTAATTTCTTTATTTGAGAGCGGGCATTTGGCTTCTATCTGTTTTTTAGAAATAGGTAAAATAACGTACACATTATTTTGATCACAAAGGCCCGCAACCCATTCTTTTATTTCCATTGTTGCCACAAATTGCGCTTTTATTTGAAAGCTTAAAACGAAAAAAATTATAATACAAATGGTTTTTTTCATAAACGATTTTTATTTGTTCATACTAAAGTAGGTAATTTTTTTTTCTTTGAAAAACGCCTGCTTTAAACTAAATATTCAATCAATTTTTTCAAATATTCCAAAACCGACGATCTATTAAATATAAAAGGGAGTCCTTACTGACTCCCTTAATTTTTACCTCACCTGAAACTAAATTTACTAATCCCTGCTATTACTTGTATAACGCAGTATCAAATAAATCAAAGAAGCAATTGCTCCAAGCGCAGCAGCAAAATAAGTATAAGCAGCCCATGTTAAAGCGTCTTTGGCGTGTTCGTGCTCTTCGCCATACATAATCCCGGCAGAGTTGAGCCAGGCTAATCCGCGGCGACTAGCATCAACTTCAACAGGCAATGTTATCACGGCAAATAAAGTTAATGCCGCCTGACAAATAATTACAACCAATAATAAATTATTTCCTAAATGTGGTAAACTGTAAGCCGCAAAAATAAATGCAAACATAATTACATTCATAATAGTTGAACTTATTTGCACAACCGGCACCAGCGTAGTACGCATTTTTAACCATGCGTAAGAATCTGCATGCTGTACTGCGTGCCCGCACTCGTGCGCGGCAATTGCCGCAGCCGCAATGTTTTTACCGTTATAAACGTCTTCACTTAAATTTACAACCTTGGTGGCAGGATTATAATGATCGGTTAAAAAACCCGGCTGGTGCGTAACCTGCACATCATAAATACCGCTGTCCTTCAGCATTTTTTCAGCAATTTCTTTTCCGCTGTATTTTAAAGGTTCCTCCGAGTACTTTTTTATTTTACCCTTTAACCTAAACTGTATAATCATGCCAAGCACCGCAAATGCAAGTGCCAAAAGCATTAAACCCATATCAAATCCGTACATGTTGTTTTATTTTATTATTTCTGTCTGACTGAGCGTAGTCGAGAACCGTGCACCAAGACCTCGACTACGCTCGGTCTGACAGAGTTATTCAAATCCTGTTCCAAAAGCTTTAAACTGACAATTTGTACCATTCCGTTTTAAAACATAGCACGGTACAATGCAGAGCGACCTAAAACCCAAATATTTGGCATAATTTAGTTCGCCTCGGCATATCAGTCGTTAAACTTTCTTTTTGACCTTGGGCGCGTACTTGCAGGTTTATCACTGCTGCCAAAGCTCTTCTTTTTAAAATCACTTGAACCGCCTGTGCGCCTTGCATATCCGCTCGACGAAGCATCATCTTTTTTTCCTTTATATCCGCCGCCGCCGTTTTCGCGTTTACCGCCAAAACCACTGCCGCCTTCACGCTTAGGGCCGTAGCCGCCGCTCTTCTTTTCTGCGCCGTAACCACCGCTCTTCTTGTCACCGTAACCACCACGACTTCCGCCGCCGCCACCGTAACTTTTTCTTTCTCCACCGTCGCTATAGCTTTTTCTTTCGCCGCCGCCGCTTCTTTCTTTGCCGGCACTAACTTCTATCTGCACTTTGCGATCGTTAAACAAAAGCTCCTTTTCGTTTATAGCTAAAAACGCTGCTGCATTTTTTACTTCTGTTTCAAAAAACGAGAAACTCTTTTTTACATCCACATTAAAAATATGCTGTGTTGTAACACCCGACGAGTCGGCTAAATAATCTTTTAAGAACTGCCAGCGCAATCCATCAAGCTCACCTAAATTAATAAAGAACCTGCTCATACCGCTTGAAGTACCACGATCGCTGCCTTTATTTAAATCAGGCGCCTGCTGATAATAAGCTAAAAAGCGGTTAAACTCTTCGGATATAAAACGTTTAATTAAATCTTCTTTGCTCAATTCTTTCAGCTCTTCCATAATTTTTGGAAGATAAGATTCAATCTCTGCTTCGTTTACTTCGATGTGGTGAATTTTATTTACCAGGTGAAACAATTGTTTTTCGCACACCTCAACACCCGTAGGTACATTCATGCGCGTAAAACTTTTGTTAATCATCTTTTCAATTTCTCTTATTTTGTAACTGTCTTTTGGCGTTACTAAAGAAATACTCACACCCATTTTTCCGGCACGTGCTGTACGTCCGCTGCGGTGC
Organism: Bacteroidia bacterium; assembly: GCA_038214655.1. Lineage (GTDB taxonomy): Bacteria > Bacteroidota > Bacteroidia > B-17B0 > Aurantibacillaceae > PALSA-968. The sequence goes on along the minus strand of JBBQRR010000007.1, from coordinate 92,350 downwards.
GTGTAGCTCTCAGTATCCTCGGGTAAATTGTAATTAATTACGTGTGTAATATCTTTTACATCTAATCCGCGCGCTGCCACATCAGTAGCAATTAACAGCTGAATATTTTTATTACGAAAACGTTTCATTACAAAATCACGCTGCGCCTGCGATAAATCGCCGTGCAAAGTATCTGCGCTGTAACCGTCTTTAATAAATGCATCGGCAACTTCCTGTGTTTCTATTTTGGTACGGCAAAAAATAATTCCGTAAATATCCGGGTTAAAATCTACCACACGTTTTAATGCAGGATACCTGTCGCGGCTTTGCACACTGTAATACAAGTGCTCAATATTTGCAGCACCTTCATTTTTCTTTCCTACACTAATTTCTTTTGGCGTACTCATGTAAGCAGACGCAATGCGTGCTACTTCTTTGGGCATGGTGGCCGAAAACAACCAAACATTTTTTGTTTCAGGAGTTTTTTCTAAAATGGTGTCAATGCTTTCTTTGAAACCCATGTTAAGCATTTCATCGGCTTCATCTAAAATTACAACTTCAACATCTTTAAGGTTTACTACTTTTCTTTTTAGTAAATCAATTAACCTGCCCGGAGTTGCTGCGATAATATGGGCGCCTTGCTTGATGGCTCTGATTTGTCCTTCAATGCTTGCGCCGCCATAAACTTCAGTAACTCTTAATCCGTTAATGTATTTGGCGTATTTTTTTAAGTCGGTGCTTATCTGTACGCAAAGTTCGCGCGTTGGGGCAAGTATTAAGGCTTTTGTTTTATGTTCAGAAAAATCCATTTCTGATAAAAGCGGTAAACCAAAAGCAGCGGTTTTTCCGGTACCTGTTTGGGCAAGCGCAACAAGGTCGGTTTTGTGTTTTAACAGTAAAGGTATGGTTTGCTGTTGTATAGGTGTTGGTTCGGTGAAACCGAGTTCAGTAATTGCCTTAATTATTTTGTCTGATAAACCTAGTTCTTCAAATGTTTGTGTCATGTTTTGTTATAAGCCGCAAAGGTACGGAATTAATAACAAACAGGGCTCCCGATGATTTGGGAGCCCTGCCGAACTAAACTAAACTAAACTAAAGAAACACTATTTAAACAATGATAACCAGCCATGCGACTTATAAGATTTTCCGTCGAAGCCGGTGGCTTCTAAAACGTAGTAATACGTGCCTTCGGAGGCATGATTACCGTTATTCATAACCCCGTTCCACACGTCGTTTGGAGCCAAAAGTTGGTATACCAGCTGTCCCCAGCGGTTAAAGATATCGCAATGCAAATCGCGTATGCCGGTGCATTGGATAAACCAATCATCGTTGATGCCGTCTCCGTTAGGAGAAAAAACGTTAGGCACATTGATAACAACCGGCGCATCGATGATAACGATAGCAGTGTCGGTATCTAAGCAACCACCATTGGTAGCTGTAAGAAGAACCGTATAAGTTCCCGGAGCAGTATATGTAATTGCGGTAGGAGTTTGCGCGGAAGAAGTTTGTCCGTTACCGAAGTTCCAGCTATAGAAAGTGGCGCCCGTTGTGTTGTTTACAAAAACAACATTTAAGGGAGCGGGCCCTTGCGAAACAGGTGGGGTAATATTAGCAATAACCGCCGGCGATCCGCTAACTGTAAATGTTGTAGCACTTGCGGGAGCAGTACATCCGTTTGCATCGGTAATTAAAACACTGTACGTTCCTGCGCCTACGTTGCCAAGCGTAGGATTTGTTTCGCCCGTCATAATAACACCGTTATTGTACCATTGGTAAGTATATACCGGAGTACCACCCGACACAGTAACACCCGTAACCCCACCATTAAGTAATCCGCATTTTGCGCTATCGGTCTGGCCGCCCAATGCAGTTGGAATAGGATTTATAATTACCGTGTACGATTGAGCTATGCCTGTGCAACCCGTTCCTGCATCCATCGGAGTTGCAGTGATAATTGCAGTTTCCTGTGTTACTACGTTAGGAGCTGTATATCCGTTTATAGTACCCGTTCCATTTGCATTTATTCCAACATTAATATTAGAATTAGTCCAGTTTACGGTTGCAGTTCCTGCACTATAATTTATTGTATTTACTTGTCCGCCCGAGCAAACAGTTTGGTTGCCCACTGCAGCAAGCGTTGGTAATTGATTTACTGTAACGGTTACCTGTTGGGAATTTGTGCAGCCTGCATTATCTCCCGTTACGGTGTAAACAGTTGTACTTGTTGGTGCATCAATCAAAGTATCGTTGTTTGCTCCTGTAGGTGTCCATGTATAATTTGTTGCCCCACTCGCAGTTAAAGTTGCAGTTTGTCCGGCGCACACACTTGGAGCCGATGCGGTTGTACTAACAGTTGGTGATGGTGTAACATTTATGTTTACTGTTGTAGTTGTTACGCAAGTTCCGTTAGCACCGGTTACAGTATAGATTGTGTTGGTGTTAGGAGTTACGGTTATTATTCCTCCTGTTCCACCCGGCGTCCAGGTATAATTTGTGGCGCCGTTTGCAGTAAGAGTTGCGCTCTGAGAAGAACAAATTGTATTTGCACTTGCATTAGCCGTTAAAGTTGGAGTGGCCGTTACTGTTATAGTTACTTGTTGTTGGGCGGTACATCCTAAACTATCTCCGGTTACGGTATACACTGTTGTTGTGTTAGGTGTAACTGTTATGGTTGTAGCTGTTGAACCATTTGGCATCCAGGTAAACGTACTTGCACCACTTGCCGTAAGTGTTGCGCTTTGAGAGGAACAAATACTGTTGGTAGATGGATTCACGGTAATTACCAATGGTGGATTTACAGCTATAGCAACTGTTTGTGTACTCACGCATCCGTTGTTATCTCCCGTTACAGTGTAAATGGTATTGGTTCCCGGTGTAACACTTACTGTACTAGTTGTTGCGCCACCCGGCGTCCAGGTATAATTAGTAGCGCCCGTTGCAGTTAAAGTAGCAGTTTGTCCCGAACAAAGAAAAGTAGCTGAAGCATTTGCTGCAATAGTTGGCAACGCGTTTACGGTTATAGGAACAATTGTTGCCGCGCTGATACATCCGTTACCATCGGTTGCTGTTACGCTGATGTTGTAAGTTCCGGGAGGATTAATATTTGTTACGGTATACGATGTGCCCGGGGTTGTGCCGGTAATATCTGTCCAGGTATAAGTTGTCCCTGCCACAATAGGATTAACCGTTAACGTTATTGTGCTGCCCACGCAAACGATAGTTCCACTTGCTGCAACCGTAGGTGCTGCAGGGCCGTTTTGATTGGCGACAGAAAATATTTGCGTTGCTGTACATCCGTTTGCATCAGTAACAAGTAATGTATAAGAGCCCGCAGGTATATTACAATTTTGTGAAGAGGTTGACGGTGTTCCTCCGTTCCATGTATAGGTAAAAGTAGGTGTACCACCGCTTACAGAAACACTGTTGATACAACCTGTACTTTGTCCGCAAGGTGCAGCGGTTGTACTTGCTGTGCCTATTATGGGAACAGGATTTACGGTTACTGTAGTTACCGCGCTTGATGTACAAGTTCCGATACTTCCTGTTAAGGTATAAGTATCAGTAATACTTGGGGTAACTGTGGCGGTAGCTGTGTTTACGCTTCCTGCATTAGCACTCCAGGTATATGTTGTAGCCGTTGCTCCGTTAAGCACCACACTTTGTCCCGCGCATACTGCGCCCGGCACTGCATTAATAGTTAAGGTTGGTGTTGGCGCAACATTTATGGTCACCGTGTTTGTGTTTACACAACCATTTACATCAGTTCCTGTTATTGTGTACGTTGTATTTGCTGTAGGTGTTGCAACAACAGGTGTTCCTGTTGAGCTGTTTAAACTACCCGCCGGCGACCACGTATATGTATTTGCCCCGCCAGCTGTTATTGTTGAACTGTTAGAAGAACAAATTGTACTTGAAGAAGGTACTGCAGTTATTGTTGGCAATGGATTTACATTTACCGTAACTGTTGCCGGTGCACTTAAACAAGTTCCTGTTGTGCCCGTTACTGTATAAATGGTAGTTGTTGTAGGATTTGCATTGGGATTTGCACAAAGAGTACAACTTAAACCTGTGCCTGTTGTCCATGTAAATGTAGTTGCGCCGTTTACAGAAATGGCCGTAGAACTACCGTTACAAATAGTATACGTGCTTGATGGTAAGCTTAAAGTTGGCGTTGTATTTACGGTAACTGTAGTAGTTGCAGAACTTGTGCAGCTTCCTGTTGTTCCTGTTAATGTATAAACTGTAGTGCCCCCGGGTGTAACACTTGCTGTGCTCGTATTAACGCTTCCTGCATTGGCACTCCAGGTGTATGTGCTTGCTGTGCCGCCGCTTAATACTACACTTTGGCCCGAGCAAATCGGTGCAGCTCCTGTAATGGTAATAGTTGGCGTTGGAGATACATCCACAAACGCAATGGCGCTTGCTGTACAGGTTCCGTTGGCTCCTGTTAAAGTATACGTATTTGTTCCTGCCGGTGGTGTAACACTTATGGTACTTGTTATTTGTCCGCCCGGCATCCAGGTATAATTTGTGGCTGCGGCTCCGGTGAGAATAATCGTTGTTCCGCTACATATCGGCCCGGCGCCGCTTATGGTAACTGTTGGTGTAGCATTTACAGTAACGGTGGCCGTTTTTATAACAACGCACCCGTTACCATTATCTCCGGTTACGGTATAGGTATTTGTTCCAACCGGTGGCGTTACCGAAATTGTATTTGTGGTTGCTCCGGTATTCCAGGTATAAGTATTTGCGGTGGCCGCTGTAAGCACTGCGCTTTGTCCGCTGCATATGCTTGCGCTGTTTACTGCAAGTGTTGGCGTAGCTGTAACGGTTACCGTTATCGCTGTTGTTGCAGTACACACTCCGTTCGCTCCTGTTAAAGTATACGTAGTATTACCAACGGGAGGCGTAACTGAAATTGTATTTGTTGTCGCGCCCGTGCTCCATGTATAATTAGTAGCCGTGGCACCGGTAAGTACTACCGGATTACCGGAACACAAATTACTTGTTCCCGTTATCGCTACTGTTGGTGTTGCGCTTACTGTTACTGTTGCTGTCTTCACTACCGTACATCCGTTGCCATTATCTCCGGTAACGGTATAGGTATTTGTTCCAACCGGTGGCGTTACAGAAATTGTATTTGTATTTGCTCCTGTACTCCAGGTATAAGTATTTGCAGTGGCTGCTGTAAGCACAGCGCTTTGTCCGCTGCATATACTTGCGCTATTTACTGCAAGTGTTGGTGTAGCTGTAACGGTTACGGTTATCGCTGTTGTTGCGGTACAAATTCCGTTCGCTCCCGTTAATGTATATGTTGTATTACCAACGGGCGGTGTAACTGAAATTGTATTTGTAGTAGCGCCGGTGCTCCAGGTATAATTTGTAGCAGTAGCACCTGTAAGTACTACCGGGTTTCCCGAACACAAATTACTTGTTCCGGTAATTGCTACCGTTGGTGTTGTGCTTACAACTACGCTTATTGTTTTTGTGGTAACACATATGCCGTTTGCTCCTGTTAATGTATAATTGGTTGTTCCTACAGGTGGAGTAACACTTACTGTACTTGTATTTACACTTCCCGCATTTGCACTCCAGGTGTAACCTGCCGCCGTGGCTCCCGTTAAAATTGTACTTCCTCCCGAACATAAACTTGTTGTGCCGCTAATTGTTAATGTTGGCGTAGCTGTTACCGTTACAGTTATAGCTGCCGTTGCGGTACACGGGCCGTTGGCTCCGGTTAATGTATAGGTTGTTGTACCTGTGGGTGGTGTAACCGAAATCGTATTTGTTGTTGCGCCGGTGCCCCAGGTATATGTTGTAGCTGTTGCGCCGGTAAGTACTACGGGATTGCCCGAACATAAAGTTGAAGTACCGCTGATTGTTACTGTTGGAGTTGGGCTTACTGTTACATTTATAGTTTGAGATCCTATACATCCAGCTAAGCTGGTGCCGCTTACCGTATAAATTGTTGCGCCGCCCGGACTAACCGTTGCAGTTGTAGCAGATCCTCCTCCTGCATTCGCACTCCAGGTATATGTACTTGCACCACTTGCAGTAAGTGTAGTTGTGCCACCTGTACAAACTGTTGCTGGCGCTGCGGTTAATGTTAATGTTGGTATTGGATTTACTGTAACCTGAACTGTTTGAGTTCCGGTACAACCCGCTGTTCCTCCTGTAACCGTATAAACTATTGTAGAACCCGGATTGACGCTTGCAGTACTTGTTGTTACACTTCCTGCATTGGCGCTCCAGGTATAAGTGGTTGCGCCGCCCGCTGTCAGTATCACAGGGCCTCCCCCATTGCATATTGTTGGTGAGCCTGCACTGGCCGTAACACTTGGTCCGCCGCTATAAGTAACGGTTGCTGTCATTGTGGCAACACATGTGCCGGTGCCAACTGATTGCGTATACGTTCCTGCCGCGTTAACTGTTACAGTTGCAGTACTTGCACCCGAAACAATTCCGGGGCCGGTCCAGGAATAAGGACCCGAAACACCGGCAGGTGCTGATAATGTAAGTGTTTGACTTCCGCAAGGCGAAGCGTTTGACGGAGTAATTGTAGCAGGGCCAGTTTTTGCATCAAAATACGCGTAGCCAAAATGACCTCCATCTACGCAACCCGCAACCGCAAAACGTACGGTTACATTTTGCCCGATGTAATTAGATAAAAGAACGTTTACCGTTGTCCAGGATTTGTAGTAAACATCCATTGCGGGACTAGACCCGTACCAACAATTCTTTGTTGCGGATTTTGTCCAGCCAGGAGTTGTTACTCCCGTTTTTTGTATAATTCTGTTAGTAAAACAAGTTTGCTCAACTCCGCTTTGGTTATATATTTTTACTTCAAAATAGGGTTCTTCTCCGGTGGGGTGTCCTCCGTCATTTAATACTGCTGCCCAGGCATAAGTAAGTAAAGCGTTTGCTGAAGTTACTGCAAAGGTTTGTATAACTGCTTCTGCCGGAGATTCTATGTAGCTGCTTCCAACAGGTGTTCCACAAATGGTTGAGCAATAAGCAGGACCTGTGTTTGAACAATTTTTTGGAGTAGAACAATCTCCACCTTCATTTACATTCGTGTTTTCATTACCTAAACGGATTACATCAACGCCACCAAGAGGGCTGGTCAGCGCAAAACCTCCGTAGGGGTCAGCAGGAGCTGCAGTGGTCATCATTGAAAAGTAAGACTTTACAATCATATTTAAATTAGTTCCGTTTAAAGGTTGGTTAACTGTTGTTAGACAGGAAGTAAATGAAACATTGGAATTCATATTTGCTCCAATGTATCCCGTCCATCCATTCAAATTTCCGGTTTCAAAGTCGATATTAGTTTGTGAAAATGAGATGTGCTGAATTGCAAAAACAAGCACGATAATCAGGCTATGTTTAAATTTTATCATTTGTTTATAAAGTTATTTGTTCAGTGGGTAATAGTGGCTACCGATAGCCCCTCATATTATATCAAATTTAAGCCACAATGGGCCGGAGAGTAAATCAATATAAGAGTATTATTGGATATCTGAATTAGCTGCAAGGTAGCCAAAACCTACTTTAATTAATATAAAAGGGTCAAAAACCTCAGCCGGCAGTGGATTTCTGAAAACAGCTAAAACGATATAAACAATCTGTTAGATGCCAACAAAAAAGGCCCTCCGTTTGGAGAGCCTTTAAGGTTAAAAAAAGCATTTTATTTCACTAAAGTAAGATGGCCTTCTGCTTTGTACGTTTTACCATCGTACCCTTCTGCATTGAGGATATAGTAGTAAGTTCCTTCTGAGGCGGCGTTGCCATTATTCAGAATTCCGTCCCACGAATCATTAGGGCCCTTTAAAGTATATACTAATTGACCCCACCGGTTAAAGATATCGCAATGTAGAGTTCTCATGCCTGTGGTGGTGATAAAAAAGATATCATTCAGTCCGTCGCCATTTGGCGAGTAGATGTTCGGTATAACGATACTGGTAGAAGCGTCTACAATTATTACAGCTGATGCCGTATCAAAGCAAGTACCGTTTGATGCAGTTAAAATAACTGTGTAAGTACCGCTTGCATTATAGGTAGTAGCTGCGGTTGGCCCTGTTGTAGTTCCGTTTCCTAAGTTCCAGTTGTATGAAGATGCACCGATAGTTCCGTTAGTAAACACAACATTTAAAGGAGCTTGCCCGGTATAAACACTAGCTGTAAACGAAGCCACCACTGCAATAGAACCGTTTACCGTAAAGCTTGTTGCAGTCGCTGCAGCAGAGCATCCGTTAGCATCCGAAATTAATACGCTGTAATTACCAATTGCAACGTTGCTTAAAGTAGGATTTGTTTCTCCCGCCATAATAACACCGTTGTTATACCATTGGTAAGTATAAGCCGGAGTGCCGCCCGATACAGTAATACCGGTAACACCACCATTAGCAACTCCGCATTTTGCGCTGTCAACCTGACCGCCAACAGCAGTTGGAGCCGGGTTTATGATTACCGTATATGTTTCTGCCGTTCCCGAACAACCTGTTCCGTTATCAGTTGGCGTTGCAGTAATAATTCCTATTTGCTGTGTTACAACATTTGGTGCAGTGTATCCGGCAATGTTACCCGAACCGCTTGCGCCAATACCAATATTAATATTTGTATTAGTCCAGTTTACAGTTGAAGTTCCCGCGCTATAGTTTATAGGAGCTACTTGTGCACCCGAACAAACCGTTTGGCTTGCTACAGGAGCAACTGTTGGTATAGGATTAACGGTTACACTTACTTGTTGTGTGTTTGTACAACCCGAATTATCCCCTGTTACAGTATAAATAGTTGTACTTGTTGGAGCATCTGTAAGTGTATCATTGTTAGTTCCGGTAGGCATCCAGGTATAAGTTGTTGCGCCACTTGCTGTAAGTGTTGCTGTTTGTCCGGAGCACACGGCAGCAGACGAAGCCGATACCGTAATTGTTGGAGACGGAGTAACACCCACACTTACCGTTTCTGTAGAAACACAATTACCATTTGCACCTGTTACAGTATAAGTAGTATTTGCATTTGGAGTTACAGTAATTGTTCCGCCGGTTCCACCTGGTGTCCAGGTATAGTTAGTTGCGCCACTTGCTGTAAGTGTTGCTGTTTGGCTTGAACAAATTGTAGCCTGAGATGAGTTAGCCGTTAATGTTGGAGTAGCTGTTACGTTTATAGTTACCTGTTGCTGTGAAGAACAACCCGCGCTATCACTCACTACCGTATAAGTAGTAGTCGTATTAGGAGTAACCACAACTGTACTTGTAGTAGCGCCGCCCGGCGACCATGTATAACTTAGAGAACCATTAGCTGTTAAAGTAGTTGTTGCACCCGAACAAATTGCACCTGCTGATGCAGCAACACTTATAGTTGGTGTTGGTGTTACGTTTACCGCAATTGTTAATGTTGAAGCACAACCTCCACTGGTAGCAGACACGGTGTAAATAGTATTTGCTGTGGGACTTACAACTACGGTTCCTGTTGTAAGCGAGCCCGGTGTCCAGGTATAATTTGTTGCGCCGCTGGCAGTTAATGTTGTAGTACCACCCGAACACATTACCGTTGATGAAGCTGCTGCTGTAATTGTTGGAGGGTTACCGATACTGATTGTAACTACTGAAGAATCTACACAACCATTTTGCGTTCCCGATAACGTATAAGTAGTTGTTCCGCCCGGAGTAACGGTTACTGATGTAGCAGAACCACCGCCCGCGTTAGTGCTCCATGTATATGTTGTGGCACCACCTGCTGTTAATACAGAACTTTGTCCCGCACAAATTGAAGGCGGCGAAGGCGTGATTAATATATTTGGTAACGGAGTTACGTTTATCAATACTGTTTGCGTTGCTGTGCAACCCGCAACCTCACCGGTTACCGTGTACGTTGCAGTTGTAGATGGAGAAACAGAAATTGTAGATGTAGTTGCTGTAGTACTCCAAGTATAAGTAGTGGCGCCATTTGCTGTTAACACTGTGCTTTGTCCGGCACATATTGTTGCAGGCGCTGCGTTTGCTGTTACAACAGGTAATGGATTAACCGTTACAGCAACTGTTTGTGAAGATACACAACCTAAAGTGCTACCGGTTACAGTATATGTATCGGATGTACCCGGAGTTACAGAAGCAGTATTTGTAGTAACACTTCCTGCATTGGCGCTCCATGTATATGAAGTAGCTCCGTTTGCATTAAGCGTTGTGCTTTGTCCGGCGCAAATTACAACCGGAGATGCGGATGCGTTAATTACCGGAGGAGGGTTTACTGTGATAGTTAAATTAGTTGCGGCACTTACGCATCCGCTACCGTCGGTAGCGCTAACGCTAACGTTGTAACTTCCCGAAGGGCCTATATTTGTAATAGTGTAAGTAGTTCCGGTATGTGTTCCGGTAATATCCGTCCAGGTATAAGTTGTACCTCCTGTTATCGGATTAATAGTTAATACCACATTATCACCTACACAAGCTACTGTTGTGCTTGGCACAACGGTTGGTGCACTTGGCCCGTTTTGACTTGGTATAGCGAAGTTTTGAGTAGCCTGACAGCCGTTTGCATCATTTACTATAAGGACATAAGCACCTGCCGGTTGATTACAATTTTGAACAGTTCCTGTAAAAGGCCCACCATTCCATGAATAGGTATAACCCGGTGTTCCGCCGCTAACTGAAACACTATTAATACAGCCTGTAGATTGTCCGCAAGGAGCGGCTGTAATACTTGCTGTACCAATTATTGGTAATGGATTTACAGTTACGGTTGCAACCGCACTTGCTGTACAGGTTCCGTTAGTTCCCACTAAAGTATAGGTTGTATTGGTAGAAGGATTTACAGAAATTGAACCGGTAGTAGATCCACCCGGGCTCCAGCTGTAACTTGTGGCTGTAGCACCGTTTAATGTAATACTTGCTCCGTTACAAATTGCAGTAGCACCCGTAATATTTACAGTTGGCGTTGGTGTTACAGAAACACTTGCAGTTGCAGAAGCTGTACACGCACCGTTAGCACCTGTTAAAGTATATGTAGTTGTTGTTCCAGGAGTAACTGTTGCCGAACTTCCGTTACCGCCCGCAGGACTCCAAGTGTAATTTGTTGCTGTTCCACCTGTAAGTACAACACTTGCTCCCGAACAAATAGGGGCCGCTCCGGAAATAGAAACCGTTGGCGTAGTAGTCACGTTTATTGTTGCAACAGCTGTATTAGTACAGTTTCCGTTAGCACCTGTTAAAGTGTATGTAGTGGTTGTTGCAGGAGTAACTGTAGTTGAGCTTCCGTTACCGCCTGTTGGGCTCCATGTATAATTTGTTGCTGTGCCACCTGTAAGTACAACACTTGATCCCGAACAAATTGGTCCGGCCCCTGTTATTGTAATAGTTGGTGTTGGTGTAACGTTTACCGAAACAACAGCTGATGAAACGCAAACCCCGTTAGCACCTGTTAAGGTATAACTGGTTGTGGTACCCGGAGTAACTGTTGCGCTAGATCCATTTCCACCCGATGGACTCCAAGTATAATTTATTGCTGTGCCACCTGTTAAAACAATACTTTGTCCCGAACAAATTGGCGCTGCACCTGTGATCGTAATAGTTGGTGTTGTTGTTACGTTAACGGTAGCTGTAGTGGTAGCCGTACAAACACCATTAGCACCGGTTAAAGTATAGGTTGTTGAACCAACCGGCGGCGTTACAGAAATTGTATTGGAATTTGAACCCGTACTCCAAGTATAACCGGCAGCTGTTGCTCCTGTTAATGTTGTGCTTGCGCCTGAACATAAATTTAAAGTACCACTAATAGTAACGGTTGGTGTAGCTGTAACGTTTACAGTTGCACTGGCTGTAGCAGTACACACTCCGTTTGCCCCTGTTAAAGTATATGTTGTTGAACCAGCCGGAGGAGTAACAGAAATTGTATTAGAATTTGAACCGGTACTCCATGTATAGTTTGTTGCAGTAGCTCCTGTTAAAACAGTGCTTTGTCCGCTACACAATGCTAACGTTCCACTAATGTTAACTGTTGGTGTTGTTGTTACATTAACAGTAGCCGTTGTACTTGCTGTACAAACGCCATTAGCACCGGTCAATGTATAAGTTGTTGAACCAACCGGAGGCGTTACTGAAATTGTATTGGAGTTTGAACCCGTACTCCAAGTATAACCCGTAGCTGTTGCTCCAGTTAATGTTGTGCTTGCGCCTGAACATAAATTTAAAGTACCACTAATAGATAAGGTTGGTGTAGCTGTAACGTTTACGGTTGCACTGGTTGTGGCAGTACACGCTCCGTTTGCTCCTGTTAAAGTATAGGTTGTTGAACCAACAGGAGGCGTTACAGAAATTGTATTAGAATTTGAACCCGTACTCCAGGTATAGTTTGTTGCAGTAGCCCCTGTTAAAACGGTACTTTGCCCGCTACACAACGCTAATGTTCCGCTAATGTTAACTGTTGGTGTTGTTGTTACATTAACAGTAGCCGTTGTACTTGCGGTACAAACGCCATTGGCACCCGTTAATGTATAGGTTGTTGAGCCTACAGGTGGTGTAACAGAAATAGTATTTGAATTTGAACCGGTACTCCAAGTATATCCCGCAGCAGTTGCTCCTGTTAATGTTGTGCTTGCGCCTGAACATAAATTTAAAGTACCACTAATATTTACAGTAGGCGTAGCAGTTACTGTAACAGCAACGGTTTTTGTAGAAACGCAAGCACCGTTAGTGCCTGTTAAAGTATAGTTAGTTGTTCCTGTTGGAGGTGTTACAGAAATAGTATTTGTTGTAGCACCTGTACTCCAGTTATAGTTTGTTGCGGTAGCTCCTGTTAAAACAGTGCTTTGCCCGCTACAAAGTGTGGTTGAACCTGAAATAGTTAATGTTGGAGTAGGAGTTACGTTAACAGTAACAACATTATTGGATGTACAAGCACCGTTAAATCCGATAAGGGTGTAGGTAGTTGTTGTACTTGGATTAACCGAAATACCGCTACTGGTTGATCCACTGGGTTGCCATGAATAAGTTGTTGCACCGCTACCTGTAAGTACCGTGCTGTTACCTGAACAAATTGCTGTGGTTCCGCTAATATTTACTGTTGGTGTTGCAGTAACACTTACTGTAACTACCTGTGAAACGGGACAAAAACCTCCGTTAGTAACTGTAACCGTGTAGCTATTACTTCCCACAGGAGGCGTAACTGTGATTGAACCTGCAGTAGATCCGCCGGGATTCCAGCTATAGCTTGTTGCATTGGTTGCGTTGGCGCTAATTGTAGTACTGTTGCCCGAACATAAAGAAGCAGGTGAAGCCGAGGCCGCTAAAGTTGGAGATGTAATAAAGTTAACTGTTTGGGTTAATGAATATTGACATGCAGCTCCTTGAGGAGGAGTTACAACAACTGTATAAGTGCCACTCGCGTTAACAGTAATTACCTGAGTGTTATTTGGGCCAACAACACCTGGACCGCTCCAAGCATATGATCCTCCTGAAACTGGAGGTGCAGTAAGTATAGTTGTTGAACCTGTGCAGGGGTTAGCATTACCAACAATAATATTTGCAGGACCGCATGTAGCATCAACATAAGCCCAACCTGGGTGAGCACCCGCTGTACAACCTGCAGCGATGAATCTTACGTTAACTGAGGTGCCAATATAAGGCGTCAGGTTTATACTTCCTGATTTCCAGTTTTGAGCATAAATTACACTATTATCAAAAGTGTTTACATAGCCTGTATTAAAAAAACCAGGTGGGGGTGAACCTGCAGGGGCCTGCACATAATACTGTGTACAGGTAGTATTAAGAATAACTCCGGCCGAATTTGTAACGTAAACGTGAAAATAAGGCTGCGAACCATTCGGGTGGCCTCCGTCATTTAAAACAACAGCATAGTCAAATGCTACCAGTGCGTTTGCAGCCGATACAACAAAACTTTGCTGTAAAACTTCTCCGTTAGAATAAGATCCGAATGTCCAATGCTGCGCGGCACAACCAAAACCGTATCCGCTGGAAGTATTAATATTAAATCCTCCTAGTCGACATGAATATAAACCACCGCCCGGTAACGGGTCAACACCTGGAAATCCGCCCGCCAAATCATTTCCGTACGCCCCTGTTATTAAATTTACATCCGCACAACCATAAATATTTTGATTAGTTGCGGCGGTAAGCGCACCAAGAAGAGTTAAAGGCGCGTTTGAATTCTGATTATCGCCACTTGCCCCAACCCAGTTAGAGAAATCTCCGTTTTCAAAGTCAAGATTTGCACAGGCACTTACTAAAACAGATGGCATGCTGAAACGTGATCCTGACTGAGCATCTTCCCCTGGAAGAGAAGTGATATGATATTTTTTCTTTATGAAGGCAATTTCCTCTCTGAACATCATAGTCTGAAACTCAGGATAAAGTGTATAATTATCTGCAATAAGTTTAGCTGATGCAATATCAAAATTAAATCCTTGTAATGAATCTCCACCAAAAAAGGCGCAATCCTTTTTCCTTTCCTCTAAAGAAACAGAAGAAACCATTTTACCTTCTGGTTCTGCGCCTGGTTTACCTATTGAGGGATGACCCACAAAGCCACTGAATTTGAAAGGACCTGAAGGCAGGGTTCTATCGTTAAGATTATTTGTTATCTGAGCACTACTAACGAATGCAAACAGGGTTAAAGCAAAAATAGCAGAAAAATAGCGAATACTATATTTATTCATAGTGGTAAAAATTTAATTACAAATATAAAAAAAAATCCACAATTCAAACAATTTTTATTTGATTCTGATATTTGATTTATTTATTGATTATCAATATTTTAACCCATAATTATACGTGAAAACACGTATTTTTTTGAACATTTTTTTTAAAAAACTCCGAGTTGTTCAAACAACGCATTTTTTAGGGCAAAATTTGGCAAATAAGCCCCTCAACTTTTTAAGTAATCGCACCTTATGCATTGATAAATTTCTTTTCTTTTACCTGCTTACTTCCTGTCTGATAGACATTTAAAATCAGTTTCGTCTACATTAATAAACTTGCGCTTTTAATACATTTCACGCTGCAAAAAAATACCCTGTTTCTTTTTCATCAAAATTGTATTCGCTCCGAGCCAATGCGCTTGTTCCCGCAAAATCGTGAATTTGTCATGCTACATTTTCAAAACCCTTTAATCGTCTCCCAAATTGCTTAGCCGTTTAATTTCGCTCGAATATTTTTTGCAAAGCTCTTTTATCATTGCTAATTGCTTTTGCAAAAATTTTTTTTGAAGATCTTATTAGTGAAATTTGAAAATATTTCCAAGAATTAACTTTACGATTCGGAAATAAATTAATTTATGCTGTATTGATTCAAGAAAAAAAAACAAACACAATAAATTTATTAAAAAAAGAACAGAGGGCCGGCTAGATTCCTGCAACGGACTTTATCCAAGCTATGCCATATATTTTATTAAATTTGTCCTACTCACCATGAAAGCCTCTGTTAAAGCCATCAGTTATTACCTACCCGAAAAAATTTATTCGAACGAAGATTTTTTTACCGAATTTCCGGAAGCGCTTGCAAACAAAGATAATTTACTTAAAATAGGCGTAAAGAAAAGGCATATCATTCATCCCGATGAACTCGCTTCTGATATTGCCGTAAAAGCTGCCGAAAAACTATTTGCCGAGCATAAAATTAAACCCGAAGAAATAGATTTTTTATTGTTTTGCGCGCAGGAATTTGATTACTACACACCCTCATCTGCCTGCGTAATACAAGAGCGTTTGCATTTGCCCACCACCTGCGGAGCCCTTGATTATAATTTAGGTTGCAGCGGTTTTGTTTACGGATTAAGCCTTGCCAAAGGATTAATTGAGTCAAGCGGATTAAAAAATATTTTACTGCTGACTTCTTCTACACTTACTAAAAAATTTCATCTCAAAGACAGAAGCGCGCGGTTTGTTTTTGGCGATGGTGCTGCCGCCACTCTTATTTCTGCAGGCGAAAACAAAGGCATCGGTGAATTTATTTTTGGAACCGACGGCACAGGGAAAAATAAAATTATTGTAAAAGACGGGGGAGCAAGAAACCCATTAACAGTTTCCTCTGCAAAAGAAAATACCGACGAGTTTGGCAATACCTCTGATGACGCTAGTTTTTTTATGAACGGAACTGGGGTTTTTACTTTCGGACTTAAAACAGTTCCAAAAATAATTAACGATTTATTGATAAAAGAAAATAAAACTATTGAAGAAATTGATTTATTTATTTTTCATCAGGCCAATTTATTTTTGATTGACAACATTCGGAAAAAACTGGAATTACCTGAGCAAAAAGTTTTTAATTATATGGAAAACACCGGAAATACTGTATCTTCATCCATTCCAATTGCCTTGCACGAAGCCCTAAAATGCGGAAGAGCAAAAAAAGGCGATACGGTTTTACTTGCGGGCTTTGGTGTTGGTTTATCCTGGGCAGCAACAACGGTAACTTTATAAAAAACGGAATGGAAATAAACGAGTTTATAAAAAATTTAGAGGCGGAAATTGAAGAATTACCTCCCGGGACTTTAAAACCCGATACCGATTACAGAAAGGTAGCCGAGTGGAGCTCGATGCACGCATTAATTGTAATTGCTTTTGTGGATATGAATTTTAACGTAACACTTAACGGAGCAGATTTACGAAAAGCTATTACTGTAAGCGACCTGTACAACATCGTGCAGGAAAAATTAAAAAATGTTTAGTGCTGTAAAAAATATTTCTTTCAAAGGACTATCTGCCTGTGTGCCAAAAACTATAGCGCGCAATATGGATTATACCTGGATAAGCGAAGACGAACGCAAACTATTTATTAAAAATACAGGCGTCGAAGAAAGAAGGGTTGCCAATGAAAAAACCACAACCGCCGATCTTTGTGAAAAATCTGCCAATGCCTTATTGGATAAATTAAACTGGGAAAGAAACACTATTGACGTTTTGATTTTTGTTTCTCAATCACCCGATTACGTTTTACCTGCTACAGCAGCTATTTTACAACACAAATTAGGATTAAAAAAAACAGCCATTGCATTTGATATTACCCTTGGTTGCAGCGGATACATTTACGGAATGTACGTTTTGTCGAACTTAATTACCTCGGGCGCATGTAAACGTGGATTGTTATTGGCCGGAGACAAATCTACACTCTCAACAAATTTTAAAGACAAAAGCACCTACCCTTTATTTGGAGATGCCGGAACGGTTACTGCCCTTGAATACAATGAAAAAGCACCTCCCGTTTTTTTTAATTTATTTACCGATGGCAGCGGTTATGAAGCTATCATGATTAAAGACGGGGCCTGCCGCAATCATATTTCCGAAAAAACTTTTGTGGCCGAAAAAATTGAAGCAGGTATTGAGCGCGCACCCAAACATTTAATTTTAGATGGCATCGAAGTTTTTAATTTCGCTTTGAGAGAAGCTGCTCCCGGTATTCAAAATTTACTGGCCGAAAGCGAAACTAAACAGGAAGACATAGATTATTTTATTTTACATCAGGCAAACAAACTCATTAACGAAAGCGTGCGCAAAAAATGCAAGATAGAACCCGAAAAGGTGCCCTACTCTATTCAAAAATATGGGAATACAAGTTCTGCTTCGGTGCCACTTACCATGTTGCACGCCATAAAAAATGAGTTGGAGCAAAAAACATTACATTTGCTTTTAAGCGGGTTTGGCGTAGGCTATTCGTGGGGAAATTGCATTTTAAAAACAAATCATATAACTTGTACTGAAATTTTAGAACTGGATTGAAAAAATTTTCGTTAGATAATCACACTATTTTAATTACCGGAGCTTCTTCGGGTATTGGAAGATCGTGTGCTGTTGAAGCCTCCTCGCTAGGCGCACATTGCATTTTAGTGGCGCGCAACAAAACAGAATTAGAAAAAACTGCCAAACTCTGTGCAAACAAAACCGGCATTGTTGCAGCCGATTTAACCAATGAAGAAGATATAAAAAAACTCATTGCCGAAATTCCAAAATTAAACGGACTGGTAAACTGCGCAGGCATAATTAGTCCAAGGCCCGTAAGTTTTTTAAAGAAAAAAAATTTGGAAGAAGTTTTCAATATAAATTATTTTGCGGCGGCGCTTCTTTGCGGCGAACTTCTTCACGCAAAAAAAATGGAAGCGGGCGCATCTTTTGTTTTTATTTCATCAATCTCATCGCATCATCCGTATTTTGGCGCAGCGGCCTATGCCAGCTCAAAAGCAGCACTCGAATCTTTCAGTAAAACATTAGCATTAGAAATAGCTCCTAAAAAAATGCGCTCAAACGTATTATTGCCCGGTATGGTAAACACGCAAATGATGCAGGAAACCAAAGAGGCCGTTGGCGAAGAAAATTTTAAGGCTTACGAAAAAAACTACCCGCTTGGTTTTGGCGAAGTAGAAGATATTGCAAATGCCGTTTGCTTTTTACTAAGTGATGAAGCGCGATGGATTACCGGCAGCGAACTAAAAATGGACGGAGGTCTAATGTTAAGCGGAATAAAATAATTATGAGCGAGATTGACTACAGCATCATCATCCCCGTTTACGGCGCCGAAAATGCCCTCGAAAAACTGCACGAAAGCATTTGCGGCTTTTTTGAAGGAAAATATTCGTACGAAATTATTTATGTAGACGACCACAGTACAGACAATAGCTGGGAAGTATTAAAAAAGCTAAAGCAATCACATAAAAATACCACAGTTATTCATTTAAGCAAAAACTTTGGCCAACACGCCGCCACCATTTGCGGATTTAAATATGCAAAAGGCAATTTTGTAATTACCCTAGACGACGATTTGGAAGTTCACCCCAATGAAATTGAAAAACTGATTGCCGAGCAAAAGAAAAGCAATGCCGATGTGGTGTACGGCGAATACAAAAAATTACACAAAGCTTTTTTTCGCAGTATTTTTACAGGCATTTACAAAAGCCTTTCTAAAATGGAAGATAAAGAAAAAGGCAACGGAAGCAGTTTTCGTTTATTAAAAAGTTCGCTTACAAAAAAACTATCGGCCAACCATAAACATTTTGTTTTTATCGACGAGTTATTGCTTTGGTATACCCGCAACATGGCTTTTGTGCCCGTGCCTGCCAATAAAAATTATATTAAAAAAGAAAGATATAAAATGGGAAGCCTTTTTTCGCTGGCGGGCAATGTTATTTTATTTTCTTCTACTTTTCCGTTAAAATTTGTAACGCGCATTGGCTTTTGGCTATTTGCAATCAATTTTTTAATTGGCATTTACTTTATCATAAAAAAATTATACTTTAAAATTGATGTGGCAGGTTACACCTCATTAATAATAAGCATTCTGTTTTCTACCGGACTAATTATTTTCTGTATTGGTATTTTGGCACAATACATCAGCCAGGCCATTAAAACCATAAACAACCTGCCCGCCTATAACGAGGACGAAGTGTTATGTTAACGCTGGAACAATACGGAATTAAACTTACCAGGCTTACCACTGCCGATATTGAATTGGTGCGGCACTGGCGCAATCAAAATGATATTGCCGGGTATATGGAATACCGCAAACAAATTACCGCCGAAGAACAGGTAGAATGGTTTAAAAGTATCAACAACAAATACAATTACTACTTTATTATTGAGTTTGAGGGGAAAAAAATCGGACTCATCAATTCTAAAAATTACAATCCCAAAGAAGGTTTTGGCGAAGGCGGCATTTTTATTTGGGATAAAGAATATATCAACTCATTTGCTGCTGTGTTTGCAACACTTTGCCTTTTAAACTGGGCTTTCTTTTCGCTTAAACTTTGTACTTTATCCAAAGCGCGTATTTTGCGCAGTAACGAGAGGGCGATACATTACAATAAATTAATTGGCTACAAACTTTTACCCAATCAGGAAAATGTAGAAAACCAATTGTATGAGCTTACGCTGGAAGATTATAAACTTCATGCCGGTAAATTAAATAATGCAGCGCTGGCACTTTGCGAAGGAAAAGGAGATTTGATTTGTAAGGGAACAGTTTGCGAAGAAAATTTGGAGGAGATAAATAATTTTCTGAGCAAAAAATAATTTATGCGGGGGCAATCCCCGAATTAAATCCTTCTACCCATTTTTCTTTACTTGCCAGTCCCAATAAAAAACGGTCCTCTAAGTTTTCTATTTTATGTTTCGAAATTTGCTGCGCTGTATAATCCCATAATGGATTTGGAATATCAAACATTAAAACTGCGCGGGGCTTATCCGTTTTATTCCATGCTTCGTGCTCAAACGAGTCATCAAAAATTAGCAGCTCGCCTTCCTTCCAATTTTTTGTTTCGCTTCCTACTCGTATTCCACATAAATTTTCGTCGGGCACAAGTAGGGGCAAATGGCAACGCAATTGCATACGCGAATACCCCTTGTGCGGTAGTATATGCGTGTGGGCTTGCATGTATGAGTAATTGCTTGAAATAATTTCGGGGATAGAAAAAATTAATTCTGCCGTTTTGGGGCAAAGTGCCGCATTATTGGGATATTTCATGCAAAAAAGATTGAACGAAAAAACCTTCCAGGCTTCTTCTTTATCCGATTGCACATAGTTTGGAAAAGTAATTAACCAATTTTTATCTTCCTGCATTTTCTCCAGAGCTACTAACTCTTCGCGTATAACAGAAACCGCCTCCTCCAATGGTTTAAGAAAGGAAAACTCGCTTTTATTGTAAAAAAAGCGTGGGTTCTTTTCGGTTTGACCAAAATCATGCATAAGTTCAAAAATAAACTTTATTTTAGTAATCTGCTAAAGAAAAAAAATGGGTAAGACGTGGTTCAGTATTTACGATTTCAGCTTTGATTATAAAGGCACCGAAACTCCGTTTACAGACCCCTACGTTTTTGCATGGGCAAAAGAACTGGAAGGGCATTGCACCGAAATTAAAAAAGAGCTGGAAGAATACTTAAGCGGACACGAATTAAAATCGTATTTCAGCGCAGCTATGGTTTCTAAAAAAAATAGCTGGAAAACAATTTCACTTATCGCATGGGGAATAGAAATGTTTAAAGTAAAAAAGCATTTTCCTAAAACCTGTTCGCTACTTGCAAAATATCCCGAAATTATTTCTGCCTCCTTTAGTATGCTGGAACCGCAAAGCAAAATTAAACCGCATTGCGGAGATACAAACGCAATTTATCGTTGCCATATGGGTATTGAAGTCCCTGCCGGGTTACCGTTATGCGGACTGAAAGTAAAAGACGAAAGCAAAGCCTGGGAAAACGGAAAATGGTTTGCTTTTATGGATGCCTACAAACACGAAGCGTGGAACGATACAGATAAAGCGCGTTACGTTTTTATTGTGGATGTAATGCGGCCCGAATTTGCCAATGAAAAAAAATATGTTTGCGCCACGGTGCGTACTTCTTTGTTTTTACAAAAGAGATTTAAAAATCTTACAAATATGCCGGTATTTGCAAAAGTATCTGCCACTTTAGTAAGGCCAATGATGCAAATAGGAATTTTTATGGTAAATAAATTTAAAGTTTACTGATGGAAAAAATTAAAAAATGGTATTCGTTTGCCGAAGGTGAAGGTTTTACGGGAAGCGAACCGCCTTTTTTTGATGTGAGCCAAAAACCCTGGAAAAAATTACTGGAAGAAAATCACACAATTATTTTAGCGGAATTGCAAGAACTCATTGACAAAAAAGAAGCCAACATCATTCCGTACTTTAACCAAACGCTGGCCTCTACTCCTACTTCATGGACCATTTTTCCTTTAAGAATGTGGAACCGGCCCTATACTGAGAATTGCAACAAAGTGCAGCGTACTATGGAGATCCTGAAAAAAATTCCGGGAGTTACTTCTGCCGCATTTTCAATTTTAAAACCGCAAACAAAAATAAAACCGCATTTTGGCGATAGCAATGTAATGTACCGTTGCCATTTAACATTAAAAAGTTCGGCACTTTTACCCGACATTGGCATGCGAGTAGCTAATAAAGAAATAAGCTGGGAAACCGGGAAACTTTTTGCCTTTTGCGACGCGCACAAACACGAAGTGTGGAACAATACCCATGAAGAGCGGTATGTTTTAATTATAGATGTTTTACGTGAAGAATTTTTAGCCGAAGAAAAACAAATCTGCAAAGAAGTAAACGCCACGCTTTGGTGGCAATTAAAATTTCAGAAATTTTATTTTATAAAGCATCTGCCAAAATTTAGCAGAAGGTGGCTGATGAAAATAACGGCGGGTTTTATGAAGTAGTTAATCACAACCATTAATGTCATCCATACTTTTCCATTCGTGTTCGATGTTACGCATGAGTAAAGCGTTATCAAACTGAACGGAGCCTTTCGGGAAAATTGTTTCGTCTTCAAAAAAACTGGATTGCACAGTATTTACATTGAGAGGCTCTACCTTCCACTGATAAGCTTTTAATTTAAGGCCGTCAAACTTGTTTGCGTTCGGAGAATAACCCACAGAACCTGCTTCAAAAAAATCGGAAACATTTTTAAGGTTTTGAAAAATAGATTTTGGATTGAAGTCATTTGTTAGCACCGCATCAATTGATATAGACGTATTGTCGGAGCTTTTAAAAGCAATATGGTAAATCCCATTTTCTTCTTTTACATCAAATTTAGCTTTATAATGTTTGCCCGGAAAAATACGGCCGCCCACTAAATGATTAAAAACGGATGAGCTATCGCGACGTGGAATGTAAACTCCTTCCTTTTTTTCACCATCTTCCATCCACTCAACCGCAATGCGGTGAGCTCCGTTTTCAGAACCCATTCCCATAAACCCGGGAAATCCTTTTGGCCGTACATGCTTCAATCTTATTAAGCAAATACCCGCAATGGCTTTACCATTATATACTTTTGGTTTAAAAGGCTTAGGCAATATTTTTTGAATAATATCAGGATCAACTGTAAAGTTCACCAAAATTCTTCTGTCAATTATGCCGCATAAGGTTGGTATTTTCATTCTCAAATTTTCTTAAAACAAAAAACTTCCACCAAAGTTAATCTAAAAGCCTAAACAAGAAACCTATTTAACAATAGAAACTACACCCGAATACTGATGCGGTGCGCCTAGGATGTCGTTCAACTCAACTTTCCAAACGTAAGTGTCTTGCATTAAAGCTTCACCGTTTTTAATGCCATCCCAACCAAGGTTCGCGTTTGTTGAGTGAAACAATTGATTTCCCCAGCGGTCGAACACCCAAAGGTTATACGACGTTAAATCCCAGCCGGTGCCTTGCGGTAAAAATATTTCGTTGGATAAATCGCCGTTGGGCGTAAAAGCATTTGGCGCGTAAAAAGTAAATGCAGGTTTTATGGTTATTGTTTTTACAACAGTATCCATGCAACCAAAATTATTGGTTACAATTAAAGTTACCGGATACGTACCCGGCGGAGAAAAACCATAAGAAGGATTTTGTGCACCCGATGTGGCTCCCGTACCAAAAGCCCAGGCCCAGGTTACAATATTATTTTGCGAGGCATCGTAAAACTGAATTACGTTATCGTATTCATCCACTTGATAAGCCGAGGCATTAAAATCGGCAACAGGTTTTGGGAAGACCGTAATTAAATTATTTTTTCGGGTAGAATCTTTGCAACCCAATTGCGTGGTGCCGTATAAAGTAACATTGTAGCTTCCGTTTATAGAATAGCAATGCGTTGCGTTAAGTCCGGTGCCGGTTGTGCCGTCGCCAAAATTCCAATTGTAGGCGCTGATATTATTTCCGGGCACTGAGGTTGCAACCCCTGCAAACGTTACACAAATAGTTGCGCAACCCGAAGCCGGATTTGCATTAAAACTAATTACAGGAACAGGTAACACCGTTACAACACCCGTTGCACTTGCAGATAAAACCGTGCAACCATCTGTAACAACAGCAGTGTACGTTGTTGTTGTATTAGGACTCACATTAATTGAATTTCCTATTGTGTTTGAAGGCAGCCAGGTGATTGTGTAATTTCCGTTGCCTCCGCTTGCAGCGGCGCTAAGCGTTGCAGGCATGCCCGGACAAACCGTATCGTTAGAAATAACAATAACATTTAGCGGAGACAAAACATTTACCATTGCAGTATCGGGTGCCGAAACGCAACCTTTATTATCGGTTACAACAACAGTATAGGTTGCATTTACATTTGTTGCTACAGAAATTGAAGAGCCGCTTGCGCCGGTGTTCCATGTGTATGTATAGGGTGCAGTTCCACCCGAGGCAGAAGCAGTGAGTGTTGCGTTTTGTCCCTTACAAACTGTTTGTCCGCTTGCCGAAACCGTAACAGGTGCGGGTTGAGTAATTGCAACAGTTGCAGTGCCGGCACAACCACCTGCATCGGTAACAGTAACGGTATAATTTCCTACGCTTAAAATATTTCCGGTTGCGGCATTTGTTCCGCCTGCGGGCAACCAATTATAATTAAACGGCCCCGTGCCTCCATTTATATTTACTGTGGCGCTTCCGTTAGTTCCACCATTGCAAGAAACAGATGTTGACGTTACACTTAATGTAAATGATGGCGGTTGCAAAATAGTTACAGTGCCCGTTGCCGCGCAATTATTTATATCGTGAACAGCTACCGTATAATTTCCTGCGCCTAAATTATTTGCGGTACTTGCATTTCCTCCAACGGGTGACCAAGTGTAAGTGTATGCTCCTGTGCCACCACTTGCGGTAACTGTTGCCGAGCCGTTGCTTTGTGCGCAGTTTGCGTTTGTTGATGTTACGGTAACTGTAATTGCATTTGGTTGCGTAATGGTAAATGTAGAAGTAGCGAAACATCCGTTAGCATCTTTAATACTTACCGTATAATTTCCCTGCGGCAAATTACTTGTGGTGGAAGCATTTCCTCCAATGGGAGACCAGGTATAAGTATAGGCACCTGTTCCACCCGATGCGCTTACAGTTGCAGTGCCGTTAGATCCGCCGTTACATGCAACAGGATTTGTTGTAACCGTTAAAGTAACTTGTGTTGGCTCAGAAATTAAAGTGGAGGCGCTTATGTTGCAGCTATTTGCATCGGTAACTGTAACTGTGTAATTTCCGGGTGATAAATTTGTAGCGCTTGACGCATTTCCGCCTGTAGGCGACCATGTATACGTGTACGCACCTGTACCTCCACTTGTATTAGAAATTATGCTTCCGTTATTTGCGCCGAAACAATTTACGTTTGTTGGAGTAATAGTAACGGTTAAAACCACAGGCTGTGTAATTGAAACACTTGCAGTTGCTATGCACAAATTGGCATCAGTTACGGTAACCGTATAATTTCCCATTGGAAAATTTGCTGTAGCACCCGTTCCTCCTGCCGGTGTCCACGAATACGTATAAGCACCGGTACCACCACTTGCCGTTACTGTTGCCGAACCATTTGTTCCAAAACAAAGTGCGTTTGTACTTGTAATTGTTGTTGTAATAACAACAGGTTGCGCAATAGTAACTGTTGCTGTAGCAAGGCATCCGTTAGCATCGCTAACGTTTACAGAATAATTTCCTCCGCTTAAACCATTGGCACTTGCTGCGTTTCCGCCCACAGGCGACCATGTATATGTGTACGGACCTGTTCCGCCGGTTGCACTTACACTTGCTGTTCCGTTAGCGCCGCCGCAAGTAACCGAAGTAGAAGTTACAGTTAAAGAAATTAATGTTGGTTCAGAAATTAATGTGGAAGCGCTTGTTGCGCAGCCGTTAACATCGGTAACAGTAAGGGTATAATTTCCGGGAGACAAGCCCGTTGCATTTGCAGTATTTCCTCCTGTGGGCGACCAGGTATATGTGTACGCACCTGTTCCGCCACTTGCTGTTACGGTTGCGGTTCCGTTATTGGCGCCAAAACAAGTTACGTTTGTTGAAGTTATTGTTGAAGTTAAAACCGGCGGTTCAGTAATAGAAGTTGTTGCAGTTGTTGTACATCCACCGGCATCTGTGATGTTTACGGTATAATTTCCGGGTGGCAAATTACTTGCGGTTGCGGCGTTTCCTCCGCTGGGCGACCAAGTGTAAGTAAAAGGCCCGGGGCTTCCCGAAGGAACAACAGTTGCAGTTCCGTCAGCAGCTCCGTTACAACTTACATTGGTTGTTGTAATAACTCCGGTAATAATTACCGAAGAAATAATAGAAACTGTATCGTTAACCAAACAACCATTAGCACTGCTAACAGATGCCGTGTAATTTCCAACACATAGAGAACCGATAGTATCTGTAGTTATTGCACTTGGCGACCAGGTATAAGTATATGGCCCTACTCCGCCCGAGGCCGTAACAGTTGCGCTGCCTGTGCATCCGCATGCAGTTGGCAAAGTGCTAAAAGTTAAAGTAAGTGGCAAAATTAAGCCACACGAATTATTCATGGAATTAATCCATGCGGCGTTGGCTGCGCTGTTAGGCGCGCCCGGAGTTTCGTTTCCTGCAACGACAGTGCTAACCCAATTGGCCTGATTGTTTGGATTAGTATTTGAAGCATTGATATTGGAACAAACTTTTCCGGCTTGAGTTGGGGCAAAATAAATTATGTTGGCAAGAATATTATTTCCCCAACTTACCGAAAAAACCGGATTTCCCAGAGCGTCAATTGTTTGAAAAGAATCGTCGGTATTAGCCATCGAAATATTTGTCCAGTTACCACAAGGCACAATGCCGGCAGTAGGATATGTTGCTGACCCAACGCTTGGTAGTGTGGTATGCTTTTCTAATAAAACGCAATTGCTTATAGGTATAACCAACACACAATTTCCATCGGTAAGCGCAAGATCTTGCGCAGGAACACTGGCATTAAGGTCTGCATCATTGTAAATCACAATTAAAGTTCCGGCCGGCACGCACGACCAAAGAGCGTCCTGCGACAAGCGTACACACCCCATTGCAATTCCGGTTCCGGCTCCTGCTGCATGATTGCCATTATTGTCATCAATATAATAACCGCGCAAATCCATGCACGGTATAGTTGTGCAGGTTGGTGTACCTACAACTAAAAGTTCAACATATTCTTTGTTACCAGTAGGCCCTTGCGATACTTCGTTTATAACAAGTTGCGCTTTTGCCTGTATTGAAAATACAAAACAAATTATCAGAAAAAATATTTTTGATACAGCAAATACTTGCGCTTTTAATACGCCGATAAAAACTGTATTTTTTATTTTTTCCATTTTTAAAGCCTTCTTTCAAAAAGCTTTAAAAAGCGGCTAGGGATTATTCAGGAGGAAAAAACCATTAGGTTTAACTGAATTCCTTTAGGGTGTTCACTTCTTAAAGATTGCTACAAATTTAGCAGAGCTAATTTAAGCCAATTTTACCAAATGGTTACCATTTTTTTGTTAAAAGTGATGAACCTGTAATATAGTTTTGATTAACAGGCTTTTTTGGGCTGTTTATCGATAAGCGCACTAATAAACCCTCAATAAACTATCCAGTTTTTGCTTAAAAATTGGCGTAAAAGCCGCCTTGCCCGCATTATTTAAATGATGGCAATCAAAAAACAACTCGGGCTTTTGGGCGTAGAGATATTCAAAATTCAAAACCGGTATGTTTTGGTTTCGGATTAGCATTTCGGGCGGACGGTTTCTAATTTGCAGAGCCGTGCTGTCGACTTCATTTTTTACAACATCAAACACTTGCTGCGTTAAAGGATATTTTACAAAAACAGGTTTAATGTTATATTCTTTACAAAGTGCAAGCGTTTTATTTAAATATTCAATAGAAATGGAAAAAAACAAATTCTCTCTCCTACCCGCGCAATTTAATTCTTTTTGTAAAAAATTACGTGCATTAGCCATTTGTTCCTCCGGATTTTTGTCTGAAAATGCACCCTTGGCTTTTTGGGCACGGGTTTTACCTGCAAGGTCAAGCGCGTATTTCCAATCGGTATATGGAAATAATTTTATTTTAAAATAGCGGTAGTACTCTACAACCGGTTCATCGCGCATATCCTTAATGTCTTTAAATCCTACAAGCGAGTAATAAAAAAAGTTATTTATTCTAAAATGATTAAAGCCGTTGGCAAACGTGGGTATATCGCAGGGCAGCACAACGTATTTTGGTTTTAAGTCAAAATTCTCTAAACAGTATTTTAATTTATAATAAGTAAACATATTGTTTTCACCATAGTAAGACAGGTTTAAAGCACTATCAATAATCGAAACATCTATCCCGCGCTCGGCATGAGAATCGCCGGCAATCAAAACTTTTACTGCTTTTTTATTCGCCTTGCATAAAGCCATTTGCTTTACTAAAGGATTTTCCTTATTGGCAATCCGGTAAAAAACAAAATACAAAACACTGTGTGTTACTGCGCATAAAATTAAAAACAACAGTGTTTTATTTCTAAATTTCATTAAAATTGAAAATATTGAAAAGTTATATCAGGCCTTGAGCTAACAACAAGTATCGCAAAAATAATAACTACATAGGTACTTATTCTTACATAGGTATTTTTAATCAGCTCAAAACAATGCCCTTTAGGCTTCGCTTGAAATTTTTGCAAAAACTCTAACACAGCCAAGCAAGTTAGTATAAGTAAACAATTAACTAACCCTAATTTACTCGGGCCAAAACAAAACATCTTTTCAAAGACATAGAACGATTGCTGCAAAGTATCCGCCCTAAAAAAAACACCAATACCGGCAACCATTAATACTACCGATACATAGCTGATTATTTTAATAATGTGTCCACGTTTTTTTAAATGCAATTTTAAAGCAAGTTTTATTCTGAATTTTTTTGTAAGAATATCCATCAAAACCCACATATATGCAGATAATGCCCAGGCCATATAATTATACGTTGCGCCATGCCATAAGCCAATGAGCGTAAAAACAAAAAACAAATTAAAAAACCATCTAAATTTTGAAGTTCGGTTTCCACCAAGGGGCACATAAATATATTCTCTTAGCCAGGCCGAAAGTGTGGCGTGCCAGCGTACCCAAAACTGACTAAAGTTTTTTGATAAGAATGGTTTATTAAAATTATAAGGTAATTCTATTCCCAAACATTTGGCTGAGCCAATGGCAATATCCGAGTATCCGGAAAAATCGGCGTACACCTGAAAAATAAATGCTATCGAAACAAGTATTAAATCCAATCCGCCGTATTTTGCAATATCGCTGTAAACAGGATTAATAATAAGCGCGATTGTATCTGCAATTACAATTTTTTTAAAGAAGCCCCACAAAATTAATTTGCCCCCCTCTTTAAAATTTGCAGTGCTGAAGTTGCTGTTTTGTTTTAATTGCTGAATAATTACATGCGATTTTTCAATGGGCCCCGCTATCAGTTGCGGAAAAAAACTTACCGATAAAGCATAATATACCAAAGAACTTTCGGGCGCATACTTACGCTTATACACATCTATGCAGTAGCCAAGTGTTTTAAAAGTGTAAAAAGAAATACCAATGGGAATTAATAACTTTTGTGCACTCCAGGCCGGCCAGTTCAGAATATCCACATCAATTATATGCACGTACTTAAATAAAATAAACACTGCCAGGTCAAGCAATAATCCAATAAAAAAATAAACTAATTGTGCACTTTTTGTTTGAGCGCTATAGCAATAACGCGCCGTAATAAAAGTAACAAGTGTTGTAAAAATCATTAGGCCCACAAAGCCAAGGCCAAAAAAAGAGTAGAACAGATACGAAGCAAGTAATAAAAAAATATTTCTTATACTTTTCCTCAATGTAAAATAAAGCAAAATGCACATGCCCAAAAAACAGAGATATGGAAAGGATGCAAAATTCATTACACTATTTCTTCTTTAAGAATGCAAGGCGTAAACTAATCGGTAAATTATAATATACTTTTTGTTTTAGTAAATAGGTTTTCATTTTTAACTGATAATAACTTTTTTTAAGGGCCCAGGCAGTTTTACCGGCCGGTTTGCTTTTTTCTTTTGGCGCATACCCAAATTGCCGGGCCGTATTGTAACATATATAATCTAAAATGGCATTTTCTTCGGCGCTTAACTCTTTTTCATGTGCGTCAATACGGTCCGTAGTAACATCACTTTCTAAATTACCGTGCATCTCCATTACTTTTTCAAATTTTTCGCCGGTATTTTCTTTCAAAAGTTTTCTCATCTCCCCCGCTTTCTCTTTGTAATGCAACATCTCCTCCATAAAATCAATATCCAGATACATACACATTTTTTGCAAAGTTTCTTTAGGCTCTTTAACCAAATCTTCATAGCGCATTAGATGAGGCTGCGTCTTAAGCTCAGTTACGTCTTTTAAAATCTGCTGATAATAAAAATTCCACGAAACGCCCAATTCAAATACAGAAGTAGGTTTATAGGCGTACTTTTTGCGCGACAAAACATTGTCTTTATAGTTACGCACCAATACAATATATTTTGCAGAAGGAAAAAGCGCATGCAAAGTTTTTTTATGCAAGGAGTAAGCAGGGTTTTTATCAACTAATAATGAAACGGTTTGCTTTTGTCCTGCCAGCGGATAATTCATATAAACCAGCTTACAAACATTTGCAAAACTTTTATCAGCCGCCGCTTTTATATCTTCTTTAATTTTTTGTGCCGGAACCCAAATACTTGGTTCGCTGTGAAAATTATAAGCAAACAAATCCATAAAATCATTTACAACATCCTCTTTGCTAAAATCCTTATTTTTAAAAGATTCCTGTGCAAACAAAATAAATTCATTTTCTGAGCTCGAAATTACCTTTGGATGCGAATTAAGCATATTAGTAAGCAAGGTAGTGCCCGAGCGGCCCATACCAATCATAAAAGCAATAGCGGGTAAATTATTTTTGCCTATTGTATCCAATCTTAGTATAAACTTTTTTTAAACGTTGTAATTTAGTTACGGGGCCTAAAAAATAAATAAGCCTCTCTTTTAAAATTTCCTTTTTTGCTTTCAGGTAAAATGAAAAATACTTCGCTACCGAAGTAGTTTTACCCGCAGGTTCATAACCAAATTCTTTTCCCAATTTACCGCAAATACTATCACAGTCTATTATTTCTTGGGCAGTAAGCCCGCTTTTCCACGCGTCTAACCTGTCTTTATTTACAGGCTTTCTTAAATCATTATATTTTTTCTTAAATCGCTCTTCGTGCCCCGCAGGTATACTATGTTCCTCCGCTTTCACCTCTAGGTATTGTGTACTTTCGTCCGTATTAAGCGCTACATTCGTCACACCTAAAAAAGAAAATATTTTTTTTAATTGTCCTGCGCTGTCGGCTACCAAATCTTCATACTTCAGCAATAAAATTTTTTCCTTATGGCTGCGCATAAAATGTAGTGCGCTTTCGTTAAAAAAATTCCAAAGCCAGGCATTTAGTTTTACTTCGGCCGATTTTAAATCAATATTCTCCTTTCGCGATAAAACATTGGCACGATAATCCCTTACTATATAAATAAATTTTGCTTTTATAAACGTAGCGCTGATTTTATCGGCAAACAAAATATATGAAGGGTTTTTATCCGCAAGCATTATCGCGCCTTCCTTATTCAAGCCGATTACTTTAAAATTACTGTAAATAAAATTACACAGCTCGGTATAAGCAACCGTTTTGCCTTTTACAAAATCTTTTGTTTTTTGTTTTACTTCGTCTATGTCAAATGTCCAGCCGGCCCAGGGGTGCGTGTACGAAAACCATTGTATTTGCTCAAAAATCAAATCAATTTCTGCTTCGGTAAATTTTGTTTTGTTTTTATAGGCGTTTAAAAAGAAAATTAAAAACACGGTCTCGGGCGTTGCATGTATTTGCGGGTGCTGGTTTAGTAATTTACTGAGTAAGGTGGTGCCCGACCTGCCCATACCAATAATAAAACATATTTCTTTGGGCGCAGGCATTTATTTTATAAATTACTTTTTATAAACTCAACTAATTTATTTACCGACTCTGCTATACTCTCTGCATCCGTATTTAAAGTTAAAGCAGGCTGCACAGGAATTTCAAAAGGATCATTTACTCCCGTAAGATTTTTTATTTTATCCGCATGTCCTTCGGGTAAAAATGCTTTTTTGTATAAACCCTTTGTATCGCGCTTTTTTAACTCGTCCAAATTGCAATTAACAAAAACGGTTTTTACTTGCTCATATTTTTTGCTTATTTCGTCGCGCACTTCATTATAAGGATTAATGGCGCAAATAATGGCTGTTATATCGTGGTCCGAAAAAGTGTGTGCAATAAAGGCCAGGCGGCGTATATTTTCCATACGATCCGTTTTACTAAAGCCAAGGTCTTTACAAATAAAGGTGCGGTACTCATCGCCGTCTATAATTTCTATAGGAATATTCAGTTCCTTTAATTTCTTTTTAGCTGCCAGCGCAATGGTTGTTTTACCTCCACCCGATAAACCGCAAAACTGAATAATCATTGTAAATTGAATCTGGCTACAAGATAAAGAATATCTTTGTAAAGCCTTACTTCTAGGTCCCAAAAACAGGACGGATATAGGTGGTTTTAACCTCCCAAAAATTCTGCTACATTTTCCTCGACGTAACTCCGCGCTGTATTTTCTCTGCGCCCTCTGCGGTTATTGTATTTTTGCTAAATTTGCCGCAAATTATTTTATATGAGCAAAGGACCCGTTTCTAATTTTATTGAGTACCACTACCGCCACTTTAACGCTGCCGCCCTTATGGATGCAGCCAAAGGATACGAAACCCATCTTGCCGAAGGAGGTAAAATGATGGTTACACTTGCCGGTGCCATGAGCACGGCCGAATTAGGAATTTCATTAGCCGAAATGATTCGTCAGGATAAAATTGCCATCATCTCCTGCACAGGTGCAAACCTGGAGGAAGATGTGATGAATCTTGTTGCACACAGTCATTACAAACGCGTACCAAATTACCGCGACCTTACTCCAAAAGACGAGTGGGATTTATTAGAAAATCATTTTAACCGCGTTACAGATACTTGCATTCCCGAAGAAGAAGCTTTTCGCCGTTTACAAAAACATTTGGTAAAACAATGGAAAGATGCCGAAGCAAAAGGCGAACGCTTTTTTCCGCACGAATTTTTATACAAAACAGTTTTAAGCGGAGATTTAAAACAGTATTACGAAATTGATCCAAAAAATAGTTGGATTGTTGCTGCGGCCGAAAAAAATATTCCTATCGTTTGTCCGGGTTGGGAAGACAGCACCACCGGAAATATTTTTGCCAGCTACGTTATTAAAAACGAATTAAAAGCAAGCACCGTTAAAAACGGTATTGAGTATATGGTTTGGCTGGCCGACTGGTACAGAAAAAACAGTGGTGGCAAAGGCGTTGGCTTTTTTCAGATTGGCGGTGGTATTGCCGGCGATTTTCCTATTTGCGTTGTGCCTATGATGTATCAGGATTTGGAGTGGCACGATGTTCCGTTTTGGAGTTATTTCTGTCAGATTTCTGATTCAACTACCAGTTACGGTTCATACAGCGGTGCTGTGCCTAACGAAAAAATTACTTGGGGTAAATTAGATATACATACGCCTAAATTTATTGTAGAGAGCGATGCTACCATTGTGGTGCCGCTTATGTTTGCCTGGATTTTAGGTTGGTAATCCGTACCCTTTTTAAGGGAAATGTTCCGTATTTGCGGTATGCGAGAGGCTTTTTACTGCATCTTTATGTAGTTGCTCGTTTTTAGCCCTATACGTAGTTTTGCTTTATAAATCAGAGCAAAAACATGAAACACTTTTATTTAACCTTTGTACTTTTTTTTGTAGCGCAAATTGCAAACGCGCAAACACAATATGCCAAACCCGGCGATAAAATAGATTCTTTAAGAACCGTTACTGCGGTAAGTGCATGCGAAGAATTTACATGGATAGGAACCAATAATGGGATTTGCCGCATTAGTAAAAAATCAGGTAAAAAAAACTACTACAGCACAACTAACACGCCTTTGCAATCAAATCATATTACATCTGTTTGTTGCAGGGCCAACGGCGATGTATGGATTGGTACACCTAAGGGGATTTTATTTTACGATGGCTATGCTTTTAATGTGGTAGATATCGATAATTCTAAATTGCCCGAAAATTTTATCACCTCTATGAAGGAAGACAAAAATAACGATTTGTGGATTGGCACCAGTAAAAGCGGACTCGTAAAAGTACACCGAAATCGTTTTTTTATTTACAACGTGGCAAATTCATCGCTCAACGATAATAATATTTGCACCATAAAAACCGACTTAAAAGATAATCTGGTTATTACATCTTATACTAACGATTCTATTCTTACCTCCTGCCTTGTTAAAAAATAATTGCCGCCATTTTACCCTGCCTTAATTAGTAAATATTCTATCTTTATAGAATAAAACTTAGGGGCATGAAAATTTCCAACAACAAAATACTTATTACTGGCGGCGCAAGCGGCATTGGTTTTGGTTTAGCCGAGCGCTTTGTAAAGGAAGGCAACACAGTTATTATTTGCGGTCGAAGAGAATCGGCCTTGCAAGAAGCCGCTGCAAAAATTGCGGGACTAATAACAAAACAATGCGATGTTTCATTGCCCAAAGAGCGCGTAGAATTGTTTAATTGGATTTCTTCAAATCATCCGGATGCAAATGTATTGGTAAATAACGCAGGCATACAAAACTGGATGCAGATTACCGATGCTGATTTTTTTGAACGCGCACAGCAAGAAATTACCATTAATATAGAAGCGCCTTTGCATTTAATTTCCCTTTTTACAAAACACAAAGCACTTACCACAATAATGAACGTGACTTCCGGCTTATCTTTTGTTCCGCTCATAAAAACACCTGTGTATTCTGCCACCAAGGCGTTTTTACATTCGTTTACGCTTTCGGCACGCGCTTTACTTAAAGCAAAAAATATTGAATTAGTAGAAATTATTCCACCCGCATTAAATACAGATTTAGGCGGCAAGGGCTTGCACGATCATGCACCGCCCGTGAGCGAATTTATTGAAAGTATCTTTGCGCAATTAAAAGAGGGCAAAACCGAATTAACTTTTGGTATGAGCGAGGGCCTTAGCAAAGCTAATTACGAAGGACAACAACAGATTTTTGCAAAAATGAACCAATTGGTTTAAGCCGTTAGCATATCTCAACATTAGATAGTATCTTTCCACTCCAAAAAAATTTAATTATGGCAACTACTTCAGATATTTCTAAAAATTGTTTTATACGTTACGAAAATACTTTATTAAAAGTTTTAGAGTACGATCATATAACACCCGGCAAAGGCAATACCATTTACTCGGTAAAATGCCGCAACATAGAAACCGGCAAACAAAGCGAGGTGCGTTTTCGTTCGGGCGAAAAAATTGATTTAGTGCGCGTTGATGAAGTTGACCTGCAATACATTTATGCCGAAAACGAATTTTTGGTTTGCATGAACCAGGAAACCTTTGAGCAAATACACATCCCTAAAATACTATTTGCCGATACGATTAAATTTTTGCAGGAGGGCATGGTGCTTACCATACGTTTTGATGAAAACGAAAAACCCTTAAACGGCGAGCTGCCAAAATACACCGAGCTTGTGGTTACCTATGCCGAGGATGGCAATAAAGGCAAATTACTGAAACCCGTAGAGGTTGAGGGCGGTATTACCATACAGGTGCCCGTGTTTGTGGTAATGGGCGATAAGCTTAAAATAAACATTGAAACCGGCGAATACGTAGAGCGCGTTTCTAAGTAAGGTTTATAAATACCTTGTGCTGTAAAACAAGGCCTAATTTCCTTTAAACCCCAGTAATTTCCCCTTTTTTGCTACCAAACGGTGCAAATACCCATACAAATAGCTTATTTTGTTCGCTTAAAATTTTGATTTTTTAGGAATATTTCTATTTTTGTCTCCTCATTTTTTTTAAGCCTGAACGATTTAAAATAAAAGCTGTTTATGAAAAGGAAACTTCTTTACTTTCTTTTTACTTTTTGTTTTGTTGAAAGCATCAAGTGCCAGATTATTTTACCCAACATGCCGGCAATTATTTCTGACACTATCACAAATGCAGTTGGTTATATCACAGCTTTTGAGCACGACTCGGCTACAAAAAAATTATACATAGCGGGCGAGTTTGAAAGAGTGGGCACCGTAAACAGGCAGGGCTTTGCAGTAATTGACGTAAATACGGGCGCGGTATTAAATGATTTAAGTTTTATAACATTAAATAATATTTCAAATATTAATCATGTAAAAGCAAGGTTAAAGATTTTTAATCACCGGATATATATTGGCGGAGCTTTTGATAATAGTACAAATGGATATTTGTTTTCAGTGAACCTCAATAATAACAATGTTCAAAATCTTTACAATCTTGCCCCACTGAGTGATTTTGAAATTTACAATTCAAAAATTTATACAGCCGGAGCTTCTTATCTTGGCCTGCCTGATGAATTCACAGTAAATGAAATGGACACGCTTGGCAATGTAAGTTGGCAAAAATCTATTATTAATACTACTAATGAACACTTATCTTGCCTTGCGGCAAGAAACAATACTCTTTTTGTTGGAGGTATATTTACATCTTTTGGCGGAGTAAGTTTAAATAATATTGCAAAAATTGATTTAACCACGCATATAATTTCAGGTTGGCAAATTTCTCCCGCACCCGGGCCTTCCGGTAATGTAAACTGTTACGAGGTGGTTGATATGGCCATATATCCAAATGATGTTCTTGTAAATATTACAACCAGTACGTGTGCAACTCCCCCTAAAAATATTGTAGGATATAGTATTTCAACAGGAGTCGCAAATCCGCAAATACGTACCATCCCCTTTAATTTTGGTAACGAAACATTAATTTCAGAAAATGATACTTCCTTTTGGTACCATACAGTAAGTGGATTAAAATTATACGGTTTAAATAATTACGTTGGCCCATGGTCGGCTACAAGCAATACATACATTCAACCTTTCTTCAGAAAAGCGGGTTATCTTTTTACAGCAGGAAGTTTTACAGTTTTACAAGGCGCGGCACACAAAGGTCTGGGTGCTTTTTGCATGGGCCCCGCGGCGCCAAAACGCGCTTCTGTTTTTACAAAGGCCTGTCAGGGACGAAGCAATCTTGTTTACATTGTTACCCAAGTTAAAGATGCCATCAGCTATGTCTGGTCGTATACCGGAACCGGTGTTACAATTAACGGCATAGGGAGTTCTGTTTTTTTAAACTTTTCTACTACAGCAACCAGCGGCACATTTAAAATTTGTGGAAAAAGTTATTGCGGTGCAACAGGCGATACTTTATATATTCCGTTTACTGTTTATCCTGTTCCCAATGTAAACGCAGGCCCTGATGTTCGTTTTACCTGCTCACATAATGTAGATTCGCTTAA
The DNA here is from genome assembly GCA_038214655.1 of Bacteroidia bacterium. Classification (GTDB taxonomy): domain Bacteria; phylum Bacteroidota; class Bacteroidia; order B-17B0; family Aurantibacillaceae; genus PALSA-968. The sequence goes on along the minus strand of JBBQRR010000007.1, from coordinate 55,197 downwards.
GGGTTCTTCTACAACGCCCGGCGCAACATTTGCCTGGTATGGGCCCTCTTACAATGGAACGGGAGCTATACATCAAATTACCACCACCTGGCTCGGCGGTCAATATAGATTATGGGTGACCGATCCGGTATCGGGCTGCATAAGTAAAGATACTGCATTAGTTATTTTTGATACCTTACCTCCAACTATCAATCATAATCTTCCGCACGCACAACTTACTTGTAAAACTTCTGTTATTCCTTTAGATGCGTCTGCGCTTTACAACATCAACGCTCTTCTTCATTGGTCGGGCAATTCATTTTCACAACCTAACCCGGCCAATATTACAGTTGCAGGAATTTACACTTTAACCATTACTTCGGGTACAAACGATTGTGTAAATACAGACACTTTTGTTGTGAAGCAAAACATAGTACCTCCAAACATTAGCGCTCCTGCTATACTTGACACCATTACCTGCGCGCGCGACAGCATTAAATTACCCGCCAACACTACAAGTACAAATGCCATTTTATATTGGAAACATACGCTCAGCGATTCGCTTTTAAATAATTCTTATACGCATAGCAGCGGCCAATTTATTGCTCATGCGCTTGATACTTCAAATGGTTGCTCTAATCAGGTTGTTTGTATAGCCAATCAATTTACAACTTTGCCTGTTGTACAATTACCTCCAGGAAATTTTAGTATTAATTGCTCTGTGGCCAATGTTACTTTAAACGGCTCCTCTCCAAATACCGGCGCTACCTTAAGCTGGACGGGCCCAAATAGTTTCTCCTCTTCAAATCCGGCAACAGCAACTCAGGCGGGCTATTATTTTTTATCTGTTACAAATCCAAAAAACGGCTGTACTGCAAAAGATTCTTTACAAATTAGCTTGCTCAATATTTTATTGCTAAACAGCAGTAATGATACAACCATATGCAACGGCTCTTCTGTAAATTTAAATGCAAGTCCGATTGGAGGAACTTCCGGCTTTATATATTTATGGAATAATGGCGGGGGAAATACTTCTACTGTAACAGTATCTCCAACAAACACTACAAATTATATTGTAACCATAACCGATAATGCGGGTTGCATCGGGAAAGATAGTGTAACCGTAATGGTTCCTACCTTAGTATCAGATTCGGTGCATACTTTTCAGCCTTGTGATCCTAATAATCCTAACGGACAAATTCAAGCTTACGGTATGGGTGGCATTCCCCCCTATCAATACACTATTAACAACGGTGCTTTTCAAAACTCAGGGATTTTTACAGGATTAAATTTTGGAACATACACTGTAACAATTAAAGATACGCTCGGCTGTCAATTTAATTTTTCTTCAATTATTGATCAATCAAGTATTTTACCTACGCCTGACTTTATTTTATCCACGAGCCAAACTCAGAATGATACTTTTGTTATTGTAGATATCAGTAATCCACGTCCCGATTCTGTACAATGGATTTTACCTACGGGATGTACGATAATTAATAACGATCCTTTTTCGCCGCAAATTATTAATGCCGATACAGGCGCCATGCAAATTACAATGGTGGCCTGGTTTGGAACTTGTGAAATGCAGCTAACAAAAAATATTACCGTAATAAAAGCGGATACGACCTTTGCAAACAACCATAATAATAATGGAATAGCAAGTCTTGTTTTATATCCCAACCCAAACTCGGGTCAGTTTACAGTACATATTACGCTATACAAAAAGCAATCCTTCGCAATTTTTATTTTTGATGCGCTTGGTAATGAAATTTTGCGTATCCCCTATTCCAATTTAGATTTTTCCAGTGCAGGTATTCATTTAAATAATCCTGCGCCCGGTTCTTACATACTTAAAGTAATTGCTGAGTATGACAGCAGAACAAAAACTTTTTTAATTAATCAACACTAAGTTTTTGAATTATTTTATTCGCATACTGCCGATTTATCTCTTAGTCTGTTTTGGGACTCGAGCCTCCGCCCAAAATCTCGATAAAATCGGAAAAAAAGATATGGTTACCGTAAGCGGCGGCTTAAACTACAATGGCATTTTTTATAACTCGGATGGAATAAATAACCGCAGACCACCCTACTCTTGGTTTTTTAATGGAAATGTTACCGTAAATATTTTAGATGTTAGTTTGCCCTTTACTTACAGCTACAGCAATTTAAGCAGCAGTTATACCCAACCCTTTAATATGGCAGGTTGCACTCCCACATACAAATGGATAAAAACATATTTAGGGTATACAAGCATGAGTTTCTCTAACTACACATTAGCAGGCCATATTTTTTTAGGTGCGGGGGCAGAACTTACACCGAAGAACTGGAAAATAAGCGCAATGTATGGCAGGTTAAAAAAAGCTATCGAGTATGATGCTGTCACTCAATCCGACGAGTTGATGAGTTATCAAAGAATGGGCTACGGTGCAAAAGTTGGTTACGAGAAAAACGGATACGGCTTTAATGTTATTTATTTTTCGGCAAAAGACAATCCGGGCAGCTTAAAATTTACACCGCCTAACACAAACGTATTGGCTCAGGAAAACACTGTGGTTAGTATTAATGGAAAAACAAAAATCACCAAGCTATTTACATTGGAGGCCGAATACGCTTTATCCGGCCTTACCCGAAATTTACAAAGTGATGCCCTGACATCAACGCCTCAAATAAATAAATTGCCGCTTATTTTTTCGATGAATAGTACTTCTCAGTTTTTTTCTGCGTACAAATCCTCTTTAGGCTTTACTAAAAACATTTTTTCGCTAGCCGTAAATTACGAATACATATCGCCTAACTATAAAACATTGGGTGCTTACTATTTTAATAATGATTTAGAAAATTTTACACTCTCTCCTTCCCTGCGTTTATTTAAGGGCAAATTTAATATCTCGGGCAACGCGGGGTACCAGCACAATAATTTAGACCGTAGCAAATTCAGCACCAATAAACGATTTATCTCATCGGGTAATATTGCATTTATGCCCAATCAAAAATTTTCTTTAAACGCTATGTACTCTAATTTTACAACGTACACTAATATTCGCCCAATAACCGACCCCTATTATCAAAAAACTGCGGCCGACACGCTTAATTTTTATCAGGTGTCGCAAAACGGAAGCGCTACAGCAACTTACAATTTATCTAAAATCGCCTTAAGGCATACTTTTGTGCTTACCTCCTCTTATCAGGTTTCAAATCAAAAGCAGGGAAGCATCACACAACCTGCTACAACAGTGCTTAACGGAAACTTTAGTTACAACATTTCGTTTGTAAAAAGTAAATGGAGCACCGCCTTCACCTACAATTATAACCGGATAGAAAATTTTGTAAGTACTACACTATATATGGGTCCCGGCATTACCTTAGGAAAATCGTTTGCCAAAAATTTATTACGCGTAAATATTGCTAATATTTTTAATCAGGCTTACACGGGCCAAAAAGTAACCGCCTTGGTATTAAGCGAGCGGGCTTCTTTAACTTTTACCCCAAAGGTTGACAAAAAATACGGCAAGCCTTCCATTTCGGTAAGCGCCATGTACACCAATAAATTTAAGACCGATTTACAAAAAAACGCGTTTAAAGAATTTACCGGCATGGTTAATTTAAATTATAGTTTTTAGAAATGCCCCTATAAACCCAAAAAGAAATTGCATCTTTGTACTTACAATTCGGTGCCCTATTTTGGGCTCTCAAAAAATACAAAATGTTCGCCATCATTGATATTGAAACCTGCGGTGGTAAGTTTGAATACAGGCGCGGGCATATTATTGATATTTGCATTTTAATTCACGATGGTTTGCAGGTGGTAGATAAATTTTCCACACTCATAAATCCCCAATGTAATATCACACCATTTTTTACCAAACTATCAGGCATTACCAACGAGATGGTAAAAGACGCCCCTACTTTTCCGGAAATAGCCAAACAAATTATTGAAATTACGGAGGGAAAAATATTTGTTGCGCACAACGTAGGCTTTGATTACGGCTTTGTAAAAGAAGAATTTGCCGCTCTGGGCTACAAATACCAGCGCGATACACTTTGTACAGTTAGATTAAGCCGTAAATTGATTCCCGGCAAATTATCTTACAGCCTGGGTAAACTCTGCGACTCGATGGGCATAGAAAATAAAGCGCGCCACCGTGCCGAAGGCGATGCTGTAGCAACAGCGATTTTGTTTGACCGTTTACTTGAATTAAAAGCCATGGACCCCCAGCACAAAAACAAAGGTGTGGATGAACTTATGGTAAGGCGCATTGATAAAATAAAAGAATACATCTTGAAAAAATTGCCCGAGGCTTGCGGGGTTTACTATTTTAGAGATAAAGAAGGCGAACTAATTTACATTGGTAAAAGCGGCAATATGTATAACCGTGCCATGAGTCATTTTAACACCAGCGAAAAAAAAGGCAAGAAAATGCTAAACGAATTGTTTAACGTAGATTTTGTATTAACCGGAAGTGAATTAATTGCCCTGCTATTAGAATCGGAAGAAATAAAAAAGAACAAGCCAAAATATAACCGCATGCGCAAAGCTTCGGAGTTTACACACAGCATTGATACCTACAAAGACGATAAAGGAATTATTACATTTAAAATTGCCCCTTTTGAAGAAGCCGGCAGGCCTCTTGTTTCGTTTAACAATTATGCCTCTGCGCGCGAACGTTTAGAGCAATGGATTGATGAGTACGCTTTATGCATGCGATATTGCTGTTTGGTAAGTGAAGATGCTGTTTGCTTTAATCACCAAATAAAAAAATGTAAAGGCATTTGCGCCGATGAAGAAGAAATTGAAGAGTACAACAAACGGGCAAATGAAATTTTAGAGAGGCACAGTTACGAAAAAGAAAATTTTATAATTATTGAAAAAGGAAAAACAAAAGGAGAACACTCGCTGGTATATGTAAAAAATGGAAAATATTACGGATACGGATATATTAGCAGTGACACTCCCGTTTCTTCGGTTGAAGAGCTTGAATATGCCGTTAAAAAGCAGGAATATTACCCCGACAGCGATATGCTTATAAAAGGTTACATAAAAAGTAACCCCGGCAAAAGAATACTTTCGGTAAACTAAACCAATCTTATCGATTGTTAAAAGGACTTAGTCGTTTTTTTAAAAAACCAGGCTCACTTTTCAATAAATTTGCATCCCTATTTAATGTGAAGGAGGATTTATATGAAAACGTTCAGACTTACGTCAAAGGCAGAGCATAAGAAGAAAAAACGTGAACAAATTGCTTTTGTAATTTTAGTAGCAGCCGTAATAACAATGGTAATAGCTATTTTAAAATTCTAGTTTAAACCCGAATACCCACAATAAGTATATCGTCGATTTGTTTTTCGGCGCCCCTCCAGTTTTCAAAAGCATCATTTAATAAGGCCTGCTGTTTCTCCATACTGTTTCCGGAAATTTCTTGCAGCAAAGCCTTTAGTCGTTTAGTGCTAAATTTTTTCTTGTTATCTTCTTTAAACTGATCGGCGTATCCATCCGAAGAAATATAAAACACATCGCCCTTTTCTAAATCAATTTCTGAATCAGAATATTTTAAATTCATTAAACCGTAATGCCCGCCAATAGGATAACCCTGTCCTTTTATTTCGGTTAAAATTTGATTGCGTATATGATAAAAAGGGCGTGCGGCACCTGCAAAAACCAATTTGCTTTTCTTTTTATCAACACGGCAAATGGCCATATCCATTCCATCACGCGACGAACTGTCGCTTTCGTTTTGCTTTAACGAATCAATAATACCATTGTTAAGATTTTGCAAAATTTGCGAAGGCGCAACTTCTCTTTTATTTTTTACAATTTCGTTAAGCAAGGTAGAAGCGATAAGACTCATAAATGCGCCCGGAATACCATGGCCCGTACAATCAACCGCGGCAACAAAGAAATAATCTTCCACTTCGGCAAACCAATAAAAATCGCCACTCACAATATCTTTTGGGCGGTAATAAATAAATGAATCCGGAAAAGTTTTAAGAATTGCTGCTTGCGAAGGAAGAATCGCTTCCTGTATTCGCTTGGCATAATTTATACTATCGGTAATATCCTTATTTTTTTCTTCAAGTACCGATTTAATATTTTCTACAATTTCCTTTTCCTGTTTAAGCTGAACTGTTTTCTCCTCTACCAACCTGCGTAATAATTCACGGGCCCGCACCAGTGAACGTGTGCGCCATAACACAAATAAATACACCAATAAAATTAAACCGATACCCGATAAAATTTGTATCCATGTTTTTTTGTAAAACGGAATACTAATCTCAAATTTAATTTCAACAGGCACACTGTTCCAAACATCATCGTTGTTACAGGCCATCACCTGAAACACATAAGTCCCTTCGGTAATTTTTGGAAACTCCCTGCTCCTCTCAGTTGTATATCTCCACATAGAGTCAAGCCCCAAAAGACGGTATTTATATCTTACTTTAGTTGCGTCCACTAATGAAATTCCAATGAAATCAATGGTTGCAGAATACTGGCCATAAGGAAGCGTAATATCTTCGGAAGGAGTAAAAAACCGGTTTATGTTTTGATTATTTAATCGAATACCGATAATAGAAGTACGCGGCTCATGTGTATTTGTGCGATTTACTTCGCAATCGTAATTAACAATTCCCGAGCTGGTTCCAAACCAAACATTCCCTTTGCCATCGCTGTAAGACGCGTTTACATTATTTTCGGGAAATATCAATCCGTCCTGTTTTGTAAAACGCCTAAAATCTTTTTGTGATGCTTGCTTTTTACTTAGTCCGTTTTTATGACCCACCCAAACAGTATTATTTTTATCGGTAATTACAAAATAACAAAAATTAGAAAGCAATCCCCCGTCTACTTTATAGTTTTTAAATTCTCCCCCGTTATAACTATAAACACCATCGCCCTCGGTTGCAATCCAAATTAATCCGTCATTATCCTGCGTAACACAATTTATATTATAAAATTTCATATCCGGAATGTTCTTCAGATAAGTAAACTCATCATTTTTTAAATAATAAGGTACTGCTCCGTGCGAAGAGAACCAGGTGCGTTTTTGCTTATCTACAAATAACTGCTGTACGTTATTGTGCAACAATCCTTCAATGGTAGTAATCATATTTCCCTTGGCCGTTTTTATATTGTACATATACGCTCCATCGGTTGTGCCAATTATGATAAATCCGTTTTTTGTTTTTACAATCGAGTTTATATTTTTTGCCGCCAGGTTATTTTTCTTTGAAAAATTTTCGAATTTTTTAGTTAGCGGGTCAAATATAAAAACACCGTTGTTAGTAGTGCCCACCCAAATAAGACCCGAACTATCCTGCATCATAGTATTTACCTCGTCTGTTACGAACCCATTAGTGCCATCATACCTCGAGTTTTCATTTGAGTTCTGTAAATTAAATTCGCTTATACCTTTATCATGCCCAAGCCATATGGCACGCGTTTTCGTATCAATTAAAATGCATTTTATGTTGTCGTACTCTTGGCCGTGCTTAGAGCTATAGTAGTTAAATTTATTCATGGGCATTTCAATCAGTCCGCCGCCCATAGTGCCAAACCACATATTACCTTCAAAATCCTGAAAAATAGATTGTATGTACTCGTTACCTAAACCATTTTGCTTATTAATTTGCGTAATAAAAAAAGAGCCGTTAGAATTTTTATCGCTGAACGAAATTTTTCGTAAGCCCTCGCCGTTTAAGGCTACCCAAAGGTTTTGGGAGTTATCGGTAAATAAAGCTGATATGCTATAAGCCTGCGAACCCAGCGCCGAAGATATTTTAGAAACTACCTGATAACATGATCCTGTTTTTTGTACTTTAAAAACGCCTTCGCCGGGCACAGCGGCCCAAAAAATTGTTTTGGCAGAGTCGGCAGCAATTATAAATTTAATGTTTTTACCTACCAACCCGTTTACCGGACAAACCTTCACCGGCTTTTTAGGATCATCCGTACGAAAAACAAACATTCCTTCATTGGTAGCGGCAAGCAAATTACCATCAGCATCAAAACATATAGCGTTTACTGCAGCGTCTAATCCGGTATTAACCGAATCGATTTTGAAGGTACTGTCTACTTTAAAAATTCCTTTTTGCTGTGCTACGTACCAAATATTCTTCTTGGAATCTTCGGTAAATGAAAGAATTTTTGTTTCAAGCTTCTCAGTTCCCTTTAATTTAAAAAACTTTGCTCCTTGCCTGTACGAAACGCCGTTTTGAAAATGTCCTATCCAGGTAATTCCTCTCGAGTCGGTAAAATGTGTATTGATAAAATTTTCCGACAAACTATCACGCGTTGTGTAATTCGTAAAACGTGTACCTCCAAATTCGCAAAAGCCATTTCCGGTTGAGAGATAAAGAAACCCTTTAGCCGTTTGTGATATACAGTAAATGTAGGATTGCGGCAGACCGTCGTCTTCTGTATAAGTTTTAAAATTATACGTTTGGGCAGAAAGAAAATTTGCGCAGGCAAATGCAATTGACAAAAATACTATGTGTAATTTTTTTCTCATTGGTTATTTCTCAACCTTTACTCCTATTTTAAATTTAAATTTTGGCACGCCGCCAATAGGAGCAGTAAAGAAAGGCATCAGCTCGCCATACTGATTGGTTACATTAACCACCACATTATTATTTTTAGAATCCTTTTGCTTGATGAATTGAATATCAAGTGAGGTATTAATTTCTTCGTTTACCACTTTGTGCTCGGTAGTGAGCCAGTTGCCGTTGCCCGAAGATTTAGCGAGTTCTCCTTTTTTTGCAACTGATACAATACGAAGTATCCCATCATCGTCAAAATCAAAAACTTTTATTTGCACAGATGTTACACCTGCGCCCACAAACGGATAAAGATGCGAAACTGAGCCCTTTGTATCAAATAACCTAAGCGAATATTCGTAAGCAAATGCATTGGCGCCTTCGATGGCTTTATTATTTGTTGGCTGCGAAGAAAGAAATAAACGGTATAAATTTCCATCATCGCCCTCGGTACCTTCTATCACCATTTTAAAAACGTAACCGCCAAACTCGGGCTGTAACTCTCCTTCTACCGGATTAAAAGGGCCGTAGGTGTACCACTTATCATCATACGCTGTATCGTGCGAAAAAACTTTTGAGCCAAGCTCAATACCACTTTTATAATTACCGGTAGGTGTATTTTTTCTTGCATCGGGGTTAGAGCTCGCGCCTTTTCCTCCGTATACGGCAAAACGTGTTTTGCTGTTAAATTCGCCATGCACTTCGTCATGCTTGCCGCCCACCTCGGGGTCAAATACACGAATGTAAACAGGGTTCTTTTCGGTTTGAGGTATCACAAAGAAAAATATCTGCACAAAATCATCATCGCCCCAATTAGGGTCGGCGCCCTTACTAAATGTACACAAAAAAGGAATTTTTTCGTCGTTAGAAGGAACGAGCTGCGCATACATTCCTTCGCTAAACAAAGACATTAAGAAAAATACAATTCCAAATTTTCTACTCATTTTCCGTTTTTTACAATAATCAGTTCAACTCTGCGATTTGAAAGTAATACATTTTTCTTAGAGTTATACTCTGCCGGTAAACTTTCTCCTAAAGATATAACATCCAGTCTCTTTTGGCCAACACCTTTCTTTCTCAGGTAAGTCTGTACCGAGGTCGCCCTTCGCTTCGATAAGTTAAGATTATAATTGCTAGTTCCCACGGTGTCGCTTACCGATAAAATTATTAGTTCCAGTTTTTTATCTTCCTTAAGCCTTGCGCATACCGAATCCAGTTTTCGGTTATACATTTTTGTAAAATTCGCTTTATTGAATTCGAAAAACACATTCAGGCTCCAAAGTACTTTATTAGAATCAATGTAAACTCTAAGTAAAGGCACATTTATAATTTCACCTTGCATGGATTTTTCCTGTTTTGGCAACAAGCTGTCTTTATAATAACTAATAACAACGGCACTCTTAAAACCTTTAGCTCTTGCTTTACGGTAATAAGGTATTGCATCCGTTAGTTTTTTAACCTGCCCGGATGTATAGTGATACATATTCTTATCCTTTGTTTTCTTAACATCTTTCATATCAGAAAACACTTTTGAATCAACAGGAATATTTTCTTTAGTAGAACCCAAATGTATTCTGAAATTCACATCCCCTCCCTCTTTTACATGAAAGGTAGAATCTACATTGCGCGGCGGCGGCCAAGTTACTTTTGTAAGCGAAGAGGGATGGTTTTTTATCCAAAGACTATCTTTCACCAAAATTCTTTTTTGGGTGCAAAATTTTTCTACTTTTCCTGTTGAATCATTTTTTGCAATAACTCCTAACTGAACAAGATACTCACCTTCTTTATCATACGCATGTTGCACTCCCGTTCCCTTATAAAATTTACCATCTCCAAAAAACCAATAGCTCTCTGCTATACGGTAACCCGGAATGACTGATTTTTTAGAATCAAGCAAACATAATTTCCCGCGGGCCATTGTATCGGCACTTTCTATGTACAATATTTTTGCTTCTTCAACCGTAAAATCATAACTGAGCTCGTTGTAGAAAAGCGAACCCGAACCTTTGTCAACAATATTTAGCTGAACCGAATAATTACCGGGCTTTGCATAACAATGTTTTGCGGTAAGGCCACGCTTTTTTGTTCCGTCGCCCAAATCCCATTCGTAAGTCATCCCCAGTGTATCTTCCGATTGTATAGTTGATTCTTCAAAAAAAGTATAGCAATAGCTTGGTTTTTTTTGATCTATGCAATTATCAAAACGCGGGTATTTATTTTCAAAATAATAAATATCGTCGTTACCATCCCTGTTGGAAGAAAAATAGCCGGAATTACCTGTGGAGTCAATCCAAACACCAAAGTCGTCTTTAGCGCTATTAAAGGGCCACCCTTCCTTTTTTATATCTGCGCTGAACGAGTTTTTTATATCAATGCTGTAAACATCCAGGTTTCCTTCGCGGTTACTTGAAAAATACATAATATCATTTGCGTTAATAAATGGAAATAGCTCATTTGCCGGCCCATTAATTTTTGCTCCCAGGTTTTTTGGGGCCGACCAAATTCCATTTTCAAATTTTGAAGAGTATAAATCCATTCCGCCATAACCGCCCGTGATGTCTGAAGAAAAAATAAGCGTTTTTCCGTCTTGCATTAATGCCGGATGGCAATAGGAATTGGTACCTGTACAAAACGGCAAGGAAACCGGCACTTCCCAATGCCCGTTTACTTTATGCGAAACAAAAATATCCAGCGGATCTATGTGTTTGGTTATTCTTTTTAAATCGTTCCCGGTAATATAAAGTACATCCCCGGTTTTGTTAAAACACAAAGGCCCGTCGTTAAATTTGGTATTTACTTTCTCCGAAAAATAATGCGGATGTTTAAAGTTTACCGAATCGATTTCTTCGGCGTAAAAAACATCTTCCAGCTCTTTCAAGGTATCTTCATTAAAATAAACCAATCCATACCTGTGTACGCGGCCCGTTGAGAAATACAATTTGTTTTGTAGTAAATACGGACTAAAATCGCCGCGGTTAGAATTGATATTTATGCGCGAAACATAAAATGAGGTGGTGTCTTCGTTTTGCGCATGACTATAAGAGAAAATCAGACTGACAAAAACAAAAAGTATAAAAAATTTTCTTTTAAATCTCATATACTAAAAATACCGGGTGCTTTGCGGGTTTACTTTGTAACCAAACTCGTATCGCAACATAATTTCGTGCGAGCCTCTTACATAGGTTCCAAATTTACTGATTGTTAAATCGTACGAATAACCGGCACTGAATTGCGGACTGATGTTATAGGTAGCCATAAACACCATCGCATCACTGGTGCGGTACGAAAGCCCCAGGCCGAACGCTTTAAAATATACATTGGTATTAATATCCACTTCTACCGGCGAATTTTTTATATACTTCAAAACAACAGATGGTTTAATTTTTACATCCTCTGAAACAGAGAATAAATACCCCACATTAAATAAAGCCGGTTTATACAGGAGCCCGCTAATTTTTTTAAGAGTTAATAAATCGGGGGCCGAAATTCCTATAAAAAATTTCTCATGCTTATAATACACGCCAAATCCGGCTTGCGGTATATTTTGCTGGCTATACTGCCCGGTAAAAACCTGATCGCCCGATTGCGTTGTGTTTATTTGGCTCCAATTATTGCGCACAAAATTAATACCCGCTTGCAAGCCAAAAGAAAGGCTGCTCTTTTTAAAAAATATACGATATGCGTAAACGGCATTAATTTTATTTTGTTTGGTTATGCCGTATTGATCATTGATAAATGTAAGCCCCAAATTTATTTTTTTACTTCTTAAAGGAGAATGTAAGCTAAACGTAGTTGTGCGCGGCGCACCGTCAAATCCAACCCATTGGTTACGGTTTACTGCAGTAAGATTTAATACTTCGTTACTGCCGGCGTAAGCAGGATTTATCAATAAGCCGTTAAACATATACTGGCTGTACATCGCGCCATGCTGCGCCTTACCTGCAAACGCAAATAACAAAAAGAGCGTTATGTAAATTAATTTTCTCATTTTCTTTTCAAAACCACAAAGTCTTTATACGTTTTTGCTGCTGTAACTTTCAATACAAAATAATACGTATCATCCGTTAATTCATCGCCCGATAAATTTTTTCCGTCCCAATCATTTTTATAGTTATTGTTTTCATAAACCAAATTTCCCCAGCGGTTAAACACTTCCAGTTTTATATTGCTAAACAAATCTATACCCGGAATTTCAAAAGTATCATTTACATGATCGCCGTTTGGAGAAAAACCATTAGGCACAACTAAATCATTCATATGAATAATTACCTCATCAAAACTATTGGGGCAAACTCCATTGCTTATTGTCCAGCTAAAAACATTGTCGCCAAAACTTAAACCTGTAACCGCTGTTGAAGCATTTGTTGGATTAGAAATATTTCCCGAACCCGACACAAGTGCCCAATTGCCGGTTCCAAGTACAGGCACATTGCCGCTAAGATTTGAATTGGGCCCGTTTATAGTAATATCAGAGCCCGCATTTGCTGTTGTTGGATTTGGAAACACAAAAATGTTTACCGTATCTTTTGAAGAAGGACATAAAGAATTGCTAACCGTCCACACAAATGTATTTTGTCCTAACGATAAACCATTTACTCCCGAATTAAATTGATTTGTGTTGTTTACCATTCCACTACCGGAAATTACTACCCAGATACCATTTCCAATTACAGGATTAACAGCATTAAGCAGTGCTGACCCTGAATTACCGCAAACATTTTGATCGGCACCCGCGTTGGCTACTGAAGGGAAAGGACTTACCGTTACAACAACCGTATCACTCGAAGAAGGACATGCTCCGTTACTTACCGTCCAAACAAAAATATTTTGACCCGTAGTTAAATTACCTACAGTTGTTGAAACCGAGTTAGGAGAGCCAATTGTTGCACCTCCCGAAAAAACAGACCAATTACCTGTACCAACAGCAGGCATAGTTGCCGCTAGTGAGGTTACGCTTGAGCAAACAGTTTGATCGCTACCCGCGTTTGAATTTGATGGAGGAGCATTTAAATTAATTACAACAGTATCGCTGTTAGAAGGGCAGGTTCCGTTAGAAACTGTCCATTGAAAAGTATTTACTCCGGGTGATAAACCGCTTACTGCGCTATTATTATTGTTAACCGAAATCACCGAAGAAGCTCCTTGGGTAACAGTCCAAGTTCCATTTCCAACCGCAGGGGCAACTGCATTTAAATTTGCTGTAGTGCTGCAAACATTTTGCGAAAGGCCTGCATTTGCCAATGAAGGCATAGCATCTATATTAATTACAACAGTATCTGTTGAGGAAGGGCATGTACCATTTGAAATTGTCCAAACAAAAATATTTTGCCCCGTGGTTAAACTAAATACAATTGTTGCAGGCTGATTGGGAGAACTTGCTGTGCCCCCTCCGGCAATCGCTGTCCAGGCACCTGTGCCAACAACCGGTGTGTTTGCTAAAAGTGCTGATGAATCGTTACACAAAGTTTGATTGGCTCCGGCATTTGCAATTGATGGGTTTGCATCAACCATGATATAAACTGTATCTCTGCTTGGATTACAGGAACCGTTGCTAACCACCCACTCAATCGAATTTAATCCGATCGATAAACCATTAACCAAAGAATTATTTAAAGTTGGCGAAGTTACAGTGGCGCCACCGCTAAGCACATTCCATATTCCGGTTCCGGTTACGGGTAACACCGCATTTAAATTTGTTGACGAAACGCAAAGTGTTTGAGGATTACCGGCATCAGCTTGCGAAGGGTTGGCATCTACCGCAATAAATACTGTATCGGTGCTGGCCGGGCAAGTTCCATTGGTAACTGTCCATAAAAAAGAATTTATTCCAATTGATAAACCATTTGCATTTGTTGCATTTGCGGTTGGAGTTGCGACGGTGCTTCCTCCCAATAAAACACTCCAGTTACCATTACCTGTTGAAGGAGCTGTTGCATTTAAAGCAAAACTTGTACTACACACAGATTGATTGGCTCCTGCAAACGCTACACTTGGATTAGCATCAACAGTAATTACCACAGTGGATGTTGAAACTGGACAAACACCATTGCTAATGCTCCACATAAAAATATTTGAACCCACCGAAAGATTATAAGCAAGCGAATTATTTTGCGAAGCGTTAGCAAGCGTAGCCCCGCCACTTACAACACTCCATGTTGCAATACCAACCACAGGAGGATTTGCATTAAGTAATGTAGAATCATTACAAAGCGTTTGAGGATTTCCGGCACTTGCAACTGTAGGCATTGCATCCACGCGAATAGTTACCGAATCTGAGGCCGACGGACAAACTCCGTTAGTTACGGTCCAGATAAAAATATTATTTCCGTTGCTTAAATTATTTACCGCAGAATTTGCTGAGCCCGAAGAAACAACTGTTGCGCCTCCTGAGTAAACGGTCCAGCTGCCTGTTCCTATAGCAGGAGGGCTTGCATTTAAAGTATAAGAGGAAGCACAAATAGTTTGATTATTTCCTGCAAAAGAAGAAGGCATTGCATTTACCGTGATGGTTACCGTATCTCTACTGGAAGGACAACTTCCATTGCTAACTATCCACTCTAAATTATTTAGTCCTACAGATAATCCGTTTACCACAGAGTTATTTTGCGAAGGACTTACCACGGTTGAACCACCCGATAAAACATTCCAGCTTCCCGTACCTACACCCGGTACACTTGCATTTAAAGTGTATGTTGCAGCGCAAATTGTTTGATTATTTCCGGCAAACGAAATACTTGGTATTGCATCAACCGTAATGACAACCGTATCTTTAGAAGAAGTACAAAAACCACTGCTGATAGTCCAAACAAAAATATTTTGTCCGGTACTTAATCCTGAGGCAGCGGAATTAGGAGAAGAAACAGAAGTTACCGTTGCACTTCCTGCAATTACCGACCAGGTTCCGGATCCAACTACAGGATTATTTGCGTTTAGCGTATATGTGGAAGAACAAATACTTTGATCGCTGCCTGCTGCCGAAATCGTTAGAATGGGGTTTACAGTTATTGACACGGTATCTTTGCTTGCTGCACAGCTGCCATTACTAAGCACCCACTCTAAATTATTTACACCGATTGATAAGCCGTTTACCACAGAGTTATTTTGCGTAGGACTTACCACGGTTGAACCACCCGACAAAACATTCCATATTCCTGTTCCTACACCGGGTGCATTTGCATTTAATGTATAAGTAGTTACGCAAAGAGTTTGATCATTTCCGGCAAACGAAATACTTGGCGGTGCATCAACCTTAATAACAACTGTATCTTTAGAAGAAGTGCAAGAGCCATTGCTGATGGTCCAAACAAAAATATTTTGCCCGGTACTTAATCCTGTAGCGGCAGAATTAGGAGAGGAAACAGATGTTACCGTTGCACTTCCTGCAATTACGGACCATAAACCTGTTCCAACCAAAGGAGTATTTGCGTTTAATGTATAAGTTGAGGCGCAAATACTTTGATCTGCTCCTGCGGCAGAAGTAGTTGGCAGCGCATAAACTTTTATTGTAACTGTATCGGATGTTGATGGACAAACGCCGTTGGAGATGGTCCAGGCAAAAACATTTAAACCCGTAGCCATACTATTTACGGAAGTAGTTGCCGAGTTAGCGCTCACTATAGTTCCGGTTCCCGAAACTAATGTCCATGTTGCGGTACCAACAACAGGTGCATTTGCAAACATGTTAATGGATGCATTGCAAATTGACGAATCGATACCGGCGTTTGCCGTTGTAGGTTTTTGATTAACTGTAATTAAAATACTGCTGCTTGTATCCGAATTATTACATCCGCCTGTTGATGTAACTACTCTGCGATAATACGTGTTTGCCAAAAGTGCGGGTGGCGAATAATTTTGCGTATTGTTTGTTCCGCCTGCCGCCGACCAGGAAATATTATTCGGACCTTGCTGCCATAAATAATTATAGGGTGATGTACCTCCTGCCGGAGATGAGCCGTTAAGTAGTGCAGGAAATAATCCCTGGCAAATTGTTTGTGCTGCTGTTATTGTGTTATTGCCTATAGCAGCACATCCAATTTTACCTGTTAAAATATTATAAGAAAATGCATCCACGCTACTTAAAGTAAACGGATTGAAAACAGCATTATGGGTATAGATGCCTGCAAAATAAATTTCAGCAGGGCCTTTGGAAGCAACCCCCAAAGCAAAATCTGATTTTACATCTCCCCCTTGTTTTACCCACTTAAAAATTCCCAAGGTATCGTATCCAGCGGTGAAAACGTCTTCCATTCCAACTGAAGTAATACTTGTTGTTCCTGCAAAAGTCATTGTGTTATTAAAATACCCGGTAACATAAACACCGTTTAGCGGATTAACATTTATCGACATGCCATCCTGAGCGCCCACACCTGTTTCTGAGTTTACCCAATTTGTATTTCCGTTTGATTTTTTTAATTGCGCAACAAACATATCAAAGCCCGATGCCCCCGCTGCAACAGGATTAGAAGCATAGGAAGGGAAATTCGCATTAGCACTTGTTGCACCGCTTACATAAATATTATTTCCAAGTTGAGCAACGTCATGTCCTATATCTATACCGGTGCTTTGAATAGGCCTTGCCCAATTGTAGGCTCCGGTATTTGAATACGACGTAACAAAAATATCCCTTTGCGCAAAATTGGCGCTGGCAATTGTAGTTTGAAGTACACCTGAAGAATTAGTTACATCAAGAACCGTCCCGGTAAAATCACCGATAACAAAAACACCATTGTTATCGGCACAAATTCCCCGTCCGTATGCGGCTGTATTTACCGCACCCGAGGCCGCTACCCAAAGTGATGCTCCTGTGTTTACATTATATCCGGCTACATAAGCATTATCATTAAAGCTTGATCCGGTTATAACAAAGGAACCAAATGAAGAAGATCCATTAAAATAACCGGTAATAAAAGCGCCCGACGAATTTACGCAGATAGCTAACCCCTCATCCTCACCTGTCCCTCCTGCGGTATTTGACCATAGTAGTTGCCCGGCGCTATTGTATTTTACAATAAAAATATCTTTTCCTCCTGCTGAATTTACATAAATGGGTGCACCGCTAAGCATTCCTTTTACGTCTGCAACGTTTTGAACGTAGCCGGTAACGTAAATATTTCCGCTTGCGTCAATGGCTACGCCATTGCAGGCGTCGTCCTGATTATTGCCAATAGGAAATGCCCAGATAACGTTTCCATTTGGATCATAATTTACCACAAAACCTCCGCCAACAGCGCCGACAAATTTTGCTCCGTAAAAAGCACTTAGGTCGCTATTAAAAATCCCCACTGCAACAACATTTCCTGTCGCGGTATCAACAGCCACATCATTTGCAAATTCATCAACACTTGAATACGCTCCGTCTACCCAAACATAAGGCGGCGTTTGCCCAAAAGAATTAAACACGCTAAGCCACATGCATGACACAAACAAAAAATATTTTATGTGATGTGACTTGTTCAAATATGTTCCATTTTAATAAAAAAGCAAATTACTAAACCTGCACACGCTTAAAAGGAAAGCAAGGCCAAGTTTTAAACAACTAAATGTAATAAAAATATCTCACAAAACCATGAACAACAACTAAATAGCCTAAACCTGTTAAATATGCGTCGAGTATGACAAATTTCCTGACAAATAGGCCATTAAAACGACAGTTATTGCAGCTTTTTAGCCACGGCTTAAAAATTGTACATAGCTTTGTACGTACTAAAATATACATTTTTAAGAATCAATTCTATGAAAAAAACAAGCATCGCATTAAGCATAATTGTATTTATCGTCCTTATGATAGGCATGAACGCCTGCAGCTCTTACAACAACATGGTCGAAAAAAATGAAACCGTTACTTCGCAATGGCAACAGGTAGAAAACCAATACCAGCGCCGTATGGATTTAATACCCAACATAGTTTCAACCGTACAAGGGCAGGCAGATTTTGAAAAATCTACTTTACAGGCTGTAATAGAGGCGCGCGCTTCGGCAACTTCCATAAAATTAGACCCAAGCAAACTGGATGAAGCTTCTTTACAAAAATTTCAGGCTGCTCAAGGCCAGTTAACTTCAGCTTTATCGAGGTTATTGGTAGTTTCCGAAAATTATCCGCAGTTGCAGGCAAACGCCGGGTTTTCTGAATTACGCACCGAGTTAGAAGGTTGCGAAAACCGCATTGCCAACGAGCGTATGAAATTTAATAATACCGCGCAGGATTTTAATACTTACGTACAAAAATTTCCTAAAAATATTTGGGCAGGTATGTTTGGTTTCAGCAAGCGTGCTTATTTTGAAATGAAAGAAGGAGCCGATAACGCGCCGGGCGTGAAATTTGATTTCAAAAAATAAAAATGAGTACCTCGGCACGTAATTTTTTTACGAAAGAAGAAGTTGATTTGATTGTTACCGCTATCGCTAAGGCCGAAAAACTTACTTCGGGCGAAATACGCCTTCACGTGGAGGATACCTGCAAGAAAGACGTATTAAAAAGAGCCGAAGAAATTTTTGTGAAACACAAAATGCATAAAACGGCCGAGCGCAACGGTGTTTTATTTTATTTAGCCGTAAAAACAAAAGATTTTGCTCTTGCCGGAGATAGCGGTATTCATCAAAAAGTAACACAAACTTTTTGGGACGACATACATAAAATGGTGTTAGATCATTTTAAAGAAGAAAAATTTACCGAAGGCTTATGTAAAGGAATAGAATTATGCGGCGCACAACTGCAAAAACATTTTCCGCATGCCGCAAACGACAAAAACGAATTAAGCAATGAAGTTTCTTTTTCTAAATAAATTTTTAGGGCGGCCAATTGCGGGAATAGTACTGCTATTCGTGTTTTCAACTTCGCTTTACGCGCAAAGTGTACCAAACAGGCCGAGTCCGCAAACATTAGTAAATAACCTCTCTAAAGAATTTCCGGGTTATTTAAGTACGGAAGAAACGCAGGCTTTAGAAAATAAACTCGAAGTTTTCTCCAATGAAACATCCAATCAACTATGCATTGTAATTATTGATTCCTTGTGGGGATTTTCTACCGCCGATTTTTGTGAACGGATTATTACCACTTGGGGCGTAGGCAAAAAAGACAAAAACAACGGCATAATTATTTTAATAAAACCAACGGGCGGTGCCGGCGACCGCGATGCTTTTATTGCAACCGGTTACGGATTGGAAGGAGCAATTCCCGATTTAACCTGCAAAAAAATTGTGGACAATGAATTAATCCCGAATTTAAAAAACGGCGAATCGTATAAAGCACTTGATGCGGCATCAACTGTGTTGATGGCTTTGGCAAAAGGTGAATACAACAGTAAAGATTATAGTCGAAAAGCGGGTTCAAAAAACGGCGACAGTTTGTGGCGCTACATTATTATTGCAGTTTTTATTTTAATTTTCATTATCCGAATTTTTAAACGCAGCGGTTTTTCTTCCTATACCGGCTCCGGTACTTTTTATGGCGGTGGATTTGGCGGAGGCAGCTGGGGCGGCGGAAGTTCGGGCGGTGGTGGCTGGGACGGCTTTGGCGGAGGCTCGGGCGGCGGTGGCGGCGCAGGAGGAAAATGGTAAATTTTACCACTTATTGCCTAAATCATACCAGTTACAAATTACCCAAAAGGATAGCTTAAAAATGTTACTTTTGTGCCGTATTTTTACGATTCATGAAAAAGGCACTCAGACTCAATATATTTTTATTCGTTTTTTCTTTACTGGCCCTTGGCGCTTACTCGCAAAGCACCGGCAATATCCGCGGATTTGTTTATACCAAAGATAACGGCGAGCCCGCACTTTTTACAAACGTTTATTTAAAAGGAACAACCCTTGGCGCATCAACCGATTTAAACGGTTTTTTCTCTATCACTAAAGTACCTCCGGGAACTTATATTCTTTTAGCAACTTATTTAGGTTGCGATACCGCCAAAGAAGAAATTACCATTAAAGCTGGGCAAATTATCAATAAAAAATATTTTCTGGCCAAAGGTGCTATACAATTAAACGAAGTTGTACTTACGGCCGAGCAACAATCTAAAAAAGAAGACACCAAAGTATCGGTACAAAAAATTGACCCGATAATGATTAATAAATTACCCAGCGTAGGTGAGCCTGACATTGCACAATACTTACAGGTTTTACCGGGTGTAGTTTTTACAGGTGATCAGGGCGGACAATTATACATTCGTGGAGGCTCGCCGGTACAAAATAAAGTTTTGTTGGACGGTATGATAGTTTACAATCCTTTTCACTCAATAGGTTTATTTTCTGTTTTTGATAATGACATTATTAAAAATGCCGATGTATACACAGGTGGTTTTGGCGCCGAGTATGGCGGACGAACTTCTTCTATCATGGATATTACCACGCGTGACGGAAACAAAACTCGCATGAGCGGAAAAGTATCTGCCTCAACCTTTGGTGCTAAAATGATGTTAGAGGGCCCCTTTAAAAAATTAAAAGAAAACGGAAGCACCAGTATGTCGTTTTTAGTTACGGGTAAAACATCTTATTTACCTACTACTTCAAAATATCTTTACCGGTATGCCGATACGGCGGGCTTACCTTTTGGTTTTGCTGATTTGTATGGTAAAGTTTCTTTAAATACCAATAACGGTTCTAAACTAAATATTTTTGGTTTTAATTTTAATGATAAAGTAGATTACTCGGGCATTGCAACTTTTAAATGGAACTCCATTGGCGGTGGCAGCAGCTTTGTATTAGTACCGGGTAATTCCAGTACGTTAATTGAAGGAAATTTTTCTTACTCGCAATACAAAATTTCGCAAACTACACCAACGGGTTTACCCAAATCGAGTGCCATCAATGGTTTTAACGGAGGTTTTAAATTTTCTAATTTCATAGGGCGCAACGAAATTCGTTATGGTTTTGAGTTGATAGGATTTGGAACCAATTTTGATTTTCACAATGATTTAGGCAGAGAAATAAAACAACAAGCCACTTCTACCGAGATAGCGGGTTATGTAAAAGCTAAATTAGTTTTCTTTAACCGCAAATTAATTCTTGAACCAAGTTTTCGCATTCATGAATACGCAACCATAGGGCAACTTTCGCCTGAGCCGCGCTTTTCGGGTAAATTCAATATCAGTAACTGGATGCGCTTTAAATTTGCCAGCGGTATTTACGCGCAAAATTTATTAGCCGCCAATTCAGATCGTGATGTAGTAAATCTTTTTTACGGATTTTTATTTACACCCGATGATTTGCAGGATTACTATTCGCCAAGGCCGGGAGCTTCTTATACCACGCCGGTAAAAAGCCGCTTGCAAAAAGCCAACCATTTAATTGCAGGTTTTGAGTTTGATATTTTTAAACACATTGATGTAAACATTGAGGCCTACCAAAAGCAATTTACTTTTTTAACCAGCATTAACCGCGATAAAATTGTTGACGAAACAACACACCCCAGTTTTCCCGATTATCAGAAAAAAGATGTGATTGTAGAAACCGGTTACGCGCGCGGTATTGATTGCGTAATTAAATACGATGTAAAACGTTTTTACTTTTGGGTAACCTATTCTTTTGCCTACAACCGCAGGTGGGATGGCCAACGCGAATATTTCCCCGTGTTCGACCGCAGGCATAACGTAAACATTGTTACCTCCTACTCGCTCGACCGCAAAAAACATTGGGAGATTAACGCGCGTTGGAACATGGGCACAGGCTTTCCGGTTACACCCACGCAAGGTTATTACCAGCAACTCAATTTAGCTAATTACACGGGCAATTATACAACGCAAAACGGTACTTTGGGTTATATGTCGGGCGCATTGTTCTCTCAGCGTTTGCCTGATTACCATCGCTTGGATATTTCGATTAAATACAAATACAATTGGGACCGGCACGCCATTTTAGAAATTACCGCCGGTGCCACCAACGTTTATAACCGCGCCAACATATTTTATTTTGACAGGGTTACCTTTAAGCAAAAAAATCAATTACCTATTTTGCCTAACCTTAACATGAGCTTTACTTTTTAGTACCTTAGCACAAAGTTTACCATTGTGCGCATAGCTTTACTTACAGACGGAATTTGGCCCTACCGCATTGGCGGGATGCAAAAGCATTCGTACTATCTGGTAAAATATTTTGCACGCATGGGGGTTGATGTGGATTTGTATCATCTTAACCAAAGTACCTACGATATAAACAAACTGGAGTTTTTTACTGCCGAAGAAAAAAAACATATACGCTCTTTTGTTTTTGAATTTCCAAAACATTTTAGGTTGCCCGATCATTATATCAGCGAGTCGGGTGCGCACTCTAAGATGCTGTACGAACATTTTATAAAACAAGAGCCCGTTGATTTTATTTACAGCAAAGGGTATTGCGGACTTTACTTTATAAAACACAAACAAATTGAGCTGGCTGAAAAGGGGCTTACAAAAATTCCGCCGATAGGTTTGCGCCTACATGGGTACGAAATTTTTCAAACGGGCAGCGGATTTATGGATTGGTATCGCCGCTTAATTTATTTGCCCTTTGTGAGGTATTTAAATAATTGCAGCGATTTTATTTATTCGTACGGCGGTGGGATAACGGATATTATAAAAAATAATTTTCCGGCTGCACAAAATAAAATTATTGAAATTCCCACCGGCATTGAGCCCGAATGGATTTTTGAAAACAATACTACTTGCGGCAAGCCCCTTCGTTTTACTTTTTTAGGAAGATACGAAAAGCGCAAAGGCATTACAGAGCTTACAGCCGCATTACAAAACTTAATTGGCAAACAAAATTTTGAATTTAATTTTATTGGCCCAATACCCGATACCTACAAAATAAATTCGCCACAAATAAAATACCACGGCTCTGTAAGCGATGCGGAGCTGATAAAAAATATTTTGCGTAATACCGATGTACTTGTATTGCCCAGTCATTCGGAAGGAATGCCCAATGTGGTAATGGAGGCCATGGCCAGCGGCTGCGCGGTTTTAGCTACGGATGTGGGCGCTGTAAATTTAATGGTGGGCGATGATAACGGCTGGTTAATAAAACCGAGAAATGCGAAAGTCATTGAAGAAAAATTACTGCAAATTCTGCAGGCTAATACTTCTGAAATTGAACAGAAGAAAATAAACTCGGTAAAAAAAGTAAAAGAAAACTTTTTGTGGGAAGAAGTGATTAAAAAAGAAATTGCCGAAATTAAAAAAATTATTGGCGGATAATTTCTATTTTTTTGCTTATAACCTCACCTTCTCCAACCAGAATTTTAATGAGATAAGAGCCGGACGGAAGCCCGGACACATCCACGCCTTCTGATGAAGTAATAGTGCGCTCAAGCACCTTCTCCCCCAGCAAAGTGAACATTTCAATTTTTAGTTTTTTCTGTAAATTAAACTCAATTTTAATTTCGTTGCTTGCGGGATTCGGAAAAACAGAAACAAAAATATTTTTCCGCGGCGCATCATTAACACTTACTGTAGTTTTTGTGCAGTGCATTAAAAAAGCGTAAGGTCCTCCAAAAGCACCCATATCGTTACGCTGTGTGCCCATTGAAGGAAACAAAGCAAGGCCCGGAGATGAAACTAAATCATTGTAATTAGCAGAGGCGTTTCCGGTATCAATACAAGGAGATCCGATATTCAATGTAAAACACAGGGTATCCAATAAAGGATTTACATTAATGTTTCCCACACCTGCGTATCCTCCGCCCACATCATTATACGTTGCCTGTACGTTACAGGTAACAGCCTTAATTTGCGCAGTAGCCGGCGTGTTTCCCCAAATAATATTATTGCGAATAGTTATATAAGCAGCCGACCATGCAGCAATTCCACCACTACCACCGGCGTAAGATGAATTCGCAACTATTGTATTGTTCTCAATTAATTTTGGAGTAGTACCTAAATTACTTGAGGCCCAAATTCCACCACCGCCATAATAACCCGTGGCTCCCGAATTAGAAGCAATGATATTATTTCTAATCCGGCAACCCGTATAATTAAGCACAATGCCCGGACCGTATTTTCCCTGATTAAAAATTATCATATTATTATCAATATGCGGATTACCGTCTCCAATACGAATTCCTCCACCGCCGGCACTTGTAACGCCGGTAATATCTGTTGCCAAATTGTTTTTAATAACGTTATATCTTATGGTTGGAGAACCTAACTCAATAATAATTCCACCACCTTCTCGGTAAACTCCGGCGCCGTGTATATCTGTCCATTTAGTACCGTTACCTCCGGTTAAAGTAAATCCCTGCAAAATTGCTGTTGAATCTTCGCCATTATTAAAAATTACACAACTTGCAGTATCCGCGTTTAGGGGTGTACTGCCATTTATTATTGTTGTTGAGATGTAGGAAGTATCTTTAGCCAGATAAAACAAACTGGTAAGTAGAATTTTCTTTCCTCTAAAATTTATATTCTCGTAATACGTTCCGGGAGCTACTTCAACCGTATCTGTATTGGCTGCATTTAAAATAGCCGCCTGAATGGTAGCGTAATCGGCAGGAACATGAATAATGAAAGCTTTTACGGATGTTATAAGCAATAGGGCGAAAAAAGTAATTTTATATTTCATAGCTGAATTTTAATTTGGCGATGAAATACGGAGCCCAAAACGATTTCAATGAAAAAAACCTTACTTCTTTTTATGTAACGCCGGGCTCCGCTTTCCCATCGCTTCTACACAAAGTAACAGGAAATAAAAAGAGTTTGTTTACCGTCTTAAGGGGGATTTTATTTTTTTCTTTGGTAATGTATGGCCCATCCCGGTTGCCAGGTAGCGCCCTCGTCTGTGGTAGATTCCCAGTTCCAATTAAAACTTTCCTTTAAAATATTAAAAAACGTCATTCGGTATTGAAGCTTCTTTCCCTTGGGGCCAATTGCAGGTTCTGTAAACAAAATCATTTTACCCTCTTTCATCTCGCCGGTTAAAACAATATAGCCGCCCTGGTTATCTACCCACGTTTGCTGCCACTTTTTTGTCTTTGAATTGTAAACCGACCAGCTGTTGCCGTTTAATTTAGAGGTGGGGTCGTTAAAGTGCTCGTATATCACACAACCGTCAAGGTCTCTTGATATGGTATTACTTGCATGCACCGTATCGTTATACGTTAGGTTCCAGCTACCCAACCAAAAATCAAATTGATTGCTTTCAGGAGCCGAGCATGGTTTACTTATCGCATTAGTCTGCGAAAATATTTTTGCGGACATTAAAATTATAAAAATTACAAATCCTTGCTTCATATATATTTATTGTTTTTTGCTTCTTTAATAGCATCTTCACGCGAGTGCACGTTAAGCTTTACATAAATATTTTTAATGTGCGATTTAACAGTTTCCAGATCAATAAACATTTCTTTTGCAATTTTACTGCGGCTTTTGCCATTGGCAACCTGTTCTAAAATTTCTGTCTCGCGTTTTGTAAGAGGCGAGTTTTGGTTTTTATGAAATGATTTAATTACAATCTTTGCCACATTGGTGCTCATTGGTGCTCCCCCATCAACAACTTCCTGAATGGCGTCGATAATTTTCTCGGTACTGCTGTTTTTTGTAAGATAACCGGACGCACCTTTTGTTAAGGCAACAAAAACAGCTTCTTCATTTTCATAAACGGTAAGCATCAAAATAAAAGTCTTGGGCACAAGTGTTTTTATTTTAGGAATAGCGTCGGTACCTTTCATTCCGGGTAGTTCTATATCCAATAGAATTACATCCGGCTTATCGGCCTGCAAATGTGGCATAGCATCTTCTACGCTCGAGTAGGCATTTACTACCGCGTAATTTGGCTCGCCGTTAATAAGGTACGTAAAACCTTCACGAATTGTTTCATCATCTTCAATAAGCACTACCCTTATTTGTTTTTTAGCCTCTGTCATGCAAATATATTTTTAAGAATAATTATAATTAAAGTTCCTTTTCCCTGTTGTGATTTAATTTCACATTCACCTTTCATGCGGCTTACCCTGTTCCTGATGTTTTTTAAACCATTTCCTTTAAGCACCGTTTCCATGTTAAAGCCTTTGCCATTATCGTTTACCTTAATGCTCAAATCATTGGTATCCGAAAAATACAAATCAGTGTTTACATTTTTAGCATCGGCATGCTTTAAAATATTATTGTAAATTTCCTTAAAGGCCATTATCAAATTACGGCTATAATCCAATTTAAGCTTCTCATTTCTTTGCTTCGTTAAATTATGCGAAAAATTAAAATCAACTTTTGTATCATCAAATAAAGCCATGCCAATTTCTTTAATATGCTCGGCTATTTCGTAAATACCATCGTTTTGCGGGTTAAGCGACCAAATAATATCGCGTGACCCGGAATACAAAGCATTTGTGTTTTCTTTTATTTGAGTCACAATTTTAATCGTATCGCCTTCGGGGCCCCCTATTTTTGTTTTTAAAATATCGGCCAGTACAGAAATGCGTGTTAATTTATTTCCCACTTCGTCATGAAAATCTTCGGCGGTGCGATGCCTTAATTTCATAAATTCTTCTTCCCGTATTTTTTCTAAAACTTCTTTTCTTTTTTGCTTGCGGCGCGACATCACAAAAACCACGAGTGCTCCGGAAGAAATCAATAATAAAACAACCAAGAGTTGAAAAAATCCTGTTTGATAAAAAGCTTTTTCAATTTCAAAAGGATATGCTATCGTATTTACAGAAGGAATTCCACTTTTAGTAATACCGCTTACTTTAAGCACATATTTACCCGGAGGAAGGGACGCATAAATAATTACAGGGTTGGCGCTGGTTACATATCCTGTATCAATTCCTTCTAATCTGTATTTGTAAATTACCGCCTCAGGATTAGTAAAATAAACGCCGCCCAATTCAAAAGTAAGGTGATTTTGCCCTGCTTTTAATTTTAACCCAAGAGGAGTATTAAACCAATTATCAAAACCTGTGCACTCGCTGCTATCGGTAATTGGGGATGAAAAAAGCTTAACGGATTTTAATAAAATAAATGGTTTAATTTTTTCATCCGGGTGGCCGTAGGGATTAAAATGAAAAAGCCCCTTGGTAGTACCGAACCATAGCCCCGAATCGGAAGCAAATAAAACCGAGTTGTGGTTGCACTCCATGCCTAGCAAGCCTTCGGCACGCCCGTAATTTTTTACGGCGCGTACTGTTCTGTCTTCGTTTAAATATAAATTACTTATTCCGAAGCCGGTGCCTGCCCACACTGTGTTTTTATCCGAGACAAATAAACTGTATATAAAATTGCTTGGTAAACCCGAATTGGTATTATAGTTAATGATTTTATCTGATTTTAAATCCCAGCATAATAAACCACGATCGGTAGTACCCATCCACACATTATTATCTTTTATATCAAGGCAAAGAATAGATGATTTGGCAATTTCTTTTTTGTTTACCGGTGTTGAAACATAATTATTGTCGATAATACACAGGCCCATGGATGTTCCGGCCAGAATTCTATAATCATCTAATTGCTTTAACGAACTTACAAGGCCCGATAAAATTTTTATCTTCCCTGCCTTCCCTTCGGCATCAAACAAAAATAATCCTTGTGCATTACCAATCAATAAATTTCCCTTCTTATCTTTCAAAAAACAAGTTCCGCCTCTAAGCGGCATGCCATTTATAGTGCTTTCAATTTTTTGCAGGCCCTCTTTTTCATTGTATTTCCAGGCACCTTTTCCAATGGTACCAATCCACAAATTGTCCTTATCATCGGCGTAAAGCGAATTAATTTTACTCTCGTTCAGGATAGGATTATTAAGTTTAACGGATTCGATTTCTTTTTTATCGTTTATTTTAAATAAACCGCCGCCGTAACCTGCCAGGAAAATATTTTTTCTTTTTGTTTCTACTATACCCATAACAATAGGGTTGAGCATGCCGCTTGATTTATCGTAATACGTAAATGTATTTTCGCGAAATGTAAAAATCCCGTCGGCATCAGTAGCAAACCATAAATTATTTTCAATATCCTTATAAATATTAAAAACGGTGTTATCTGTAAATCCGTTTTTTGCATTAAAATGAATGAGGCCTTCTCTGCTTATTTTATAGGCGCCGTTATCGGTTGCGAGCCAAATATTTTTACGGGCATCCTCGCTAACCGAAAACACATTTAAGCCCACAGGTATATCTAAATTTGATTGTATGCTTATTTCTTTATCCTTTACAACAAAAAGACCTGTTCCTGAGGTAAATAAAGTGTCGCCGTAATGGGTAATGTAAATGCTTCTGAAAAACTTTTGTTTGCTTTCGTCTGTAACAGCAGCTACTTTATTCCAGTTTACTCCCTTTAAAATAAATAATCCCTTTCCAACTAAATAAGCCAGTATATTTCCCGAATTAGTTTTAAAAATGGTTGATACATCTTCTGTTGAATCGGTACTGACTTTTATTTTCGTTATTTTATCTCCGTCCAAACAAAATAGCTTATAGTTATTAATGGCGTAAATTTTACCGTCGTTGGCTTGAATGATTGCGCCCACATTATTCACTTCATTTTTTCCGAGGGAAATATGTTTGAATTTATTACCGTTAAAAATTGTAAGCCCAAATTCGGTGCCTGCCCAAATATTTCCATCGGCATCGCACATAAGATGGCCAATGCGGTTAGAACTTAAACCGTCTTGCACCGAATAACCGGTAAATTTTTTTCCGTCAAATTTGCTAAGACCACCTTCGGTAGAAATCCACAATTGTCTGTTTTTATCCTGGCAAATATGCAGTGCCTGCGATTGAATAAGCCCGTCTTCTACCGAATAATTTATGAAATTGTATTTTTGCGCCAGGACGGAATAAAAATAAAACAGAAATATATATAGGGACAACCTGCGCATAAAAATTCAGCTTTTTAAAGGTATAAAAAAATAATAAAGGCGGGCATTTCCTTATTACAAAGCTATAGTAAGATATTGCCCAAATAATCCCTCAAAAAGGGGGATTTGGCTATAAAAATGGAATGCGCGAAGCTACCTAACCAAAGAGATTTTCCTTCACAAATTGCTCCTTTTTACTGTTATCTTCGGCAACGCGAACGATGTAAACGCACCTATCTTCCTATACACTATCTCTACTAACAATACGAATTGCTTATCTTCATTTTTTAAGAATCTTTGAGCTGAAAGCAAAATTAAAGCGATGGTGTTTTGAAGCATACTATTTTGCGCTAATGTGTGACATTCTCAATATTTACTATATTTATACATTGTGATATCTTTTATATAAATAGATATTAATATAGTTTAAATGTGGTTTTATGGAAGAATCCGGCTTATTTGAATTAATAAAAACGTTGGGTAAAAGCGAGAAGCGTTATTTTAAAAAATACGCGGCTATGCATGGTGCCAAAGATAATACCCATGCCGCACAACTTTTTAATGCTCTTGAAGAGACCGAAGAATACAACGACCATGATTTTAAAAAACTAAATCACAAAAAAACATTTTACAAAAACCTGGCCTCAGAAAAACAACATTTGATGAAAGTGCTTTTGCAGAGTTTGAATGAATTTCATCGCAATAACGATAGTAAATCAACCATTCGCTTTCATTTAGATTCTTTTGAATTGCTATTTCAAAAACGGCAATACAAACTTTGCGAAAAGCATTTAATTAAGGCTTCCAAACTAAGCAAGCAAACTTCGACATACAATTTTTTACCTGCGATTTATCGTTCTTTAGGAAAGTTATATCAGCACTCGGGTAATCTCGATAAAATAAAAATTATGCTGGATGAAATAGCGCATGATGGAAATACGGTTGCGCTAAGTATACAAAATGAAATAAATCTTACCCGAATTGAGTATGCTTTTTACCATACCTCGCGCCTGATGGGTTATCCACGCACTAAAAACGATCGTTCGGTTTATGAAGCTATCTACAAATCTTCATTGGCGTTACCAATAGATTCTCCTTCCTTTAAGGAAAAATTAAGCCTTCTGCTTATACAAAATTATTATTACGATACACTTCCCGATAAAAAACCGTTGCTGAAGGTGCGCGAAGACTGGATTAAACTGGCAGAAACAAACCCGCAATACATTGCTGATAACAGCATGCAATATCTGGTGTGTTTAAACAACCTTGCAAATAGCTATGATGAGTTAGGGCTGAAAAAAGAACTTGACCATACGCTTGAAAAACTTATAAAGTATCCAAAAAAAAACCTGGACGAAGAAGTTCGCACCTTTATTTATTACTATAATCTTAAAATGGTGGGATTGATACTAGTAGGCGAATTTGGCGAATGTGTAGCGCTATTCCCACAGGTAGAAACGGGTATGAAAAAATTATGGCGCTGGTTTCATCCAGAGTATAAACTAAGTTTCAGATATCTTTTTTCTTACGGGTACTTTGGCGCACAACAATACCAGCAATCGCTAAAATGGATTAATGAAATACTGATAAATTATCCTAAAGAAACATTGGAAGAGCATTACAACTTTGCACGCGTTTTTATTTTATTAATTTATTACGAATTAGGGTATGAAGGCCTGCTTTCATCCGAACTACGCTCGGCTAATCGCTATTTTAACAAAAAAAATAAACTCTTTTCATTAGAAAAAATAATACTTCGTTTTATGAAATCGGCATTAAAACCCGAGGGAATTGCAAGTACTAAAAAAGAATTTACCCAATTAAAAGAGCAGATTGCCGAATTAAAAAATAGTCCTTATGAACAGCAATTGTTTAGCCTTTTTGACTGGGAGGCATGGGCAGAAGGTAAAATAAGTGGAGTGCCCTTCGACAAAATTATGAAGGAAAAAAGTGCCGGCAAAGCAATTAATTAATCATACTTTAAATGCGCAAACCGTTCCTGAGATTTTGAATCGGTAACTTGTTGGTCAATTAAACCCTCAATCTGTTTACTTACTCTTGCAAGTTTTGATATTACCAGATATTTTATTTTATGTTTTTTAATAAAATCTACCTGACTTTCTTCAATACTCACAAATTTTAGCTGGCGTTTTTGCTCTTTTACCAGGAGTGTTAGAGGAGATTGTTCAACCGATGCCCTTTGCACTTCAGCAACTTCGGCTTCCCTGCTCCAATCACTTATATCAAATACGCTAAGGTCGATAGTTGGATAAAACACCGGTACGTACGCAAGATAAAAACAACTGATGCCGCTCTTATCATCATTATGTACATCCATTTCATTAGCGCCGCCGCCAAATAATGCGCCAACCAATTGTTTGTTATTTATACTTTCACCTATTTTTTTAACGGATTGCATATACTCCCCTGAATAAATCTGATTTTCGGAAATATTTTTTTGGTGCATGTTAAACGCAAAATAAACTTTATACAAGAGTAAACATAGTACGGGGATACTTATAATTACCTGCCACACTTTTTTAGATGTTGTTTCGGTTTTAGCATAGGCAAATAGAATGAACGAAAAAATAATGAAAACATTTATAAACGTAAAATCATTGGTATAAAACTGAATGCCGTCAAATAATTTATAAAATATGCCGTATAACAAAAGCGACACAGCATAAAGTATACCCGTAAACAACAATAAAGATCTATATCCCGCCTTTTTGTTTGCGCGAAAAACCAGAATTACTATTGGAACAAATGGAGCGTGCAGCAAGAGAAATTTTAGCGGATTATCACATATTCTATACGCCAATTCTGCAAAAAACACTTTGATAGCATAAAAATCAAAACTCTTTAAATCGGTATAATAAAAAATGCCATTTACAAAATAGGGGTTATCGGTTGCGCCTAAACATTTATAAAACAGCGCTAAAAAAACGCACAAAACAACCAAGTACATAATCAAACGAAATACTTCCTTGCGATTCAATTTTTTTGCAAAAAAAGCGTATGCTGTAAACAGTACATAGCTTGCAAATATTCCCGGCAGCGTGCTTACCGAAATTACGGGCACTATAAGCAGGAATGCCAAAGCAGGGACAAAAAACCCCTCAAGAAATAAAAGAAAATAAAAAATAATAAAAGGATAATAGGAAACATATTTTTCTCCCATATATTCCATTGGAGATTCTCCAAAATTCATAGAATACGAAAAATCAGGACTGACTGAATTAAAATAAAATCCGCTTACAAAAAGAAGTAGCAAAACGCTTATTTGTTTCAGAAAATTTACTACACTTACTTTTTCGACGAGAGCAAGCAAGCCGAGAGCAGTTACAAAATTAAGTAGCGGATAAACAAATAAATAAAGTGCAACTATGCAAGGGGCACGTGTAAATACCGAAAACAAATTACTTATCCATAATTCAAAATAATGGTAAGGCGCTACACCTTTATAATAATCGGATAACACATTATTTACTCCCCATCGGTTCTCCTGGCCGGTAGAAAGCATATCCGCCATATTTGCGTAATATATTTTCCCTTTGTCGGGCAGAAAAAACCCAAATTCACTTTGAGGGTTAATAATAATGTATGCAAACCACGAATAAATTAAAAGTGATAGCAACAATAGCCCCGCTATTTTCTTCAATCGGTTTTTTTCATCGCGTTTGGTGGCCGAAGTAATTACTGAAAGTGAAAATGCTTGCCTATGCTGCTTCCGGTAAAAATAAAGTTCGACTCCTAAAAACAGAAATACGAGTGGCAATGCCAGGTTTACTGTTTTAAGCGCGGTTACATAAACCGAATAAACCAGCGTAAACAAAACTAATCCCACAAATATTTTGATAAATGTGTTTGTATAAAACCCACATACCTGCAGGTATTTAGCGAGAGGCTTTAAACTGAAATGCCCGATGGATAAAAAAAAAGAAAAAAAGCAGCAATGAGAAATAAAACTTCAGGTAAATAAAAATTGCATCTGCCATATTTTATTACCGCTTTACAGTAGGACCGAAAAATTATAAATCAGCCGGCCTTATTACTGAACAATAACCTTCTTAGAAATTAATTGCCCGTCAATAATCAGGTTTACAAAATAAATTCCTGATTGATATGATTTTGAATTTCCAAAGGCCAAAGTAGTTTCTCCGGCAGTATAAAGTTTAGCAGGATTTGTTTCAATTACCCTACCTAACATATCGGTAACATTAATCGAAATATTTTTACTTTCGGTTAAATTTAATCCCACATTAAAATTACCCATTGCAGGGTTTGGATAAACATTTAAGTTTATCTGGTTCTCAGTTGATTGAATTCCGGTAACCGCGTTAATAATATTTATATCATCAATATATAAATTATTACCCGGGCCATTGGCGTCTGCAAAAAATTTCCAGCGAAAAATTGCGTTAGTGCTGCTTGCCAGATTACCAAGGTTTACGGTGTAGGTTGTAAATTGAGAGGGAGTTGGAACAAAAGGCGTTGAACTTGTTCCGCTAACTGTTGGCAAAGTACCTGCCCAATGTGCCCACTTAGAAATCCATCCCGCACCGCAATCGGTAGAAACAAAAACCTGAAGCCTGTCGTTTTGATTGGCAGTTTTTGGTTGATACGCCATTTTAAATGATAAAGCCGGAGACGAATAAGAAGACAAATTATAGGTTGATGCGGTTTGAATAATACTTGCACTGCCCGCAGTATTTGTAAAATTATCAATCATGATAGCGTTTGCGCCGGTAGCCGCTGCATTCGCAGTAACAGCAAAATTATTTCCGGATCCGATATTTGTAAGTGTCCAATCAGCAGGAGAAATTGCTCCGCTTTCAAAACCTTCAACAACAGGAAGTACGGCGCCGGTTGTAACATTAAATGTAACTGTAGTTTGATCGTTTGTTAAATTTCCATCCACACCGCCGTTAGGATTACTTACCGAACATACCAGCGTGTGCGCGCCGGCAGCAGCAGTAAAGGCAGGCAAACTAATCATAGCAAGCTGTCCCATAACTAAAGAACCGTTCCAGTTTTGCGTTTGTACAGAACCATTATCAATTTTATAATTAATTACACAAGAAGTTAAAGTGTTTGCGCCCATGTTTTGTAATTTAACACTTGGCGTAAAATTATTACTGCAGAAAAATCCGTTTGGGTTAATTATCGCCGGAATACTTGCATCTACATTTGTAGCAGCAATTGGTACAATACCTACAACGGCTTCGTGTCCGTCAGAAAAATTATACCCACCGCCATTCATATTATCTAAAAAGAAATAACCGTTAGCGCTTCCGCCCCAACCCCAGTTCATATGCAAAAAATCGTTTTGATCGTAACCGTCGCATACCCATGTATGTCCGCCACCGTTAGGATCCCAACCTACATATTGTACGGGCCTTCCCAAATCAATATCACCTTTAATAATAGCCATCCATGCTGTATCTGTGTAAGCCGAACGCGCTAAACCCCGTATAACATTTGGATCGTATCTGAAATAATTTTTGTAAGAATTTTCGGCACAGGTTGCATTATCAAAAGAACAAACCCATGCACCGCTTCCGCTTGGACTATAATTCATTTCAACACTTACACCGCAATGGTAGCTGATAGTTTCAATATCAATGTTTGGCCCAACCATATAATTACCCATGTTGGCCCAATTGTAAGTTGTACTACCGTAATTTACGCTTAGTTGCCCGTAGTTTGACATATAAGAACTTGATCCGTTTCCTGTTGCAGGATAATTCCAGTATTTCATAATTTGTGCCATTGCAGTAGCAACACATCCAACAACTGAACCACTTGGACAAAGTGCATTGTATCCGGGAGATTGATTCCATGTTGTTGTGCAAAGAGGGCCGGTGCTTGTTGCAGTGGTTGAATTATATTGTCTTGAAGTAACATTAGCAAGATAATCGTTCCATTTTTGAGTAATTTTTAATTCGGCCGGAATATTTTTTGTTTGAATATAATCTACTTCTTCTCCACGTTTTTTTAGCCAGTTACCAATGGTGGTTCCTGCTGCAGGAATCACAAAATTGCCTTCGGTAGAATAGCCTATAACCGGTTGTGCGGCATCGTCGGCTGTAATAATCACAAAACCATTATTTACATTATACACATAATAAAGTGCAGTACCGTGCAATGAATTAGCAGTATAAACCAAAGCGATAGTACTTACATCGTTATGCGTGGTTTGACTGTAAAAATTTTGAGCTACCTGAATGGCAACAGATGTATTAACAGGTTTTGCAAAAGCAATGTTGCTTGTTAAAACAAGAACTAAAATAAATCTTACAAATTTTTTCATATCAGTGGTTTAAGATTGAACCTCAAATATAAACCAAAAAAACCCGAATTCTATGTTAAAAAACCGAATTTTTGACTTTCTATTAGGTTTCTGATATATATTTGAAACATGCAAAACAACCTCCACCTAAAATCACAATTCCTGATAAGGCCCGATGTTACTTATCTGGGCTTTGGCTCATTTGGCGCATGCCCTAAACCTATCTTTGAAGATTATCAAAAATGGCAATTAGAACTGGAAACCGAGCCCGTACAATTTATTACTGTTAACGGCTATCAATATCTTAAAAAGTCGCGTGAAGCATTGGCTGAATATATTCATTGCAATGCCAATGACGTTGTTTATACAACTAACCCTTCTTACGCTATAAATTGTATTGCCAAAAGCTTAAAACTAAATGCGGGCGACGAAATTTTAAGTACTGATTTGGAATACGGTGCACTTGAACGTACCTGGAATTATTATTGCAAAAAAAGCGGGGCAACATTTGTAAGACAACACGTTTCTTTACCTATCGTTTCTAAAGAAAAATTTATTGAAGATTTTTTTAAAGGACTAAGCGCTAAAACTAAAGCTATTTTTATTAGTCAAATAACAAGCACCACCTCACTGGTATTTCCGGTAAAAGAAATTTGCGAAATTGCCAAAGCAAAAGGCTTGCTTACTATAGTGGATGGCGCACATTCGCCCGGGCATGTTCCCATAAATTTACAAGAGCTAAAAGCAGATGTTTTTACGGGTGCTTGCCATAAATGGATGATGACGCCCAAGGGTTGCTCGTTTTTATTTGTAAGAAAAGAATTTCAATATATGTTTGACCCACTGGTTATAAGTTGGGGATTTGAAAGTGCTTTTCCATCTGATTCGCAATTTTTGGATTATCATCAGCTGCAGGGCACGCGTGATTTTTCGGGCTTTTTAACTGTACCAAAGGCGCTTACATTTATGAAAGAAAATAATTGGGAAAAAGTTTCGGCTGATTGTAAAACTCTGGCAAGAACTAATTACGCCCGCTTTTGCGAATTACTGGGTACAAAACCACTTTGTCCGATTACAGAAGAATTTTTGGGGCAAATGTGCAGTATGGAAATTAATACAACCGAACCCGAAAAATTACAGCGCCATTTATTTGAAAAATATTTGATAGAAATTCCGGTGATGCGGCATTTGGATAAAATGTACATTCGTTATTCTATTCAGGCTTTTAATTCGCAGGCTGATTTAGCTATTTTATACAAGGCCTTGAGCGAAATAATTTTGACAACAGATTTAATACACGTTAAAACAAAAGCAGAAAAAATATGAAAAAAATAATCACCGCGGCAAACGCGCCATCGCCAATAGGGCCTTATACACACGCCAATTTAGTAACACCGGGCAGCATGCTTTTTGTATCGGGACAGGTGGCTAAAGATGCCAAAACGGGCGAACTTACTTTAAGCGATATAAAAAGCGAAACGCGTAAAGTGATGCAAAACATTAACGCTATTCTTACCGAAGCCGAAATGGATTTTGCGAACGTGGTAAAAACAACCATTTTTTTGAAGAGCATGGATTTTTTTGGCGACGTGAATGAAGTGTACGGCTCTTTTTTTACTGGAAATTTTCCGGCCCGCGAAACGGTGGCTGTTTTAGGTTTGCCTTTAAACGTAAACGTAGAGATTTCGGTTATTGCCGTTAAATAATAATCAAATTTTCAGCCCCTTTATACATTAAAACAGCCTAAAACATAGGTATTTAGCCACAACCCGCGTTTTAAAGTCAATGCACCCAACATTTCCCGATTTCATTTCGTTTTATCTTATAGAGATATATCTTTTATGTATCTTTCTGTAGATGAATATTGAGGTTGAGCTGATAACGGCCTGTATTAACAGGGAACAACGAGCTGAGTATGAGCTGTATGAGCGCACGCATAATTATTTAATGAGCATTTGTTTAAGATACACCCACTCAAGAGAAGAAGCCCGCGAGATGTTTAATATCGGTTTTTTCAGGATTTTAAATAATCTTAAAAAATATCAGTTGGATACTTCTTTTAAATCGTGGATAAATAAAGTAATGGTTAATGTACTGATTGATGAATACCGCAAAGAGAAAAAGCACCATGCAAATATTAAGTACGTTGAAAATTACGACAACCTGGAAGAAAATACGGAAGTGAACACCGCTTTATTAAAAATGGACATCGAACAAATAAATAGTCTAATCATTAAACTGCCGCCGGTTAGTCAAAAAGTTTTTAATATGTATGTGATAGATGGTTTTTCGCACAAAGAAATTAGTGATATGCTGGGCATGAGCGAAGGGACCTCGAGATGGCATTTAAATTTTTCGAAGCAGCAGCTTAAAGATATGATACAAAAAATTATTTCACCTGTTAAAATACAAGCGTAATGGAAAATAAAGAAAAATTTGAAGACATCATGCGCGCCCGCTTCGCGGAAAAAAGGGAAATTCCTTTTGATGAGCCGAATTGGGAAAATATTAAAGATATGCTTAGCGCTGCCCGCGAAAAAAGAAAGCGCAGAAGGATTGGCTTTATTTTCTTTTTTGGCTTGCTGTCGGGCATTGTAATTACCATTCCGTTTATTTTAAACTCAAATACTACTGCGGCAAAAACCGAAAACAAAACTACCAATGTTGTACTTGCTGAAACCAATAGAAAGCTTTCTTCCGCAAATGAAAACCAACACAGTGCCGTTACTGAAAATAAAACTGCTGCTGTTCAGCAAGAAAAAACTCCTGAAGCAAGTACTATTAAATCCCAAAATGAATCTGTACAGAAAATCGTGGAGCCGGCAACTGTAAAAAATGCAACAAGCGAAGTAAAAACAGCCCCGCTTGTTTTAACAGACAGTCAAACTAAAAAACAAACTCCCGTACAGAAGAAAAGGGTTTATGTGCAAACAAACATAAGTCCCGGTTTTACACCTGCTTCAACAAAAGAAAAAAATGTTGTTAAGAAGGAAGTAACAGTTGCTAAAATTTCTGCAGAAAGCAAACAAGTAGAAAAAAACAATTCTAGTCCGCTTGTAGTTGCAACCAAAGTGCCCGAAACAAAAACTACTGAAAAACAGATTGTAAATGAATCTGTAAATAATAAACAGAGCACTTCACCGGAAACTACCACTGCCGCCACCACGGATACTTCAAAAACCGCTGCCATTATTCCACCGGTGACCACAAAAATTGATTCGCTGCAGAAAAAAACGGATACAACCGCCGTGGCAAAAAACGCGGTAAGGCCCGAAAATAATTTAGTTGTGATCCCACCGGAAAAAAATATTTTCTCACTGGAAGCAGGAACAGGATATGCCTTGGGCTGGAATTACGGCGATACAATAGAAGGCCGCGGCTTTAATCCGCTTTTAGGCATTGCTTATACACGAATGATTAATTCAAAATGGTCGCTACGCACAGGTTTGCAGGCAACAAGTATCGGCCACTTAACCGCAAGTAGCCACACCATAAAAAACATTAACTGTAATTTCGGGTACAATTCAAGCGACACGATTGTTGCAACTAATTGGCTTTATTATTTAACTGTGCCGGTTCAGTTGCAGTACAACTTAAACGCTAAAAATCAAATTGGTTTTGGCGGAACATTTTCTTATTTGATAAACGGTTCCGGAAAATTAACTACGTATTCGCAAACCGATGATGCAGGAATTACCGGCAAGAAAGAATCTTCACAAATTGGTTATGTAAAAGGATTCAATGCTATTAACGCTTCCATACTGCTGAGCTATACCAGGAGATTCTCGGATCGTTTTTCGGCCGGGCTTGTTGTGTATTATAGTTTAACTGACCTGAAAAATAATTCGTTCTTCAACAAACAAAAAATTGAGCGCGACATGGGGTTGAAATTAATCTTAACGTTGGATCTTTTTAAAAAATAAATTATGAAAACAATTCGCACATTACTAATTCTTTCAGGGGCGTTAATGTTAACGGTTTCCTGCAAAAAAAAGGAGTACTCTTCAACATCGCCTGCGCCTGTTTATCCTTTATATTTTAACGGAACCATAAATGGAGCCGCAGTAAATTTACAGGCCGGTGCAAATAATTATTATATGTATGCATCGTATGCTTTAGACGGCAACGGGGTGTACGATTACGCCGGTGAGTTACGCGATAAAAACACCTCTACCGGAAGTCCAAGCTCTTTAAAAATTTCTATAAAAGATTACCGCAAGTATTCGGTTGCACCAACAAGTATTGATAGCACCATAATGCCGGGATATTATTCCTTTTCTACTTTAACGGGTGGCGCTTCAAAATATTCAGTTCAGTTTTTCGATTCACTTTATAACGGAACGGGTACAACTTACAGTTGGGATTTTGGTGACGGAACCACATCTACTCAAAACAGACCCACCCATATCTATTCACGGCCCGGCGTATATAATGTTTCATTACTTGCACAATCCGGATCGTGTACCTCTTCTTTGGTTAATGATGTAATGGTTGGTCAACTTGGCGGGTTGGTTCAATTATCATTTAACGCATCAGGTACAACAGTAAATACTGTAACGATGGTAACCACAAGTGGCGGAGGTACAATGCCTTATTCTTTTCATTGGGATTTTGGAGATGGCAACACAACAACAGTTACTACGCCAACGTGCTCTTATACCTATGCCGGAAGCGGAGTTTATCCAATAACATTAACGCGTACTGACGCTGTTGGCACTGTTCAAATCTGCAGTAGAAATTATGCCACACAAACAGCAACCACTTGTTATATGAATTTTTATCCAACTTTAATTGCAGGTATATCTAACCCTACAAAACTTGCCGATGTCTCAATAGAATGGGTTGACGCAAATGGATTGTTATGGACCTCACAAAACGCGAATCAAACAATATTTAGTGTTTTTAAAATACTTTCGGTTGATCCGTATCAAAATAATACAAGCGGACAGCCCACTAAAAAGATACATGCCAAGGTCTCATGTATCCTCACTAACGGGTCAAACAGTATGCCCTTTAGTGGAGATATTGTGTTTTCTGTGGCTTATTTGTAAAATAATTTTTTTTAACCCAACATTTTCAATTTTGATTTCGTTTTATCTAATGAGGAGAACTTAAACTATTTACTTAAAAAAAAAGCCATGAAAAAATTTTTACATTTTCCAGCCGGATCTTTAAAATTTGTATTTGTCTTGTTAATTGGTTTTATTTCCAATGACGGAATTTCTCAAACTGTAACTGAAATTTGGGGAGGGGCGCGCAGGTGTCTCGCGCTTAAATCAGACGGAAGCGTATGGTCGTGGGGATCGGGTGGCGCGGGCGCCATTGGAGATAGTACCTATATAGAAAGAGATACTCCGGTTCGGGTGCATGGCCCTAATAATATAGGATTCCTTGATTCTGTAATACATAGCATGGCCGGCGAGATATTTAATTTCGTACTTAGAAAAGATGGAACAGTTTGGTCATGGGGAGGTAATGCAATTGCTACATCGGGCCCTTTATCTTACGGTCAACTTGGAAATGGAACCAACGTGCAGGATAGCCCCATTCCCCATAAAGTTATTGGACTTGATTCAGTAATTTCTTTGGGTGGCAGAGGGTATCATGCGCTTGTTATAAGAGCGGATAGTTCTGTTTGGGCATGGGGATCTAATTCAGGCGGCCAATTAGGAAAAGATACAAGTGTTTTTCGTGGCACAGGCACACCCGTTAAAGTGCAAGGTTTATCCAAAGTGAAAGCAGTAACCGGCGGCGGTTTTTATAGCTTGGCCCTGCTTACAAATAATACAGTTTGGTCATTCGGAAATAACGCTTTCGGACAATTAGGAGATGGAACTTATACTGACAAGTGGATGCCCGGCCAGGTTAGCGGATTGACAAATGTCTGGAAAGTTTCCGGAGGTTGGAAACATGCTGTTGCTTTAAAATATGATAGCACTGTTTGGGCCTGGGGAAGAAACCCTAATGGAGAATTGGGAACAGGAGACACTATTACAAGAACGGTTCCGGTTCAAACGCAGGGATTGAGTGGTATCATAGCTGTTTCAGGTGGAGATCGCCATACGCTGGCATTAAAATCCGATGGTACAGTATGGGCATGGGGAGCAAACGAACGTTGCGAGTGTGGTGATGGAACAAAAATTGACAGGCACTTACCGGTGCAGGTGATTGGATTAAATAATGTAGTAAGTATTGCGGCGCGAGACTATCACAATATTGCCATAAAAGCCGATGGTTCGGTTTGGACATGGGGTTGGGATATTAACGGGCAATGTGGTGTTGGATCTAATCTCGATACTATTTGTTTTCCGGTACAGGTTATTGCAGGTACAATGAATATTGCCACTATGCTGAATCCAAAAGAAACTACAATTAATGTCCCTAATCCTTTTACAATTGAAACAACATTCAAGATATCCGCCGATAAAAAAATGGAAAACGCCGAATTGAAAATTTTCGACGTATTGGGAAATGAAGTAAAGGTAATCTCAGGTATAAACAGCAATGAAGTACTAATTGAAAAAGGAAACCTTTGACCCGCTATTTATTTTTATACGCTTAGCAACAGAGGAACAATCATTGCTACGGGTAAAATAATCGCACAATAATTTTTATTTACCCAACATTTTTAGTTTTTGTTTCGTTTTATCTAATATGGGCAAACACAAATACTCCGAATCATGAAAGAAATTTTAATTGTTCTAACGCTGGCATTTACATCATCCTTATTTTGCCAAGAAAATAAAAACCAGGGCGGCTGCCAAGGGGCTTTTACAACAAAAGCGGGAAATATATATGCGGGCAATCAGGATACTATCTCTGTGGGAGGAACTCTGATGAGTTATTTTGATCACGATTGTCATATTAATATTCCTAATTTAAAAATAGATTGGTACCGCAATGATACTTTATGCGGAACAAGCAGTTCTTTTAATTTCGATTCGTACTATTACCGCGATTACGCATATTTTACGGCGACACTTCCCGGAGTATATACTACTTACATTCAGGGATATTATTCTCCGCCCGCTTTTACCAGCGTAATAGCTTTATCGCCAAGTAATACGGGTATAAAATCAATAAATGGTCAAAATGCAAAATGCTATCCCAATCCATCAACCGGAAACTTTACTATTTCATACAATGAAAATATGGAAGAGTTGATTTTTACTGACATTACCGGCAATAAACTTTTTACAGTTAAACCAAATGCCTTAAAATATAATTTTTATCTGGAAGAGCAGGGCGTTTATTTTGTTTTTGGAAAATCGGGCAATTCAAATTTCAGCTCTAAAATAATTGTGGTAAAATAATTTTTTTATTTACCCAACATAATTGATTTTGGTTTCGTTTTATCTATTTAGAGGGGCAATCAAAATAAATTATTAACTTTAAAAAACCAATCATGATTACAATGTTACATTATCCGGAAAAAAACAAAAATTTTCAGGTAACCATTCCTGCGATAACAAAAATCGTTAAGTTAATTGTGATGCTCGTTTTTTTTCTTTCCTGTTTTATTGCAAAAGCGCAATTCACAAAATTGCATGATTTTACAGGCGCCATAACAGATGGTAACAATCCGCAAGGCGCACTCTTCTACGACGGAACAAATTTGTACGGAACGACAGCGCTTGGCGGCGCAAACAGTCTTGGCGTGCTTTTTAGTATATCGCCTACCGGTAGCAATTATTACAATATGATAAATTTTGGCGGTGTACTTGCTAAGGGAACTAAACCTCACGGAGCCGTTATTCTTGTAGGCGATACTTTATATGGGATGACACAGTATGGGGGCACAAATAATAAAGGAACTATTTTTAAAATTTTACCTAACGGAACGGGATACGACACGCTGCTAAATTTAAATGGTGCAGGTTCAGGAACCGCCCCCTTTGGTTCTCTTTTATATGATGGAACCTACTTGTATGCAACACCGCAGATAGGCGGGTCAAATAATTCAGGTACCCTGATTAAAATAAAGCTAGATGGCAGCGGGTATAAAAAACTTTTGGATATGAAAAGCGCATATTCAAATGCCAGCAGGCCCGAGGGAACTCTTGTTTCAGACGGTACGTGGTTGTATGGAGTTGGATAT
This sequence comes from Bacteroidia bacterium, assembly GCA_038214655.1. Lineage (GTDB taxonomy): Bacteria > Bacteroidota > Bacteroidia > B-17B0 > Aurantibacillaceae > PALSA-968. The sequence continues at coordinate 11,539 of JBBQRR010000007.1, read as the reverse complement.
GATGGCGGCCTAAATAACAAAGGAAGTGTTTTTAAAGTGCATCCTGATAGTACGGGGTATACTGACCTGCATAGTTTTATCGGAACAGGCGGAAGCGGAAATTATTTAACCAGCGGCGTTATTCTTGTAGGAAATATTTTATATGGAATTGCGCAATCAGGCGGCACAAGCGGCTTAGGTGTCATGTATAAAGTAGATCCCAATACCATGCAGTATGATACACTGATCAATTTCAGAGGAGTGTCAAACGGGGCATTTCCGCATAGCGCTCCTTATTTTGACGGAACTTTTCTTTACGGAACAACTTTTGGCGGTGGTATACATCATGGCAACGGTACGCTTTTTAGAATAAAACCAAACGGCCAGGGTTATTTAAAATTACTAGACTTTGATAGTTTACCCAATGGTAAAAGCCCGATGGGCGATCTTATTTCTGATGGAACTTATTTATACGGAACTGCAGGGCAGGGTGGAACAAATAATAACGGAACTGTATTTAAATATCAGTATTGTACACCTCCTGCCGTTACCGCTAACGCAAGCGCAGCATCTGTGTGCGCAGGAACTACCGTTACACTCACGGGTGGCGGAACTATGTCTTACACCTGGACCGGCGGTGTAACAAACGGTGTTGCATTTGTTCCTGCAGTTACAACTACCTATACCGTTACCGGAAGAGATACGCTAACAGGTTGTAAAAACACTGCAGTAAAAACTATAACAGTTAATGCTTTGCCAGTTGTAAATCTTAGCGCAACCAGCAATACGCTTTGTATTAATAACAGCCCAACATCATTAACCGGAAGTCCTTCAGGAGGCGCGTATAGCGGAACCGGCGTTAGCGCATCAAGTTTTGACCCGTCGGTTTCGGGGGTAGGTACTTTTACACTTAGTTATAATTATACAGATATAAATAATTGCAGCGGTACGGCCACAACAGTGATGGTTGTGAATGGTTGTGCAGGTATTAATCAGGCCGCAGGTAAAATTAATTCCGTAAAAATTTATCCTAATCCAATAAATAATAATTTTACCATTGAGGGTCAAACCGAGTTAGGTTTAATAACAATTTACAATTCCTTAGGAGAAATTATTTACAAAGAAAAAACTACCCATACACAACAGCAGATAGATATCAGCAAACAAGCTGCGGGCATTTATTTTCTGCAATCACAAAATTCCTTTATTAAAATAATAAAAGAATAAATAATAAAACAGCCCTGTGTTTGGTCGGGGCTGTTTTATTTTGTAATTTTAACTTAATACTATATTTATGAAAAAAATAACTACTTCCGTTTTACAAATTTTTCTTTGCACTTTTTCTTTCACTTCGTTTGCACAAAATTTAGAGGAAGAGGCAGGAGGATTATACCCGATACAGGTAAATGATGCCAGCAACCCCTGCATCACACCTGCGCAATATCAAATTATGGAGAAAGAAATTATTGAGAACTGCAAAAAGCTGGGAATAAACACTGCCGCCCAAAAAAATGCAAGTACAACAACTTTTATGTGGCCGCTTCAAATGGCAAACGGTTTAAACGATTGCAGTTATTATTACATTGGTAATTACGTGGATCAGGACCCAACGGCAGGTAACATAAAAGATTACAATTGTGGTAGCCACACGTATGATGCACATCAGGGAACCGATATTACTTTAGCGCCCTACCCTTTTTATAAATTAGATAATAACCAGGTACAGGTAATAGCCGCTGCTGCAGGAACTATTATAAATAAGGCTGACGGAAATTTTGATAAGAATTGCGCAGGCAATAATATGCAGGCAAATTATATTACCATTCAGCATGCTGATGGCTCTAACGCCTTTTATTATCACATGAAATTAAATTCGATAACAGCTAAAACAATCGGGCAAACAGTTGCTTTAGGAGAGTACCTTGGGGTAGCTGCCAGTTCAGGAAGTTCTTCGGGCCCGCACCTGCACTTTGAAGTGTGGAGCGGAAATACAGTTGCCACTTTAAAAGATGCGTGGGCAGGCGCCTGTAATGTAATGAATGCTTCGTCATGGTGGGTGGCGCAAAAACCAAATACCGAACCCGCTATTATAAATGCTTCGGTGCATCCTATCGCCCCGGTTATGCCTGCCTGTCCTGCAACTGAAACTCCCAATGAGGACAGTTGTTTTAGTGCAGGGGCATCCGCTAAGTTTTATGTTTTTATAAGAAACGAAACAACCGGATTAGTTGCCAATATGAAAATTATTAATCCGGGCGGAACTACTTTTAGCAGTTGGGTACACAATAGTAACAATACCTATATAGCACCCAGTTATTACTTTATGACTAAGGTTTTACCCGTAACGGCAGGCACTTATACTTTTGAGGCTACGTACAATAATATTGTTTGTCAGAAAACGTTTAAGATTAATTGCAATGGTATGGGCATTTCGCAAACAGGTACATCCACTAACTCGCAGGTTTATCCAAACCCTTTTACAGGCGAAACAACGATTAAAATTTCTTCGGCTGTGAAAATTGAAAATGCGGAGCTCAAAATTTTTGATGTATTGGGTAATGAAGTAAGAATTATTTCGGGAATAAATAACGCAGAAGTAAAAATTGAGCGGAAGAACCTGAACGCGGGGGTTTATTTTTACAAGCTGATGCAAAACGGAGAAATACTTGCCGACGGGAAAATACTGGCGGAATAAATTCATTTTAAAAATAGCTTAAGAGCCTCCGATTTTTCGGGGGCTTTTTTATGTGGCATTAAACTAAAAACAGTATATTTGCGCCCTGCTCTTTAAACCATGGGGGATTAGCTCAGCTGGCTAGAGCGCTTGCATGGCATGCAAGAGGTCGTCGGTTCGACTCCGATATTCTCCACCCTTAGTGTAGCAAGGCTTTCAGAGGTTTCTGGAAGCCTTTGTTTTTTGAGCTAATAAAACATTAATAAAACCCTTATTTACTTTCAGCGTTTACAGATGTCAAAAACATTGTTTTATTTCGCATATATACTGCTACCCAAATTATGGACAAGAAAACTGCCGCCGATGGAGCCTGGCCGCTTGCTAATTCCATAACAATGGCCCCGCATAAATACGAACATAAGAGATAGAACCCAATTTTTGTAGTTTTAGGTATTAGGAAAAGCGCTACAGATACAAGTTCGATAACTCCGATAAGCATAATATAATTGCCAAGCCCCGCCTTAGTAAGGCCTTCAACCACCTGTTTAGCACCGGTTAGCTTCATTACGGCGCTCATGATCAACATAAGAGAAGGTAAAAGCATTAATACAATTGAAATAATTCGTGTTGTTTTACTTGACATAGCTTTATTTTTTAGGTTTAATGTTATATGAGAGCAAATATACGTTAATCAGGCATCACTTTGAGAATGCAGATTGCCTTTGTGATCTTTTATATTTCTTATTTGGGAGCTCTTCAAATTTTACAATTGTCAATGCCGGTCTACTTTTTTAATTCCATTTTCCCAGTCTGAGTAAGATCAATATGATAGCGTTTTCTTTCCTCGTCGGCGGATCTCAGGCTAATTCCCATTGTTAATATATAATCGTAGTTATCCTTGTTAATCATAACTTCAAAAATTGTTTTACCGATATTTTTCGTATTAATCTCAATAGGAACAACCATAAAAGTTATTCCATTTGGTTTAATCTGAATCGGTTCCTTATAGCTACCTTTTAAATTACCGTGCTTTACTATGTCCATAGAATAATTTACATCTTCAATTAACAAAGCAACGGCAGTATGATTAGTTATTTTAATTTTAACATCCGCCGAAAGGGATTTCAACCGAATCCTCTTCCATTGTATTTCCTCAATCTTTAATTCAGGTGGTTGAGGTATTTTTAATTTTCCCACTTTGTTTACCGGTATTTCTGAGTTACCCAAAAGTGTAGCGTATTGTAGCGTAATATCTACTGAATAGTCGGTGCTGTCTTCCTTTTTTCTTTCAGTTTTTAAATCTTTTAAAATGGCCATGTATGGAATTTTGATAGAAAAATCAAGGGAATCACTTCCATAGCCCGGTAAATTTATGCCCAGTTCCTTTTCGCTTTGCAAATATGTTTTATTAAACAAGGACACTTTGTACTTAATAGTATTTACATGAATCTTAATAAATGATTTATTTTTCACCACCAGCCTAGTGCTGATGTAAGAGGTGTCGTTTTTTACTTTAATATGTATATCGCCGGATTGTTCGACCGAAGGAATAAAACCGGCCATTAACTTTGCACGAAAAACAAAAATAATTACAGCGCTCGCAAGAACTAAACCCAGAAAAATAATTGCAATATATTTTACTTTATTTTTCACTTACCCAATTTATTTTTCAGCAGATTAAAGTGCATTTCTTTTAACTTGCTATATAATTCTTTATAATATCCTTGTATTTGTCTTTTGTAATTGGTTTAATTATAAAATCAGAAACCACATCAATGGCCTTTGCCCTTTGAATATCATGTGGAGAAACGGATGAAGAAACAATGTAAATAGTTATCTGTTCCGCAAATTTTGGTTTCAAGGCAATGAATTCCTCCAGAAATCCCCACCCATCCAAAATTGGCATGTTTAAATCTAGAAAAATAATCTCGGGCAACATTTCTTTGCTTTCAATAACCTTTGTCAGAAATTCAATTCCGCTTTTTCCATTTTCAAATACATCTATTCTTCCGGCAAATTCAGTTTCAGCAATCACCTTTCTTGTTAAAAACACAAAGATCGGATCATCATCAACAAGCATTATACTTTTAAGGTGTGTCATATAGTTTGATTAATAAATTCAACAAAAAAAGTAGACCCGGTGCTAAAGGTACTTTCTGCCCAAATCCGTCCACCCATAGCATCTACCTGCGACTTGGTGATAAAAAGGCCAAAACCCTTTGCATCGGGATGCGAATGAAACACTTTTCTGATTTTAAACATATTCTCCTTATGCTTTATCAAATCGGTACCTATACCATTATCGGATACCGACAGAATTATTTTTCCATCTACCAATTGGGTTTGAATTTTTATAATAGGACTTCTATCCGGCGATGCGTACTTTAACGAATTACTGATAAGGTTGTGGAGTATGCTTGTTAGGTATTTTTTGGGATACGTAATAATTTGCGAACTATCAAAGTTACAGTCAACAATAGCCTTGGATGCGCTTATCTGTCCCTGCAAAGTAGCACATATTTTTTGTACGTACTCTGCTAAAACAAGTTGTTCAGATACTATCTCAGTATCTTGTTTAACCTGCAGCGACTCTATTAACTCATTAAATATTTCATTAAGAATATTGGTAGAGATACCTAATTGATCTCTTAATATAGTTTGTTCGCTTTCACTTTCGCTTTTAGCCAAAAATTCAACTAACATGGATATATTAACTAAAGGAGCCCTGAGGTTATGCGAAATAATATTACAAAAATCTTCTAATTGTGTTTTTTGAGAAGACAGCTCGAGTGTTCTTTTTTCTTTTTCTTGGTTTTGGTAGGCAAGTTCTTTATTGGCAATAATCAATTCGGCGGCTCTCTTTTCTTTTTCATCATTTTGAAATACAAGTTCCTTATTTGCCACAACCAGTTCGGCAGCCCGTTTTTCTTTTTCTTCGTAATGAACTACAAGTTTTAAATTAGCGATAATCAATTCGGCTGCGCCCTTTTCTTTTTCTTCATTTTGATACAAAAGCTCTTCGTTGGCAATAATCAACTCTGCTGCACGCTCTTCCTTTTCCGTGTAATGTATAACAAGTTCTTCATTCGCAATAATCAACTCTGCAGCACGTTTTTCCTTTTCTTTATTTTGATAGAGAAGATCTTTATTGGCCACAATGAGTTCCGCGGCACGTTTTTCTTTTTCTTTATTTTGAAAGAGAAGTTCCTTATTGGCAACGATTAATTCAGCGGCACGTTTCTCCTTTTCTTTATTTTGAAACGCAAGTTCTTTGTTGGCAATAATAAGTTCGGCGGCACGTTTTTCCCTTTCTTCATAATGAACAACAAGTTCATTAGTAGCTATGATAAGTTCAGCCGCTCGTTTTTCCTTTTCCTTGTTTTGAAACAAAAGCTCTTCGTTAGCAACGATTAACTCAGCTGCGCGTTTTTCTTTTTCCTGATTTTGAAAAGCAAGTTCTTTATTAGCGATAATCAATTCTGCTGCCCGCCTTTCCTTTTCCTGATTTTGAAAAAGAAGTTCCCTGTTAGCAACTATTAACTCGGCCGCCCGCTTTTCCTTCTCATTGTTTTGAAAAGCAAGCTCTTTATTAGCAATTATTAATTCCGCTGCCCGTTTCTCCTTCTCCTGATTTTGAAACAAAAGCTCCTTATTGGCAATTATCAATTCCGCTCCGCGCTTTTCCTTTTCCCGATTTTGAAACAGAAGCTCTTCGTTAGCTATTGCCAGTGCATTGGGCTTTTCTATTTTATCCATATTGTAGGGTAGAATATTGCTTTTTAAGGGCGCCTATTTATAAGTCGGAAATTATTTTTTGTATCTCTTCTTTTGTTTTGCCCAGTTTAATTTGTAGTCTGCCTAATAACTCCTCGTGCTTACCCTCCGTTAGTAACACATCGTCATCAGTTAGTAAAGCGTACTGCTGTTTTAATTTTCCTTTTAATTCGTTCCAGTTGCCCTTTATTTCGGTCATATTTTTCATAATGAATTTTATTTAAGTATGAGTGTATTCTCAGAAAACAAAAGTGTACAACAAATACCTTTTGCAATTGCATTCTATCCAAAATAAGTTGCATTATTCACTTAAATGCTTTAGCGCTCTATATACTTTACACAAAGGCTCGATTCAGCAGCACTGATTTATTATAATCAGCGAAAAATACAAGTTTTTCAAATAATTATGCAACTTCTTAGCTTTTAATAACTACACCTTTGCCCACGTAATTGTGAACGCACTAAATTTTAAAAATCATAAAAAATGAAAACAAAAACTCTAATAACAAGTCAACCGCATAACAAAACGATTTCCTTTTTATCAAAACTAAGCTGCCTTACTTTATTGGCGCTTATGCCTTTATTTATGGGCCAATGTAAAAAAGATACGTTCGTGTCTACCAAAGGTACATGCCCGGAAGTAATTTCAACGGATCCGGCCAATGGCGATACAAATGTAGTTATAAGCAAAAAAATTACAGCCGTTTTCAATGAAGCTATGAACCCTTTAACAATTAACGGTACAACTTTTATATTAAAACAAGGAACAACGCAAATTGCAGGAACAGTATCTTACTCCGGTAATACCGCTACTTTTTCGCCGGCAAGTTTTTTGGCAACAAATACGTTATACACTGCAACGATAACCACGGGGTCTAAAGATCCTGATGGAAATGCGCTTAAAACAAATTATGTTTGGAGCTTCACAACCGGCACCAGTTCAAGTTCAAATCAGCCTAAGGTAATATCAACAGACCCAAGCAACGGCGCCACAGCAGTAGCCTTAAACAAAAAAATTACAGCCGACTTTGATAAAGCAATGGATCCTACAAGCATAACCGCTTTAACATTTAAATTAAATAAAGGCACAACACCAGTTACAGGAACAGTTAGCTATACAGGAGTAACAGCAGAATTTATTCCTTCAGCTAATCTTTTGGCAAACAGCGTTTATACGGCAACCATTACAACCGGCGCAAAAGATGTATCAGGAAATGCTTTGGGTGCTAACTATATCTGGAGTTTTACAACAGGAACAACAATCGACAATGTTCCTCCTACAGTTATTTTAACAGATCCTGCTGACCTTGCAACAAATGTGCTCATCAATAAAATAGTTACAGCCAAGTTTAGCGAATCGATGGATCCTACAACTATTAACGGATCAACTTTTACGCTTAAACAAGGATCAACAACGGTTCCTGGAACAGTAAACTACTCCGGCGTAACCGCATCGTATAGTCCAACCGGTAATCTTAGTCCGGGAACTACTTATACTGCTACCATTACAACCGGCGCTATGGACCTTGCAGGCAACGCAATTGTAAGCAATTATATTTGGACTTTTACAACAGGTGCTAATTCCGGACAGGCAACAGTAGATCTTGGTACAGCTGCAAATTTTGCAATACTTGCCGGATCGGGAATTACGAATACGGGACTTACAATTATTAATGGAGACGCAGGAACAAGCCCAACAGGTACTGTTAACGGATTTCCTCCGGGAGTTGTTAACGGGTCAATTCATGCAGCTGACGCAATCGCTGCTCAGGCAAAAATTGATTTAACAACCGCATACAATGATGCGCAGGGAAGAGCAACAGGCTCAATAAGCTTACCGGGTAATTTAGCCGGACTAACATTAGCACCGGGACTTTATACAAATTCCAGTTCTGTTATATTATCGGGAGGTGACGTAACACTGGATGCACAAGGTGATGCAAATGCAGTTTTCATTTTTCAAATGGGCTCTACACTTACAACGGCCCCGGGAAGCAAAATTATTTTAGCAGGAGGCGCACAAGCAAAAAATATTTTCTGGGCAGTGGGCTCTTCAGCCACATTGGGAACAAACTCTATTTTTAACGGAAACATTTTAGCTGACCAATCTATTTCTTTAAACACAGGTGCTGTTTTAAATGGAAGAGCGTTAACAAGAATTGGCGCAATTACATTGCAATCAAATACCGTAAACAGACCATAAAAAACAAAAAAATAATTATAAAATTAATTTTAAACGTTATATTATGATACAAAATAAAAATACAATCGGGAAATTATTTATTCCTTTGATGTTGGTTAGTTTAGCATTAACCTCACAAACTGAAAGACCGCAACCAAAATTTTGGTTTGGTGCTTCAGCAGCCGCGAATTTAAATTTCTATTCGGGTACAACGCAAACATTAAACGCAAGTGTAAAAGCCCCTACCGCTTTTCATAATGGTTTTGGTGTTTCTCCGTTTGGTTCTTTACTGATGGAATACAGGCCAAATCCTATCTGGGGTTTTATGATGAACATTGGATATGATGATCGTAGCGCAACATTTGACGGCGTAAAAGCTCCTTGCGATTGCGCGGAGGCGTTAAAACCGAAATTAACTTATCTTACTTTTCAGCCGAGCTTACGTATCGCTCCTTTCTCTAATGGGTTTTATTTATTTGTTGGCGGGGCTTACAGTTATAATCTTGATAAATCTTTTACTTATAAACAGGAATTACAAACTGATAAAAAAGGCGACCTAAGCAATGTGAATCAAAATATTTTTTCGGGTCATGTTGGCATGGGAATCGATATTCCACTTTCTGCTGCAAACAAATTAACACAAGTAAATCTTTCTCCGTTTATTTCATACCATCCTTATTTTGGACAAGAACCACGCACTATAGAAAGCTGGTCATTATCCACCCTGAGAATTGGTATTGCAATAAAATTTGGAAAAGCTCATGAAACTGCTCCTGAATTAGCTAAGGCGCCCGTTGTTCCTATTGATAAGGGAGTGCAGTTTTCGGTTCGTCCTCCATTAGTGGTATACACAAATCGTAAAACAAAAGAAACGTTTCCTCTTCGCGATTATGTGTTTTTTGATGAAGGTTCATCAGAAATACCAAGTCGTTATGTAAAACTACAGAAGGATGAGGCAACAAGTTTTAAAGAATCGAAATTTCAGGAATCAGAACCAAAAGATGTGACAGGAAAGTCGGGACGACAGTTAATAGTATATCATAATATTCTTAATATTTTGGGAGATCGAATGCGCAACAATCCAACTTCTACAATCACCTTAATAGGTGCATCTGCAGGAACCGGTGCGGAAGCAGGTAAGGCTTATGCCGAATCAATTAAAAATTATTTAGTGAATGTATTTGGAATAAATGAAGCAAGAATCACCACCGAAGGCAGAAATGAACCAATCGTTCCCTCAGAACAGCCGGGAGGCAAAACGGATATTGCCTTACTTCGTCAAGGTGATAGAAGAGTTGATATTGTAAGCAGTTCGCCCGAATTACTTGCGCCGATTCAAATTTTTGTACTTCAGGAAGATCCGCTTGATAGCCGTATTATTTTTAAAGCAGCATCTAGTGAGGAAGAATCACTTAAATCATGGACGATAGATGTTACAGATGAAAAAGGAAATACGCAGCATTTCGGTCCTTATACAAGAGAACAGGAAAGTATATCGGGTAACGCTGTTCTTGGCGACAAGCCGGATGGTACCTATAAAATTGTGATGCTTGGTGAAACTACCGAGGGAAAACAGATTCGTAGAGAAAGCTCGATGTATCTTGTACACAGAACTGAATTAAAAGGGCAGGCATTTAGATACAGTGTGCTTTTTGATTTTAATAAGTGGAAAACAGTTGGGGCTTATGAAAAATACCTTACCGAAGTAATTGCGCCGCTTATTCCTGATAGCGGGCTTGTAATTATTCATGGACACACGGATATTATTGGAGAGGCAAAGTATAATGAAAAATTATCTTCAGAACGCGCTTTTGAAACAGAGCGAATTCTTAAAAAAGCATTGTCAGCAGCCGGCAAAAACGCAATAAAATACCAGGTTAGCGGATTAGGTGGTGATACAGATTTTTCACCTTTTGAAAATAACTTGCCGGAAGAACGCTTTTACAATAGAACTGTTGTTATAGATTTTGTTCCAAATAAATAAACTTAGTTAATGGACAGGCGCTAACGAAGCTGCCGGTTCCATCAATGGTAATAAAGGCTTTCGGAGATTTCCGGAAGCCTTTGTTTTTTTGGATCATAACACATTTTCAATACTACTACTTAATAAACTTATGCCCTATTCCGGCATTTTTGCAGCTAAAAAATACGATGGCGATTCCCATAATCATTCCCTAAAATAAATTAGCTGTCATAGTATTAGTTTAAATAAGCAAATATGCCTATCACCTATTTTATTAAACTTACTACTCCGCTAAGCTGTTCTTTTCCGCCTTTAACGCTTTTTAGTTCTATCTTCCACACATACACATCTTCCTGTACAATTTCGCTTCCTTTTGATTGAAATCTTCCGTCCCATCCTTTGTTTATATCGTTGCTGTAAAAAATTTCATTTCCCCAGCGGTCAAAAATGTAAAGCTGAAAATCTTTTATGCCTTCGCCTTTTGCCATAAATACATCATTCGATTGATCGAAGTTGGGCGTGAAAGCATTAGGCACATAAATCATATATTCGGGATCTATGCGTACAAATTTTATTACCGAATCTTTACATCCAAAACTGGAAGTAACCAGTAATTGAACAGCATAAGTCCCTGTATCACCATAAATATGAGAAGGGTTTTGCATCGAAGAAAAAGCATTCTCCCCAAGACTCCAGTTCCACGAATTAATTGTTGCGCCATTACTTGCATCCGTAAATTGTATGTGCGGGTCAAGAATTGTTGTGGGTTGAGGAGAATAACTGAAATCCGCATGAGGTACAGGATAAACAATTACGCCGGCAGTTGCTGGAATTTCCGCCCAAAGAGACCCCTCTTTTCCGCACCAAACAGACCCCTCATTTTGAACCACTATTTTTGGGGTAATCATACTTCTGTTTTAACATCTGTCGGCTAAGTTAGTTTTTTAAATTATCTAATTCAATTTCA
>JBBQRR010000006.1:0-112450 GCA_038214655.1 Bacteroidia bacterium | reverse complement strand
GATTCAAGAATGCGTATTGTTCATATTCAACTCCTGAATACCAAGAAATAAACAACTCTGTTAAGTAAGCAACTCCTACAATTGAACCTGTAACAATAATTACAATGTTCATATATTCAACATGTTTAACTGTAATGTAATTTTCTAAATGATAAATTTTACGAACGATTAACAACAAAGTCAATACCATTGCAAATCCCGAAAATACCGCTCCTGCAACGAAATAAGGAGGGAAGATAGTCGTGTGCCAGCCGGGTACAATTGAGGTAGCAAAGTCCATAGATACAATAGAGTGAACCGAAAATACAAGTGGTGTAGATAAACCTGCAAGTACTAAAGATACTTCTTCAAAACGGCTCCAGTGACGAGCGCCGCCGCCCCAACCAAATGAAAGCAAGCTGTAAAATTTTTTCATGAAAGGACTGATGGCACGATCGCGGATAGTTGCGAAATCGGGAATTAAACCGATGTACCAAAAAACTAAAGAGATGGTAAAATACGTTGATACCGCAAACACGTCCCACAAAAGTGGCGAGTTAAAGTTTGGCCATAAAGAACCAAACTGGTTTGGTAAAGGGAATAACATATAATCTAACCAAACCCTGCCTGTGTGAAACAATACGAAAATAGCGGCGCACATTACAGCAAAGATGGTCATTGCTTCTGCCGAGCGGTTAATACCTAATCGCCATTTTTGGCGGAAGAGTAAAAGTACTGCAGAGATAAGAGTTCCGGCGTGACCGATACCAATCCACCATACAAAGTTGGTGATATCCCAAGCCCAATCAACACCATTGTTTGAACCCCAAACGCCGATACCTACACCAATAGTGTAAGCCAAACAGCCAAGGCCCCAAATAAAAGTAAGTGTGGCAATAGTAAAAAGAACATACCAGCCTTTTCCGGTTTTTCCTTCTACCGGCCTGATGATGTCGTCCGTAATTTGACTGTAGGTTTTGTTACCTAAAATCAGCGGCTCTCTTATTTGCGATTCTGCGTGCATACCTTATTGAATTTGTAATTCGTAATTCTGTATCCGTATTTTTATGAATGTGTTTCTTCTTTTTTATCTTCTTTCTTTTCTGCGCCTTTAGGTTCAGCTTCTTCTGTTTCCCAAACAATTTCTTCTTCTTGGTTACGAACTTTTACCAAATAAGAAACTGTTGGTTTAATTCCGATTTCTTCGAGTAAGAAATAGTTACGCTCATCGTCACGTATTTTAGAAACTTTAGATTCTGAATCACTAAGGTCACCAAAAATAATTGCGTGTGTAGGGCAAGCTTGCTGACACGCAGTTTTAATTGCGCCATCTTGTAAAGGCTTACCTTCTTTTTTAGCAGCTAATTTACCGGCTTGCAAACGTTGCTGACACATAGAACATTTTTCCATTACTCCACGGCCACGAACTACAACATCCGGATTTAAAACCATACGGCCTAAATCTTGTTGTATTGGATTAATAGTTGCGTAAGCCGGATTACCGTTGTAGTTATACCAGTTAAAACGACGAACTTTAAACGGACAGTTGTTTGCGCAATAACGTGTACCAATGCAACGGTTATAAGTCATTTGATTTAAACCTTCGTTGCTGTGATTGGTTGCCAATACCGGACAAACTGTTTCGCAAGGTGCGTGGTTACAGTGTTGACACATGATGGGCTGGAAAGTAACCTTTGGATTATGCGAAGGATTTTCCATTTCTAAATACATTTCGCGATAGCCGGTATGATTTTCATCTGCCGAAACGCGAGTCATGTCTGAAGTATAGTAACGGTCGATGCGCAACCAGTGCATATCACGTGTGCGCCTGATTTGATCTTTACCTACAACGGGAACGTTGTTCTCTGAAGAGCAGGCAATCATACATGCCGAACATCCGATACAAGAATTCATATCGATAGTCAAACCCCATTTGTGTCCCGGACGATCGTGTGCTGCCCATAAGTCAACTTTTTCTACTGAAAGTTTACCTGCGTGCGTTGTTATTTCTGTCTTCTTATTATTAGCAGCAGGATTGTTTTTGTACTGACCTATAGATGCTTCCCGCAAAATCCATTCTTCGCGGCCCATGATAGTGTGCTGAATTTGGGTGGAAGCGAATTCGAAAGATTTTTTTGTATTTGCAAGTGTAACCTCAGCCGAAATATTTTGTAAAGTATCATTAGCAATTGTAAAAAAATCATACGCGTTTGCGCCGGCTACTAAAGTTGCAACCTGCCATGTTTCTGCTTTACGGCCGTATCCAATTGCAACACCAAGTGTGCCTTTGGCTTGTCCGGGTGATGGGTAAACCGGTAATTCAACACTTACTCCATTAACAGTAAGTGTGGCTACCGTTCCATTATCATCCTGACGCAGCATTTCTCCGAAGCCCTGTTCTTTCACATCCTGCGGATGCATGGTAATATAATTATCCCAGGTTACTTTAGAAATAGGATCCGGTAATTCGTGCAACCATGGGTTGTTACTCATGTTACCGTTACCAAAACCAATTTTTTCGTACGCTGTAATTTCCCAAGTGCCGCCTTTTGTTGCAACAGCTTTTGATGCGTGTGAGTTATAGTCAACCTCAGCAGCTTTTACTTCTTCTGCTTTAATTTCTACTTTTTCTTTAGCCTCTTCCTTTTTTTCTTCTTTCGCTAATCCTAAAGAATCGGCAATAACAGTTGCAATGCCTGTCATTAATGGTTTTCCAGAACTGTCTTTTGCCATTGGGGCAATAACTTCTTCAACGGGCTTTGCAAAATGCACATGTAAAATTCCATCATGCAAGGTATTGCTCCAGAAAGAATAAAAATCGCCGTATTTACCCTGCATCGGGAATACGCGGTTTTGCCAGTATGCTTGTAAATAAGTTAAGTAATCAGTTTTTACTCCGGCCCATGCTAATAAAGTATCCTGCACCTGGCGGGTACCTTCGTAACGTGGCTGAGCAAAAATAGGATTGATTGCAGGTTGTTGTAAAGAATAATGACCGCGGCAAGGATTTGCATCGCCCCATGATTCTAACCAGTTATGGTCGGGACAAACAAAATCAGCAGCTTGTGCCGTTTCGTCTAATGATTGCGCGAAAGAAACTTTTACAGGAACTTTTTTGTAAGCTGCGGTAAAACCTGCTTTTGCGGGAGCGGTGTAAACAGGATTGCAATTGTAAGTCATCACAACGCCTACTTTTCCGGCGTTCATATCAGCAATCAAATCCATGAATTGCTTATCGTCGCCTTGTTTTAAGTTGCAATGATTTTCTACATCTACTGTTTTGCCGTAGTTATCCAGCATTTTATTAATGCCGTTAACCAATACTTGTGTATCCGTATCGTTTAATCCGCAAAGAACTAATGATTGTCCTTTTGCATTTGCTAATTCTTTCGCGATTTTAGAAATTGCTTTTTGCGCATTGGCGTTAGAAGCGATGCTTGCGTTAGAACCAACGCTTGCATTTCCGGTAGCTTTTGCAACTTCGTTATATAAAGCAACAACTGTTTTACCAATTTCTGAAGGCTTAATCATATAACGCTCGTCGGCATTTGCACCGGTAAGCGATAAGTTTGATTCGAAATGATAGTGTTTGCTCATTTCGGGTTTTTCTTTGCTGACCTTACGGTTTTTAGAATAACCGGAAGCAAATTCAACGGGCGATAACCAGTTTCCTAAAAAGTCGCAGGCAACGCCTACTACTACTTTTTTAGCTTCGTGAAAATGATATTTAGAAACAACTTTTTTACCCCATACTTTTTCGTTGGCGCTGCTTAGTGCCGAATAAGAAATTGCATCGTACTGATATAATTTTGCGCTTGGATATTTAGCTGTAAACTCGGCAATTACTGCGCGGGTTGAGGGAGAAATAATAGTAGAAGATAAAATGGCGATTTCTTTTCCGCCTGCGCCGGTTAATGCTTTGCCAATTTCGGTATCTGCATTTTGCCAGGTAGTTGGCGCGCCTTTAGCATAAGGTGTGTTAATACGTGCGCCATCATATAAAGATAATACGGCGGCCTGAGTACGGGCGCTGGTACCATGATTATGTTTTGATAATTCGTTTGCTTCAATTTTAATTGGGCGGCCTTCGCGTGTTTTTACAAGTACCGATGCATAATCGTGCCCATCGTAAAATGTAGATGCGTAGAAGTTTGCAACGCCCGGTGTTACGTCTTCGGGTTTGTTAACGTAAGGTATCGCGTTTATAACCGGAGTTTCGCAAGATGCAAGGGCAACCGCAGCGGTTGTAAAGCCCATCACCTTTAAAAAATCGCGGCGCGAAGTATTGCTTGCGTTAAGACTTTCGCTACCTAAAGCTTCTTCCATCGGAAGGTTTTCTGCAAATTCACTTTGGCTCTTTTGCAAAAACTCCGGACTTTGATTCAGTTCCGGGAGGCCTTTCCAGTATTTGTTTTTTGTACCCATATTATATAAAAATCGTTTGTTCTTAAATTAATAATGACACCTTCCGCATTCGATACCGCCCATTTGTGCAACAGTAAAGTTTTTTAAATGCTGATCTTTGTATTTTTCTTTTAAAGCCTCGTGCAGTTTATCGTAATATGCGTTGCCCGACATAGCTACTTCTGTTTTGCGGTGGCACTCAATACACCATTTCATTGTCATTGGAACTCTTTGCTCTGCAACAGTCATTTCTTTTACGTTACCGTGGCACTGTGCGCAATCAATTTTACCAACTACTACGTGTTGCGAGTGGTTAAAGTAAACGTGATCGGGAAGGTTGTGCACTTTAATCCATTTAATTGGATTGGATTTGCTGAGGTCGTATTTTTGATTTTTAGAATCGAATCCGGCTGCTGCATAAATTTTTGCAATTTCTGCTGTGCCTTTTTCACCCGATGGACCAACGCTTATTCCTTTGTGGCAATTCATACAAATATTTACAGTAGGAATTCCTGCGTGGCGCGATTTTTCGACCGAGTTGTGGCAATACTGACAACTAATTGCATTATCGCCTGCGTGAATTTTATGAGAAAATTTAATCGGTTGCTCGGGTTTATACCCTTTATCGGTTCTGTAATCGTAATAAACACCGATGTGGAACAACTCGTTCCAACAACCTTTCATACCTATACACGTAATAACGATAGCGCAAACACCTACAAAGCGGCGGTGGCCACCCATCCAGATTTTTGTTTCTTCCCAAAATGTATGAACCGGTTCTTCTTCTTTACCTTCTTTTTTATTGGTGATATTTCTTAAAGAAACACGAACACCGCGCAGGATACTGATTAATAAGGCAAGGATAACTATTGTGGCAAGAATAATGTATAAAGGATTTACTCCACCTGCTGCCCCTTTAACTTCGCCGCCACCACTGTTATTTGAAGCAATCGCTTTTGCTTCCACGGGAGGATTTTTAATGTATTCAACCAACGCTTTTATTTCGTCGTCGGTGATGGTTCCTTCAAAAACCGTCATTGCCGCGTTGCCATTTTCTTTGAAAATTTTGTTAGCGTAAGCATCGCCCGATTTAATCATCTTCTCGTTGTTCTTTATCCAGTTGAACAACCAGTCGCCTTTAGGCGCGCGATCGGCAATGCCTTTAAGGCCGGGGCCTGTAAGTTTTTGGTCTGTGAGTGTGTGACACACAGCGCAGTTTTGTTTAAATACGGTTTTAGCATCTCCGGCTATAAGAGAACCGGAAATTAAAAAACCCGCAAAAAAGAAGCCCATGAAAAGTTTCAGAGCGCTACGGGATAAGTTTTTTATCATAAGATTTGGTTGCTATGACATTGTAATGACAAATCATTACAATGGGCGCAAATTTAATAGAAGATTGCATTAAATTAGCGTTTGTGGCAAGGTTTTTTTAACTAAATCGTAATTTAGAACTATTCTAAATAGAATGTTGGGGCAGAAAAAAACCTTGTCGTTCGACAAGGTTTAAATTTGTGCTGATGAAGACCGCTTATTGCTCGAATTTTTTGTAATCGGCAGGCACCGCAACGGTAGCGGCGTCAATTCCTTTTTTCTCAAGCTTAATAACTTCCAGTTTGCTTAAAACAGTTTTTCCATCCAAAGTAGTTTCAACGCTCAATAAAGGCATTGCTCCTTTTGGAAGGTCCTTAATCTGATTAAAATAAATTGACTGTTTGTCCTTACGGTTCCAAAGCTTAACCAAAGTTACAAAGAAGTCATATTTTTCGCTGGCAACCCAGTAAATAATCATGGTGTTTTCTGCTGTATTTTTTACCGTGTACTCGGCGCACATTTTACCTGCTACCATTTTGGTAGTTTTAGCTTTAGTTACATCGCAAGTACCATTGATGGTAGGAGGAGTTTCTGATTTGTGATCGCCCCAAACTTTACGCGCAGGGTTTACAAATTTTATGGATTTAGCAGTTAAATCAAAAACAAAGCTACCTTCTACTTTACCTGATTTTTTTCCAATCTGGTCGAGCTTTATATTGTGACCCTTTACATAGTAGATGTTTGTTGTAGTATCCTTTTTGGTTTCCATACGAAACTCAATACTTCCTTCAAACTGGGCAACAGCGGCAGTAGTAAAGGCAAACAAAGCGATTGATAAAATTATTTTTTTCATATTTTGGGTATATTTGCGTTTGCTAAATTAGGATTAGGTTTGATAAAAACAAAATTTGTGCCGAAAACTATTGAAACAGGCAAAAAGGGTGAGGAAGAGGCCATTGCCTATTTAAGAAGCAAGGGCTATACCATTTTGCAGGTAAACTGGCGCTATAAAAAGCTGGAAATTGATATAATTGCTCTGGAAGGCGATTTTTTAGTCATTATTGAGGTAAAAACCCGCAAAAATGCCGATTTTGGAGAACCGGAGGTCTTTGTAACCCGTTCGAAACAAAAAAAAATTATCCGCGCCGCACACGAATTCATCAAGCAAAACGACTTAGAGCAAGAGGCGCGCTTTGATATTATAGCCGTAAATAACCAAACCGGGCAAATACAACACTTAAAACGAGCCTACTATCCCGACATGCTTTAATATAAGATAGTATCTTTGCAAAATGAACGACAAAAAACCAAGGCCCGGACAAGGAGGCAAAAAAAAGAAATCTACTTATAAAGCCAAACGCAGTTTTACAAGAAATAAAAAAATACGTACCGACACACCCGAAAAAAGTTGGGATAAACCTAAAAAAGATTTTGGCGGAAAAGAAGAAGACGGAAAGGAAAAACGATCTTTCAGAAAAGAATTGTTTATCCGCAAAAACGATAAAGCAAAACGCAAATCTTTTGACGACCGCGAAAACACAGATCGTGGCGCAAGTTTTAAGAAAGAAAGTTTTTCTGACAAACCGTATTCAAAAGATAAACCCTTCGCTAAAGAAAAAAGTTTTAGCAGAGGCGATAAACCCGAGCGCGGCTCTTTTGATAAACGCGATGACAAGAAAACCTTCAGCAAATCTTTTGATAAAGAAAAAAGTTACGATAAAGGAGAAAAATCCGAGCGCGGTTCTTTTGATAAACGCGACGATAAAAAATCTTTTGGAAAGCCGTTTGATAAAGAAAGACGTCCTTACAAAAAAGATTTTAATAAAAAGAAAGAAGTAAAGCCAACTTATGCCGATAAAGGTTTAATACGCCTAAACCGCTATATTGCCAATGCAGGTATTTGTTCGCGCCGCGAGGCCGATAATTTAATTGCATCGGGTTGCGTAAGCGTAAACGGAAAAGTAATTACCGAATTAGGTTGTAAAATAAAAGACGGAGATGAGGTAAATTATTCGGGCCAACGTTTAAAAACCGAAAAGCATGTTTACGTTTTATTAAACAAGCCCAAAGATTATTTGACAACTGCCGACGACGATCGCGGACGACGCACTGTGATGGAATTAGTTGCGGGCGCATGCAAAGAACGTATTTATCCGGTAGGAAGGTTAGACAGAAACACCATGGGCCTTTTACTTTTTACCAATGATGGTGAGATGACTAAAAAATTAACGCATCCAAAACATCAGGTACAAAAATTGTATCATGTTGAGTTGGCTAAAAATATGAAGGCTGCCGATTTTGCTACGCTGCAAAGCGGGGTTGAACTGGAAGACGGATTTATAAAGCCCGATGAAGTTTCTTTTTCCGGTGAAAGCAAAACCGAAGTGGGAGTTTTAATTCACTCGGGCAAAAACCGCATTGTGCGCCGTATTTTCGAAAAACTGGATTACGATATTGTAAAGCTTGACCGCATTATGTTTGCCGGCCTTACCAAAAAAGATTTGCCGCGCGGACGCTGGAGGGTGCTTACCGAAAAAGAAATTGCTTTTTTGAAAATGATCTGATCAAAACCCAAAATTGTTTAAAGTGGTTGTCTGAATTTTTAGCTGAACGAAATTACAAAAGTTGTTCCGGGTTTAGTTTTTATTTCCATTTTTCCGCCCAGTTGTCCTACTAAAGAATTTACTAATTGCAAGCCCAGCGTTGAAGTATTTGCTGCGTCTACATTTGCAGGTAATCCAAGCCCGTTATCAGAAACTGTTAAATGATACTGTTTATTTTTTTCGTTTTCCGTTAAATCAATTTTAATGGAGCCTTTGTGGTTATTTTTAAAAGCGTATTTAAATGCGTTCGACATTAATTCATTAATAATAATGCCGCAGGGAATTGCCTTGTCGAGATTAATAATTTTGTGTTTTACATTTACGTGCAGGGTAACTTCTATTCTTTTTCCTAAATTATAGGTATCAGAAATAAATGAAACAAGCTCTTCGAGGTATTCTTTAATTTTTATTTCGGAAAGATTTTTTGAACGGTACAGCAATTCATGTATAATGGCCATAGATTTTATGCGACCAATACTCTCAGTATATTTTTCTTTAATACGTGCATCGGTTATGCCATCCGCCTGTAAATTTAGCAGGCTGGAAATTATTTGCAGGTTATTTTTAACGCGGTGATGTATTTCTTTTATTAAAAATTCTTTTTCGGCAACCGATGCGTTCAGCTTCTCTTCTATTTTTTTTCGCTCCAAAAAAGAAGGAATCTCTACTTTATTTTTTTTCTTTTTAGTGGTGTCTTTTGTCAGGTATGAGTCTATTTTGTTTGGCGGCGCCATAATAAATGTGCAATGCTTATCACCTTTTGCGCGACACGAAATCTCAACAGCTGTTAATGGAATTCCAAAACTTGCTTCGCACCAACCGCTCGAATAGCCCGAGTTCATAATACAAACCGGCGTTTTTGATTTTTTTTTGGCACGTATCCAGCTGTCTGCTTCAAACGAATATGGGCGATGGTATTTCAAAAAGAATTTATCATCGGGAGAAGGCGTACTCTCAGGTAAAATATCAACAAAGGCCCAACCTGTATACGCAAAATGTACCGGCCCTGCCGACATTTTGCTAATGGGATCTTTCAATTTCATTTTTTTGTGAAAACTCCGGGCGTCCTCTAAACCAAGTACGTGTGCCAGGTCAAATAAAATATTTTTTCCTATAGTTAGCGCTTCTTCCTCACCGCGGTCTTTATACAAATGCTTGATGCTGTTTAAAAATTCGTGCGATAAAGCCGATGCCCGTACCAATACATAACGCTCGTGGTTTATTTCTATACTTCCTTCGGAAGGCGTAAATTTGAGTGAGCGAAAATAATTACCCACCAAAGTCTGCGCCTTATCAAAAATGGGTTTTATTTGATTTGGAACTTTTACGGTAGGCTTATTTGTGCTTACGGTAAAACTATTTTTTAGCTTCCTGTTTTCTTTTTTAAGAAGCGTGACTTCTCTTTTAAGCGTTGTAATGATATGTTTATCGCTTTTTTTCACGGTTGGCGCAAGGTGGTTTTGGAACAATAAAAGTAAACCTTTTTCTGAACAGGCAAAAAAATTTGCGGCCTTCTAATACAAGATAACTTTGTATTTGGCGGCCATTTTTTCTATTTGTTCGTCCGAAATTTGGTGCGTGTTTTTTCCGCCATGCCGGTTTTCAACAGTAATCACATGCACGCGATATAAAAACTCGGCCGCCAATTTAAAATAGGGTTCTATTTCCCAATCTAAAGTAAAAGTATTGTCTACAAATATTTTCGGATCGCCTTTTTGCATGTGGTTTTTAACGCGGTCCTCGCACTGTTTATAAGCCAGGTGATTTTTATCGAATTCAAATTTATAATGGCCCGTATTTTTATCTGTAAAAAAATCATCGATGGCGCACACGGGGTATTTGCCGTTTTCGCTCAATTCTCTGGCCAGGGTCGTTTTTCCGCTACCCGGTAATCCTCTTAAAAGTATCAATGATGCCATGCCCAAAGTTGGGTATTTTTTTTGTTTCATCTAATTTCTTAAAATAAGTCTTTAGGCCGAGCCCCTGTAACCTGATTTAGAGTTCCAATAATGAGCTGTTGCTTTTGTATGGGGAAAGAATAAATAGCCCCGCATACAGAGCACCAATGCTAAACCAATTTTGAATTGCATTAGGAGTGCTGTTGGCCTAATTTTAACATACCAATGAGAAATAGAATTAAAATTTTGCGAATAATTGTTGCTTGTGTCTTTATGACTTTCATAAAGAATGAAGCAAAAGCCACTTGGTGCATTGCGGGCAATTCATCACAAGGCCTTATTGTCCCTGCAGCAGGCTCAGTTACTACAGGCGGCATTAATCCAAGTGGTAAGGTTCCTTATTGGAGTTTTGTTGGTACAGCCGGAGTTTGCTATTACTTTAGCTTATGTGCCAGTGCTAATACCGAAGATGTTGTATTAAGTGTATATAACGGAACTACACCCGGCGGTAATTTGATGGCGGCTAACGACCAAGGCGTTTGTCCAAACTTATCGAGCCTTACATTTGTATGCCCTGCAAATGGCACTTATTATATTGCAGCTAATTTATATCCTGCCAATACTTTTGCTACTACGGCTTTATTAAAATTAACTTATTACACATGCGGTGCCGTTACGCCTGTTGCCACACCTATAAGCGATAATTGGACCGGGGTTACTGTTACCACTGCCTGCACAAGTTGGATGGCACAAGGAGCAGGCGGCGAAGGAGACTGGGCCATAAATAACGTTGCGTTAGGTTTTGCTTATGGAACAAATCTTGCGTGCGGAAGTGGCAATGAATTAATACTTGCAGGAGATCAGTATAACTTATATGGAATCGGAGTTTCTAAAACTCCTAATATTATTTCTTATCCCATAAATACTAACGGCACAAACTCAATGGTTTATTCGTGGAAACATACACTACAAATTAATGGCGATGTGGGTATAACAGGATCAAATACAATAAATATTCAGCTTCAAAGTTCAAATGATTTAATTAACTGGACTACTCAATGGACGGGCAGTTATCCGGTAACAGCCGTTGCAACTGTTCCTGTTAATTGCTTTAACCAATCGGTTACCATAGCTACAAATACAAATGTTACTACCTGGTTACGGTTTTATTTTAGTGGTGTGGTTGGAAAAATAGCTTACTGGGCAATTGACAACGGTGCCAGTGGTGTTATTATTCTTCCTGTAGAATTACAAGGCTTTGCCGCAAAACGTTTTCAGGAAGGAATAAAACTTAACTGGGCAACAGCCAGCGAAACCAATAATAATTATTTTACAATTGAACGCTCTGCCAATGGCAGCGACTTTACTACAATCGGAGCACTTAAAGGCTCCGGCACGAGTTTAAAAGCGATTGATTATACTTTTTTTGATTCACAACCTTTAAACGGGTTAAATTATTATCGCCTTAAACAAACCGATTATAACGGCAAGTATACTTATTCTTCTATCACAACTGCTAATTATGCCGGAAAAAATAAATTGCTTACAAATATTTATCCAAATCCTACCGATAATACTGCAAGCTTCGATGTTTACTCACCAATTGCAGGAAATGTTCATTTAGAGTTAACAGATATTACAGGGCGAATTATTTTAGATGAAACTAGAAGTGTTTCAGAAGGCACACAAAACATAGAAATATCTTTAGCGCCCTTTGATAAAGGAATGTATTCCTTGCATGTTTCGGTTCAGGAAGCCGGTTACAGCGAAATTACCCGAATACTTAAAAACTAAAACATACTTTCAGTAATCGCAGTAATCTAACTTTTCTTTGTTGCCTTATCCCACTCTTCTTTGGTAAGCAGTTTAATTTCGGGCTGTTTGTTTTTTGCAATAACCGCATTTAGCTTTGCTAATTCCGCTTTAAATAAAGCTTCTGCTTTTGCACTAGCGTCATCAATTTCTTTTTGCAAGCCTTTGATTCTGTCCATTTGAGAATCGGTAGGGCGCGATAAAGAACCGGCAACTTTACCATACAACTCACTCAGCTTCTCACGAATTTTTTCTTCGCCTGTAATATTAGTTCCGGCAACTGAGGCAGAAAGTGTTTTTAAAATGTCTTCGCTCTTCGTGTTCCAACTTTTTAAAAGTTCGTTAAACTCTTTATTGTTCATTTTATCCGCACGCTTGTAAGCAGTATCTCCCACAGCGCGAATTTTCTCACTTAAAAAAGCAAGGTCTTCGTGCATAGAAAATATTTTCATAGTTGCGACCTGTTGCGCTTTTTTATCTTCTAAGGGGATTTTTGCTTTAGGGTCGTATTTTAAATCAACCACTTTCTCAATAGATTTTTCGTTTACCACAATTTTTAATTTATACGTTCCCTCACCGGCATACGGACCAAAGAATCCTGCAAAATCTGCTTTCACACCTTTTGCAACACGGGGAGGTTTCACACGTAAATCCCAACTCGCCCTGTTAATACCTTTGCGTTTAGAGGCAGGCAAAGAAGTAATTAATTTATCATTAGCGTCGTAAACTTCTAACTTAACGGTTCCTTTTGTAATTCGGTTTTTTAAATAATACACAACCGTTAAATCTTCGTCAGGGTTATCGCCTGAGTATCCTCCGTCAGGAAATGCACCACCATATTGATCGCTGCCAATATACGTGGCTCTTGTAGGAAGAAAAGCCATTTCATTTTCTAATAATTGCTGACTAAAATTCCTGAGTGGCGAAATATCATCCACAATAATAATACCGCGGCCGTGTGTAGCTAAAATTAAATCGTTTGTTACCGGATGAATTGCAATATCGCGCACAGCAACAGGCGGAACATTTGCTTTATACTGCACCCACGTTTTACCGGCATCAAAACTTACAAATAAACCTGATTCGGTTCCTGCAAAAAATAAATTTTCGCTTTTAGCATCTTGTTTTAATTTATGCGCATAGCCTTTTATATCGCTTGTGGTAATAGATGTCCATGTTTTACCAAGGTCGGTAGTTTTATAAATGTGCGGTTGCATATCACCTGTTGCATGCCCGTCAAAACAAGCGAAAGCAGTATTTTTATCATACAAACTTGCTTCAATATTACTGCACCAGGTACCTGCAGGCATTCCGGTAATTGAGCCATTTACTTTTGTCCATGTTTTTCCGCCATCAACGGTTACCTGCACATTTCCATCATCTGTTCCAACCCAAATAATATTTTCATCTTTTGGCGATTCGCAAATTGTAAAAATAGTGCAATGGTTTTCTGCGCCCGAATTATCTACCGATAGCCCGCCCGATTTTTCCTGTTCTAATTTTTTTGGATCGTTTGTAGTTAAATCTTTAGAAATTCTTTCCCAGGTTTGCCCTTTGTTTTTGCTGCGATACAAATACTGCGCGCTAACATATAAATTGTTTGGATTTGCCTGACCCGTTACAATCGGCGTGTTCCAGTTAAAACGCAATTTAGGTTCGCCGGGTAATGGATACGGTTTAATGTCTTTACTCTCGTTTGTTTTTTTATTGAAACGTATTACATCACCGCCTTGCGATTCGCTATAGCAAATAGTACTGTCGGTTTTATCGGGCTGCACCCAAAATCCGTCGCCGCCTCCGCAATTTGTCCAATCTTTATTTTCAATTCCACCCACACTTGCTGTTGGCGCAAACCACGAACCGTTATCCTGTAAACCTCCATAAACATTGTAAGGCGATTGCATATCGTAAGCCACATGATAAAATTGTGACACCGGTAAATTTTTAAACATCGTCCAGCTTACACCTTTATCTAACGATTGATAACATCCGCCATCGGTACCTAAAATAAGATGGCTGTTGTTGTTTGGATTTATCCATAAGGCATGATGGTCAGAGTGCACCCATCCTCCTTCAAACGAAGCTTCTTTCCAAGACTCGCCGCCATCATCACTAAACGCAAAAGATAAACCGGGGCGATAAATACGTTTTGGATCGGTTGGATCAACTACAATTAAACTAAAATAAAAAGGCCTCCATGTTACGTTTTGGGTGGCGCTGGTTTTTTCCCAATTCTCTCCGCCATCCGTTGAAGCATATAGCGCAGAGTTTTTTGACTCGGCCACTAAAAAAACTTTATTGGTTTCGGTAGGACTGATTGCAATACACATTCTTCCTAATTCTCCCTCTTCCATTCCTTTCTGGATTTTTTTCCACGTTTTTCCGGCGTCTGTACTTTTATATAATGCACTGCCTTTTCCGCCCGAGACGAATGAATGCGGAGTGCGACGAAACTGCCACATAGATGCATAAAGTACATCGCTGTTTTTTGGATCAACAGCAATATCCGCACAACCGGTTTTTTCGTCGGTATATAAAATTTTCTTCCAGGTTTTTCCTCCGTCTGTTGTTTTATAAAGTCCGCGATATTTACTATCGCTCCATAATGCGCCGGGTACAGCAACATACACAACGTCTGAATTTTTGGGATCAATAATTACTTTGCTGATTCTTTCGCAAGTATCAAATCCTAATTTGCGCCAGTTAGAACCGCCGTCGGTACTTTTAAAAAGTCCGCCGCCAATAGAAACACTGTTACGCATATTACTTTCGCCCGTACCTACCCACACAGTTTCGGGGTTTTTTTGATCGATGGTTAACCAGCCTATTGATTGACAATATTTATCGAACACGGGTTTAAATGTTGTGCCTGCGTTTGTAGATTTCCAAACGCCGCCGCCGCCCGTGCCAACGTATACTATACGTGTGTTGTTTGCTACCGCGTCGATGGAGGTTATGCGTCCGCTCATTTCGGCAGGGCCGATTTGGCGCGCAGGGTAACCGCCAAGCATGGCGGAAGTTAATTTGGTTTGCGCTTGTGTTGCAATTCCCAAAATTGTGAGTGATGCAAAAAATATTATTTTACTCATGGAGTATTTTTTTTGATTACCGTATTCGTAAATCTTTGATTTCATATGAATGATTTCTTACTTAATTTTACTTTTTCTCTTCGACCGGAAGGGTGAATAATTTATCTTCGAACTTGCCGTTGTATTCCATTTTCTCAATATTCATTTGCATCACCACTTTTCCGTCGTTGTAATTTTCGATGGTACGCGCTGATGTAATTCCATCTTGTGTAGTGTAATTACTGAAATACGTTTCGTTAGTGTACTCTCTGTCTTTGAATTTGACTTTAGATTCTTCTTTCCATATTAAATAGCTTAGCGCGTCGATATAAAAATACGTAATGTTGCCGTTTTTTTTGGTAAGCATAACTTTATATACTTCATCGCCTTCTAAATCTTCTTTGCCTAACAGCTCTGCAAAATGGCCCTTCTTTTTATAATCTATCAATGCGCTTTCAAGCTTATCATTTTCTTCGCTCATTTCTTTGCGTTGCTCATCATTCATCTTGTGCGCTTTGTTATCGCCCTGCATAGGGTTAACCGACCAACCAACACTATCCGTAGCATTATAGGCCTGAATTATTTTTAAGCCTTGTATTTCTGTTTCGCTACGCATAGAGCCGTCTTTTTTAATGTATGCCACGGTTGGAAACTCAAACATTTGCGCTTTCATTTTAATTTCGGTTTTGGCCGATTGGATTGATTTTATTTTTTCGCGGCCGCCGATGGCTTTGATGTAGTTTTCTATTACTTCGTCAACGGTTTGTGCTTGTGCAAAAAAACCGCTTAGCAGGATAATAAGAAATAATTTCATTTTTTTCATACTGGAGTATTTTACGCAAAAGTATTAAATAAGGCCAAAGAGCAAGTTCCGCCCGCAAACTATTTTTACCTCTGATACGTTTATTTTTAAAAAAGGAAGTATCCCCTCACCCCAAAGGCGTGATTTAATGTGAACTTAGGGGCTACGCCGAGTTTTACAAACTCGTAGCTGGGGCTGTATAAAAATTGCACCAGCCACTTACTTCCTAAGTTTATATTCATGCCAATGCCGGCAAAAGCTCCTACTCCTACTCCGGTTAAATATTTATTGCGGTATGCAGTATAATTATAGGCGTAATAAATATTGGTTAAATCCATTATCAACCCGTTTACGTTGATTTGATTTTTTATGAGTTTAGCCATGGTTACATTTAGGCCGCCCTCTGCAAAAAAATTAAGTTTTTCATCGTCGCCAAAAATTTGCTGATAACCTAATTGCAAAAGTAATCGCTGCTCGCCTCCAATTATTGAAAAAGTTTTTATTTGCACAGGCTGTTGATTGCCGTTTATGAGTGTTTGCGTTTCAATAGTAAAATCGCCATTAACGGTTAGCTTACTCGTGTTTGCATTTAATAGTATAGAACTTTGCTTATTAAAGGCGTAACGGATATTTGCACCCACCATAAAAGCAATATTGTATTTTAAATTTACAGGCATATCGCCATAACCAAAACTCCACTCGTTATGCTGTACATTCAGTGCTTGTGCAATTCTATCCGGTTGTCCGTTGTAATAGCCTCCATTTATCAAAACAATTTGCCTGTACATGGCGCTGTTGTAAAAATCATTTTTGTTTCCGTTGGCATCTAATCCATAACCATCGTACAAAGAGCTTGTATATTTATTAGCGAAATAAGTTCCTGCAAAAAACCCCATCTGAAATCCTTTTTGTTTTCGGGGCCTAGCGGGTTTGTCGTCTACATCTGTTGTGTCTTGCGAGAAGGAATAGGAGGAAGTGAATAGTATAAGTATAAGGAGGAAAGTTTGTTTAGAAAAATGTTTCATAATAAATTACATATTCCTTCTATACTGCCCGCCTACTTCAAACAGCGCCTGAGTAATTTGGCCAAGCGAACAATATTTTACCGTTTCCATTAGGGAATTAAAGATATTGCCGTTTTGAATGGCAACGATCTGAATATCTTTCATCATCTGCTTTCCTTTATCACCACTGCTCTTTTGCAAAGTTTGCACGGTGTTTATCTGAAATTCTTTTTCTTCCGTTGTTGAACGAATTACTTCGGTTGGAATAACTGTTGGAGAACCCTTTGAACTTAAAAAAGTATTTACGCCAATGATGGGATACTCGCCCGTATGTTTTTGCATTTCGTAATACAAGCTCTCTTCCTGAATTTTTCCGCGCTGATACATTGTTTCCATCGCGCCCAAAACCCCGCCTCTTTCAGAGATGCGGTCAAATTCTTTCAATACTTCTTCCTCAACCAAATCTGTCAATTCCTCAATGATAAACGACCCTTGCAGTGGATTTTCATTCTTCGCCAATCCCAATTCTTTATTGATGATTAACTGAATGGCCATGGCGCGACGAACACTTCCTTCGGTTGGAGTAGTAATCGCTTCATCGTATGCATTTGTATGCAGCGAGTTACAATTATCATAAATTGCATACAGCGCTTGTAGTGTTGTACGAATATCATTAAAGTCAATTTCCTGAGCATGCAAACTTCTTCCGCTTGTTTGAATATGATACTTTAACATTTGCGAACGCTCATTGCCATTGTATTTATACTTCATGGCCTTGGCCCAAATGCGGCGCGCCACTCTGCCAATTACACTATACTCAGGATCGATACCGTTACTAAAGAAAAAAGATAAATTAGGTGCAAAATCATTGATGTCCATTCCGCGACTCAAATAATATTCTACAAAAGTAAATCCGTTAGCAATGGTAAATGCCAATTGCGAAATAGGATTTGCACCCGCCTCTGCAATGTGATAACCGGAAATTGAAACCGAATAAAAATTACGAACCTTCTGGTCAATAAAATATTGTTGCACGTCGCCCATCACACGTAAAGAAAATTCAGTGCTAAAAATACAAGTGTTCTGCGCCTGGTCTTCTTTCAAAATATCTGCTTGCACCGTTCCGCGAACCTGTGCAAGCGTTTCTGCTTTTATTTTTTGGTAAACATCATTAGGTAAAACCATATCACCGCTTACACCCAGCAACATTAATCCTAATCCATCATTTCCTTCGGGAAGTTCGCCGTTGTATTTTGGGCGGGCAATTCCTTTTGTTTTGTAGATATCGTTTATTTTTTTGTCTATCTCTTTTTCTAATCCGTTTTTCTTAATATAAATTTCGCATTGCTGGTCAATAGCGGCGTTCATATAAAACGCGGCAATAATTGCGGCAGGACCATTGATGGTCATTGACACGGAAGTTTTTGGGTCAGCTAAATTAAATCCGCTGTATAATTTTTTTGCATCATCCAAGCAGCAAACGCTAACTCCGCTATTTCCAATCTTTCCGTAAATATCCGGACGGTAATCAGGGTCTTGTCCGTAAAGTGTTACACTATCAAACGCAGTACTCAATCGCGCAGCAGGCAATCCTTTGCTTACATAGTGAAAACGTTTGTTGGTTCTTTCGGGCCCGCCCTCGCCGGCAAACATGCGCGTTGGATCTTCTCCCTCGCGTTTAAAAGGATATATTCCGGCAGCGTATGGAAATTCTCCGGGGAAATTTTCCGATAAATTCCATTTCAACACATCGCCCCAAGAGCGACAACGCGGTACCGCAATTTTTGGAATCTGCGAATGAGATAAACTTTCGTAATGCGTTTTTATTTTAATTTCTTTGTCGCGCACCTTAAAAACATAATACTCGTTGGTATATTGTTTTTTCTTTTCTTCCCAACCGTCGAGTACTTTTTTGTTATGACCTTCTAAACTTAATTCAACATTTAAATATTCTTCTTCCAACGATTTTATTAAACGGTCGCGGTCGGCCATTTTGCTTTCGCGAATCGTATCAATGGTTTTACGAATACCATATAGTTTTTCTGCAATCTCACTTTGCTCCAAAACTTTTTTATCGTAGCCACGATTGTTTTCAGAAATTTCGGCAAGGTAACGTGTGCGTGCCGGTGGAATAATATAAATTTTTTCGCTCATCTCGCTGGTAATAGCGAAGTGCGATTTTAAATCGGTATTTGTTTTTGTTGCTAATTTATCCATCACCTCTTTGTAAAGGCGATTCATGCCCGGATCGTTAAACTGCGATGCAATAGTTCCGTAAACCGGAACTTTATCATCGGCCATATCAAAAAGATTATGATTGCGCTTGTATTGTTTTTTTACATCGCGAATTGCATCAAGCGCCCCGCGTTTATCAAATTTGTTGAGTGCGATGATATCCGCAAACTCAATCATGTCAATTTTTTCTAATTGCGATGCGGCTCCGTACTCGGGCGTCATCACATACAAACACATATCGCTGTGCTCGGTAATTTCTGTATCACTTTGTCCGATGCCCGCAGTTTCTAAAACCACCAAATCAAAACCACTTGCTTTTAAAATATCAACCGCATCCTGCACGTGTTTGCTCAATGCCAAATTACTTTGCCTGGTTGCCATGCTGCGCATAAACACGCGGTCGTTACGAATAGAATTCATTCGTATTCTATCGCCCAATAAAGCCCCGCCCGTTTTTCTTTTACTCGGGTCAACCGAAACAATACCTATAGTTTTTTCGGGGAAATCAATTAAAAATCTGCGTACCAATTCATCTACCAAACTTGATTTTCCTGCGCCGCCCGTACCGGTAATTCCCAAAACCGGGGTTTTAGACTCTTTTGCAAGCTCCTTTATTTTTTTAAGCATCGCCGCACTTTCATCACTGTGGTTTTCGGCAACAGAGATTAAACGCGCAATAGATTTATGATCTTTTTCTTTTAAATGCCCAACCTCACCATTCACCGTAGCACTTGGATCGTAATCCGATTGCTTAAGCACATCGTTAATCATTCCCTGCAGGCCCAAAGAGCGGCCGTCGTCGGGACTATAAATTCTGGTAATTCCGTATTTATGTAATTCTTCTATTTCGGTTGGTAAAATAACACCGCCGCCGCCGCCAAAAATTTTAATGTGGCCGCAACCACGCTCCTTCAACAAATCGTGCATGTATTTAAAATACTCAACGTGTCCGCCCTGATAAGATGTAATGGCAATTGAGTTTGCATCTTCCTGAATGGCACAATTAACCACATCAATTACACTGCGGTCGTGCCCCAAATGTATTACCTCTGCCCCGCTGCTTTGCATAATGCGACGCATGATATTAATGGCAGCATCGTGCCCGTCGAACAAAGCCGCGGCGGTTACAATGCGTATTTTATGTTTCGATTGGTATGGTGTTTGCTCTGTCATCTCGCTAGAAAATTATCCGTTACGAAAATAGTGAAATAAAGGTGCCCAAACAAACGTTATATTGAGAGGAAAAATTGAGGCTTTTGCCCGATAAAAAACTAACTTTACCGCCGGATGCTGTTAAAAACGATAGACAGGTACATACTTAAAAAATTCATTGGCACCTTTGTGTTCTCCATAGCGCTTATTACCTGTATTGTGGTAATTTTTGATATTTCGGAGAAGATCGACAACTTTATTCATGCCTCTATGCATGAAATTATTTTTGACCATTACCTTAATTTCATTCCCTTTATCGTCAATAAAATGGCGCCGCTGTTTACGTTTATTTCGGTAATATTTTTTACTTCAAAAATGGCTTCGCGTTACGAAACCGTGGCTATACTTAGCAGTGGGGTTAAGTACACGCGGTTTTTGCGACCGTACATAATCGGCGCCACTTTAATCGCGTTAAGCTCTTTGTATTTAAGTCATTTTGTAATTCCACAGGCCAATCGCAAAAAACAGGCTTTTGAAGATAAATACATCAACAACCATTATCAAACCGAAGAGCGAAATATTCACAGACAACTGGACAAAGAAACCAAATTGTATATGGAAAGTTATACAAATAACGACAAACGCGGAAATCGTTTTACATTGGAGAAAATTAAAAATTTTGAACAAGTTTATTTTTTTAGCGCCGAATGGGTGCAATGGGATAGTGTAAAGCAATTGTGGTTGGCGCATAATTATTACGAGCGCATTGTGCATGAAGATAATACCAAACAAACTGTGGCAGAGAAATACAAAGAGGAAATAAAATTCGGCTCGCAAAAAGAAATTAAAATAGATTTTGCTCCGGTTGATATGGATCGTATTGAAAGTAAAGTAGAGGTTATGACTTATGGTGAATTGAAAAAATTTATCGCTAAGCAAAAAGAAAAAGGTAGCAGCGGCATTGAGCGTTTTGAGGTGGAGAATTATACAAGGACAGCTTCTCCTTTTGCGACTTTTATATTGACGATAATGGGTGTTTGCATTTCGTCGCGCAAGGTGCGGGGTGGTATTGGTATGCACCTGGCCATTGGCTTGTTATTAGCGGCTTCTTATGTTTTATTTTTGCAGGTATCTTCCATTTTTGCGGTTAACAATATGTTGCCTCCGCTTATCGCGGTTTGGATTCCTAATGTTTTATATGGCGGCATTGCTTTTTACCTTTATAAAAGTGCACAGAAATAAATTTTCTTTAATTTATTTTTGAAGTAAAGTTTTTTACAAATAAAATATTGTCTTTTACACTGGAGCTTTTGAGCGAATCGACTTCCGCATATTGCCGTGTTTTTGTTTCGTTATTATTGTCACTCTTTTTCGTAATAAAAAATATTCCTACACCAATTAACATTGTTGCAATTCCCGCCTGGTAAAGCTTTATTCTAAAATTTAAAATGCGCGCCAGCATTGAAAAAAGGTTTTCATTCCTATTTTGAAGTTTTTTCCTCGTTAAAACTTTTTTTCTCGCTTCCGAAACGAGTGATAAATCCGGTGCATGTATTCCTAATTCATCTATGTTCATTTTTTGTTTCAGGAATTCATTTTCATTTTCCATGGCAATTAATTTACAGGGTTAAACATTTTTAATTTTTCTTCGAGTACTTTTAAAGTATAGTGCAATCTTGATTTTATACTTCCTTCGGGGCAATTTTGTATTTGGGCAATTTCTTTAATTGATTTTTCTTCCTGATATTTCAAAATAAAAACTTCCTTTTTCTCAATAGGAAGTTCGTTCAGGGCTTCTTCGAGCATTTTTCTGAATTGCTGCGCGTCAAGCTTATTTTGATAAAAATCCAAATTTATTTCGCTTTGTCCATGATATTCTATTTCTTCATTTGCCGTTTTAATTACCTCCTTGTGTCTATAATGATTTTTGCATACGTTGGAAGCTGATGAAAAAATCCAGGTTTTAAAAGATTGTGCGCGGTCAAATTTTTCAGGATGCTCTGCAATTTTAAGAAACAAATCCTGTAGTGCATCTCGGGCAAGTTCTTTATCAAAATTCAGCATTCGGATAAAATACCCCAACAAACGTTTGCTATACCGTAAATACAACTCGTCGAAGGCCGACGCTTCACCCTTACTTATGTGAAACATCAGCTCTTCGTCGGTTGCCAGCATTATAGTTGTTGCTTTACTTTGCATCCAAGTATTCTTTCATTTGTTCCTGCTTTCCTTTTTTAGCTGCATTGCTCAGGCAGAAATCTTTATAGAATTGCATTTTTGAATTAATCTCATTGAGATTTCTGTAATATTTGTATAGCATCCCAAAAGGAATAAAATAATTGTAATTAAAGTTTTCTGAAAGTTGTTTTGAAATCGGTTTTACTTCTACAAGGCCGTCCTTCAAATAATCGAGATGAAATCTATTTTCTACATTATCTTTTAGCTTGGAAATGTTTTCTATTCGAACGGGGCTGTACAAATACGCAAGCCCCGTACAATAAAGGCTGTCGGTAAAAATATCATAAATGCCGGGATAGGTAACGGCAAAAAACAAATTTACATTGGGGTACTTTTTATTTATTTCAAGCGCCAGTTGTTTTAGAAACGTAGTTGCATCCATTTTTTTCATTTTTTCGTAAAATTCGTCGGGCAAAACAACGTTTTTTTGTTTTAGCATTCTTTTTAAATATTCGGTAAAATACCCCGCCAATGAAGTGTTAATTACAGTTACATCAGGCCTAACTCCCTTAGCTTGTTGTAGCATCCATGCCGGAAACGTTTCGTTATCGCCCTCGGTAAAAAGAATAGCGTTTTTATCTACAGACATAAGCATATTGTAGTTTGCCTCTAAAACGGGAAGCTCATATATTCCCGAAATCAGCATATGGGTATTATAATCTCTCAGTTTTTCGGTATTACCGGTTACTTCTGTATAAACAATCAACTCTTCTAAAATATCCGCATCATTGGGCGCGAATTTGAAAGCTTTTTCCATCACAGCAAGTTGCTCGGGCGGCGCAGGCACTATCTCCTTATCAAAACTCAAAAGTTTACATTGATAATACTCCAATGCGCCCGGAACTTTTTTATCCATTGCGGCAATTATTTCCTTCATTTGTTTTCTTCTGGCTTCGGATGAACCTGTCGGATCAGTTATGTTAGAATAGCGCACGGCATAGTAGTAATTTTGCCATGCAGCCGCATTTTTGGGCGATTTTTCCACTTCCTTCTTCCAAAGTCCTGCCTGTTCGGTATAAAAAGAATATTCTTTGCAAATTCTGGTTAACCGATAAATTTTTTCGGGTTTTTGGGCCATTCCGCAATAAGCGAGGCTTAACAGAATCAATGTTTTTATAGTTTTCATATAGTTATTTTAGTAGCTGTACACCTGTAACGGCTAAAAGTTCATTTATTATGACACATAATTGTTAAAATTCTTTAAAAGCCTATCTTTGGATATCATTTAACCCTGTGAAAAAAATCTCTTTATACCTTTTATTCCTTGCTTCCGTAATTGCGTTAACAAACTGCTCGTCCGAAAAAAACACGGAAGAGAAAAAAGTGGTGGTTAAAAAAGTGCAGGATGTAAATAAAATTGTATCCGAGCAACTTGCCGATTTGTTGGATGATGGCAAAGGAAAAGATATATTGGTGTTACATACCGATACATTGCTTGCGTATTCATTTTTCAAACCTCTTTACACAGATAAATACACAGAGCTGTTTTCTTCCTTGGGAAAATTAAATTCACTGGGAGATTCGCTTATTGCCATTATTAAGGATGCGCGCTTTTACGGATTAATTCCAAACGATTATCATTTTCAGAAAATCGACAGCCTTAAAAAAATATTTTTTAATAAAGCAGACGAGAGTTATGATGCTTATGCTATTGCCAAGGCAGATATTTTATTGTGCGATGCCTATTTTAAATTTGGCGCGCACCTAAATAAAGGAAGATTCTATCCCGACAGTTTGCTTATAGAATGGAATCCGAATAAATTAGACACTAACTGGAAAAGTATTTTGCACATGGGATTAAACACGAAAAACCTGCGAAAAGCTTTAGATTCTTTAGAGCCAAAGCACGAAGGCTACGTTTTGCTTAAGCAAGAACTAAAAAAATACATTTTAGAAAACGAAAAAATTAATTGGGATTCGGTTTCTTTTGCAAACATAACAGATACAGCAGCTCTATATGAAAAAATTAAACAGCGTTTAATTATTACGGGCGATTATGATTCTACAGTCAAATATTCAACACGAAGAATTAAAGTTGCAATAACTCCGCACATAAAAGACAGTTTAATTTTAGCAGAAGGTATAAAATCGTTTCAAAATAAAATGAATTTAGAGCCCGACGGCAAATTGGGAAAACACACCAAGCGCGCTTTTGCGCAGGATAAAGAAATGACCATTCGCCAAATGGAAATGGCTTTAGAGCGCTGGCGCTGGGAGCCTAAAGAATATCCTAAGAAATATTTTTGGGTAAACATTCCAAGTTGCGATTTGCACGTGTTTGAGTGGGATAAAAAACAAAAGAAAGATACTTTGGTTTTAGTATCTAAAGTAGTTGTGGGCAAACCCGAAAATCAAACGCCGGTTTTAAAATCCAAAATAAATTATTTAATTATTTATCCCTATTGGAAAGTTCCCTACAGCATTGCCTGGAAAGAAATTTTACCTGCCGTGCAACACGATACCTCATATTTACGGCGTAAAGGTTTTGAAGTTTTAGGTGCGCACGGCACAGTGGTTGATCCAAAAAACATAAAATGGAAAAAATACAATAAAGAAAATTTGCCATACAGTTTCCGCCAGGTAATCGGCGAAGACAACAGTTTGGGGATTTTGAAATTTAATTTCAACAGTCGTTTTGGTGTGTATATGCACGATACCAATAGCAAAAAATATTTTAAAACTTTTTACCGCTGGCAAAGTCATGGCTGCATACGCTTAGAGCAGTACTATGATGCCGCGCGGTTTATTATTCGCGACGATACTTTAAAATTACCCTACGATACCTTAGATGCCTGGCTTGCCACACCTGTTCAACAAAAAATTAATTTACGCAAGCAAATTCCTATTTACGTGCGTTACTTTAGTACAATTGCCGATAGTACAGGGTTGCACCGCTACATTGATATTTACCGCAAGGATGAGCAGATGATAAACATGCTTTATAAAAAGTAATTCCCCGCCCTGAGATGCAAGGCGGAGAATTTTTATTTCTTCGTGTAATATCTCTTAAGCACAATCCACAAAATCAGACCAATTGGAATAAGCGGCCAAAGCTTACACAAAAACAAAATAAAGCCTTCTAAAAATAACCAGCCGTCAACAAAGCTGTCTTTTATTTTACTTAACAAGCCGGGCTCGTAGGCTCGTATATTTTTTTCGTTGGCTATTAGTTCTTTTTTAATTACTTCGCGCTGGTACACTTGCAAGTTAATCGTACTGTAATTTACCTGATCAATTAAAGAGAGGTTAGTAATTTTAGAGTAGTCGGCTATCTCTTCTTTCGTTGCCAATGATTCTTCGGCTTCGGTTGTTTCGCGTAATTTTTTTGCTTTAGTATCAATGGCATTTTCTAATCGGTTGTGGTGGCGCTCGGCTCTTTTCTGGCTCCACTTGTTTGCCATTAATTGCAGGCTCACATCCTCTGCTTTAATTATACGGAAATCCAAAAAAGTAATTTGCGTGGCAATTTCTTTTAGTACGCTGTCTAAACTAACATTTGGAATACGCAAACTCATGCTGTTCTCTACTACATAATGAGTCGTTTCTAACAAAGAATCGGCGCTTACAGGTGTGTTGTTTGTGTAATTAATAGTGCTGTGTAAATTACTGAGGGTTACAAAACCGTAGTGCTTACCAATGATATCTTCAATAAGGTAAGTGGACCTCTGCACATTATCCACTTTAAATTTCATATCGGCAGTGCGAATGAATTTTCTTACCGAATCTTTTTTGCTGACTTGCGCGGCGGTTGATGAGATAAAGCCATTAGCATTACCCACTGCGCTATCGGCCATGGCGGCACTTGCTTTTTCGTTTTCGTAAGAGGCGCCGTTACTGCAACTGAGCGCTGTAAATAAAAGGCATGCAGTAGCCAAATGAATTGCTTTCATGATTTTTAGTTTTAAGAATTTAATTGTTTTTTGAAATGCCAAGCAGGGATGTTGACAAAAGAGAGAGATAAAGAGGATACCTGCTATTTAGCGCTTAAACTTCAGGCGGTCGGCAGTACTTAAAGGCTAATTCCCTTTAAACACTTTTATGTTATACACGCAAGGAGTAATCTTTTTAATTTGCTCGCTGCGTTTTAAATTTTTAATGCTGTTGCGATTGGCGTTTGTGTTTAATTCCTTCTGCAACGAATCGCTTTCGTTATTTTTTATCAATTGTAAAAGATAATTTGATTTAATAGCAAACCCTGTAGCCTCTGCCGCGCGGTTTTTACTTTTAATAATTCCTATTACATTTCCGTTTTCATCAAACAAGGGCCCGCCGCTATTACCCGGATTTACAGGAACACTTACCTGATACATAGCAGTATCCCCGCCACCATTTAATGATGACAAAGCGCCTTCGTTATAAACAATTTCGTTACCGGGAAAACCAAGTGTAAAAACTTTTTCGCCTAAATCAGAACTTGTGTTTTTAAAACTATATGGCAGTTCGCTAAATTTTGCATTAGCATCTTTTTCAATTTTTAAAATTGCTAAATCCAAACGCGCATCCATAACAACCACACGTGCAGCATATGTATTTTGTTCATTATCCAAAACAAAAACAGAGTCGGCGCCTTTTACCATGTGCAGACTGGTTACAAAATATCCTTTGTTATTTAAAGCAAAACCCGTTCCTTCAATATTAGCATTTAACGCGCGCTTAGCATTTGGCTTAACGTTCATGATGCCTTCAATAATTCCTTCTTGTGTGGTTTTTACTTCCTGCATTTGCTTGCCCAAATCGGTAATTGCATTATCGTGCTGTTTAATTAAAAATCCACCCGATGCAAGTGCTGCCAACGTAATAGTAACTGCAATAACAGCAACCGATGCCGCCATACCAATTGTTTTTCCGTGGCGGTTATAAAATGTATTTGGTTTAATAGATACCATGTTTGGGTTACCAAACTCTTCGGTATATACAGTATCCAATTGTTTTTTCAATTCTTGCTGCTTACCGTATTCCTGCAAAACTTTTACAAAAGCGCTATGCTCATCAAATTCTTTTTTAAACGCATCGTCAGAGATTAAACGTTCGTCAAAAAGTTTTCTGTCCCCTGTATTCTGGCGGTTATATAAATAATTGTCAAATAAATCAATGTTCCTCATATCGTTCTTCCTTCTTTGTCTATAAAAAATATTTTCTTAAGCCTTTGCAGGCATTTGTATTTTTGGTTTTTGGCATTGTCAGCGTTGGTATAACCAAACTTCTCGGCTATCTCGTCCATGCTTAAATGCCGGGTGTAAAAATCTTCCAACAGGGCTTTACAAGGCTCGCCTAACTGGCCCATGCTCTCTTTCATTTTGCCAATGTTCTGGTCACGCTCTTCGTAGGCTTCCAAATCACTTTGCGTTTCGGCCACATCTTCGCCCTCATATAAACGCTCGTCTAATTTAAAGAGTCCGTGTTTTTTATGAAGCTGCTTAAGCCATAATCTTCTTGCTACACTATACAAATACGTTTGCAGTGCGCAGGTAAGCGAAAATTGCTGTTGTTGTACATGATTATAAAGAACTAAAACTGTTTCCTGAAAAACATCTTTGGCTTCTTGTTCGGTACCGCTGTTATTTAGTACCATACGGGCAATTACCGGGTAAAATTTTTTGTACACCGAGCGTATTACCGCATCATTGCTAAGGCGCAAACCCTCTATGTACTCTTTGTCGGTAAAAACCAGCGTAGCCATGCTGCTTTGTATTTAATACGGGTTTTTGATAAAAGTAACCCTATGAGAGTATAAATGTAAGCAAAACAGGCATATAGAGGTGAGCTTTTAGGTGATTTCGGACAATTAGAGCCGAAAATCAGTCTTGTTTGTAGCTTATTTTCATACTTTTGCGCCAAACTAATTAACCCCTCTGATTACATTTTAAATGCCTTCAGAATAAAAACTTAAAAAAAATGAAAAAAGTACTTTATGTAATTCTTGCACTGGCATGTATTTATCTTGTTTTGTGCGTAATGGGCCCTGCTGTAATAAAAGTAGAGCGCACTGCGACTATTAACGCATCTGCAGATGCAATTAAATCTCAAATTTTAGATTACAATGTTTTCTCTAAATGGTCGCCATGGGCCGAAAAAGATAGCGCCATGAAAATTACCATTAGAGGCGAAGTTGGAAAAGTAGGCCACAGATACGAGTGGGATGGAAACAAAGCAGTTGGAAAAGGAAGCATGGAACTTACAACGGTTGCTGCAGATACAATCGTTGAAAAACTTGATTTTTCGGGCAAAGGTGTAAGCGACGTAATTTTTATTTTTAAACCTGAAGGAACCGGAACCAATGTTACCTGGGCAATGAATATGCCAATAGGATTTTTTGGAAGAGGGATGATGCTATTCATGAAAGGTAAAATGGATGAAATGTTAGGTGGTGATTTTGCAAAAGGTTTAGAGAAACTAAAATCAATAGCAGAAGCAGCTCCTGCCGCGGCAACGTATGAAATAAAAGAACTTGCATGGGACGCAAAAACTTATTATGGCAAAAAAGCAACTCTTGGCTTTGATAAATTAGCCGATTTTTTTGGAGAAACTTTTCCTAAGATTTTTGAAGAAGCCGGAAAAAATAAATTAGAGCTTGCAAGCGCGCCAAGCACTATTTATTTTAAATGGGATACCGCTGCAAAAACAACTGATTGCGCCGCTGTTATTTCATTCGCTAAAGGAGATATGAAAGGCTGGGAAAAATTTGATGTGCCTGCCGGTAAAGTTTTGCAAATTGAATATTTTGGCGCTTACCAAAAAGTAGGCCCTGCACACATGGCAATGGACAAATACATGAAAGAAAAAGGCTTATCGCAAGGCCTGGTAATTGAAGAATATGTTACCGACCCAATGAGCCAAAAAGATACTGCTAAATGGCAGACCAACATTTACTATATGGTTAAGTAATTTTTTTTGAAATAATTAAAGCCCTGCTCCAACGAGCGGGGTTTTTTATTTTAGTTTTTTTACTTATATTTGATTCTTAATCTTTAAAAATAAACCGATGATTAAAAAATTACTTTCAGGAATTTTCGTTGCAGGTATTTTATCTGCAAACGCACAACAAGTTCAAAATCCGGGTTTAGAAACCTGGCAAAACTCCTTTCCTGTAGGATGGGGTTCATTTAGCGAAATGCTTTTTGCCGCCACAGGAACTAATCCCGGAACAGAGGTGCAAACAGCAACCAAACATACCGGCAGCCTTGCAGCTTTATTGGAAAATAAATTTGTTGCCCTTGCTAGCAGCAATATCCCGGGTGGCATAAATACAGGCCCAATTACTTTTAATGGCGGAAACCCTAAGCGTGGCCGCCAGGCATATGCCGGCCAGCCTACCTCTTATGATTTTTGGTATCAGTTTACAGCTACCGGAGGTGATACAGCTGCAACAACCATTTATCTTACCAAATGGAATACGGGCCTGGGCCAAAACGATACTCTTGCAAGCGGAGGCAGTTATATTATTGGCGCAGCAGCAACTTACACGAACATGATTGTTCCTATAAACTGGTTAATGGCCGGCGTTCCCGATTCCATCCAATTGCTTTTCACTTCTTCAATTAAAAAGGTTGGCGGCGCGATGCAACCTCCGTTGGGAGGGCAATTGTATATTGATGATGTAACTATGAATAATCCGCTGGGTGTTCAAACTTTAATGGCCGATGGATCTTTTTCAACTTATCCTAACCCGGCAAGTAATCTGCTAACTATTTCATGCAATAATCAAAAAGCAAAAGAAGCAAAAGTGTACGACCTTACCGGCCGTAACGTTGCTACTTACCAATTAACCGGCAATCTTACCAAAGCAGATATTTCCATGTTAGAAAATGGCGTGTATATTTATGTTGTACATGACGAGGAAAGCGGAAAAATATTTACAGCTAAGTTTTCGGTAGCTAAATAAATTTCTTTTTTGTAAAATTAAACCCCGCTCAATCACGCGGGGTTTTTTATTTACTTATCGGTCCTTATTAAAACTTCTTTTTTACAGGAGGGAAAACTTGTATTATAAATGTCTTCGGGGGTTATGTGATTTATAGCTACGTCTTCATTAAAATGAATGCCGGCCTTTAAATAAAGATGTTGCACAAATGTGCTGCACACAAACGCATTTTCGCGGCTAAAAGTGTTTTCCTTTTTTCTTTTGGACTCGCTGCCAAATGAAATCATGATGCCCAGTATTTCGCGTAGCGAATACGGGGCTCTGTTGGCAAGAAGCTCAAGCGACTCTTTTAAAACCAAATCGTTTTTCTCTTTGTCCATTTTAAAATCAAGCACCGCTACATTGGGATAAGCCTTCTCATTAAAATATTTCTCGATACGGTTTTCCTGAACACCTACACGTATTTGTTTTTTATGGAACTCAAAATCGCTTTCAATAATCCAACGCTTGCCGTCTTTTCGTTTTTCACCAATGATAAAAGCGTGACTGAAAGGACTGTTCTTTTTATCTTTAGAAATTTTGCGTTGCGCTT
Organism: Bacteroidia bacterium; assembly: GCA_038214655.1. Lineage (GTDB taxonomy): Bacteria > Bacteroidota > Bacteroidia > B-17B0 > Aurantibacillaceae > PALSA-968. Next base: position 81,491 of record JBBQRR010000006.1, on the reverse strand, counting down.
TTTTGATAGATTCATCAATAAAATGCGTGCCGCCTACAAGGCCCACCATTGCTTCGCCGGCATATTTTTCAAAAAATTATTCGTTTGTCATACGCTCAATTGCGTATAAACTTAAGAATTATTTCTGAAAATCAATTTCTTCTCAAACATATCCAAAACAATTTCTTTTTCTTTTTGAATTGTTCCTGCAAGAACTTGCTTGGATAATTCATTAAGCACTTGCTTTTGAATAACACGTTTTACCGGGCGCGCACCAAATTGCGGGTCAAAACCTAACTGCGCAATCCATTCTATAGCTTCATCGGTTGCCCTTAGTTTTATTTCCTGGCCGGAAAGATTTTTTATAATTCCATCTAACTGTATCCGCACAATCTGTTCTACGTTTTCGCGCGACAAAGGTTCAAACATAATCACCTCATCAATGCGGTTCAAAAATTCGGGGCGGATTGTTTTCTTTAATAATTCGTAAACATCCGTTTTTGTTTTTGCTAAGACCTCATCTTTATTTTTCTCCGTAATTTTTTCGAAACTCTCTTGGATAATATGCGAGCCGATGTTGGAAGTCATAATGATAATAGTGTTTTTAAAATTGACCATGCGGCCTTTGTTGTCGGTTAGGCGGCCATCGTCCAATACTTGCAATAAAATATTAAATACATCGGGATGTGCTTTTTCAATTTCATCAAGCAGTACAACACTATAAGGTTTTCTGCGCACTGCTTCTGTAAGTTGTCCGCCCTCTTCGTATCCTACATATCCGGGAGGCGCGCCCACTAAGCGGCTTACGCTGTGGCGCTCTTGATACTCGCTCATATCAATTCGCGTCATCGAATTTTCGTTGTTAAACAAAAATTCGGCAAGCGCTTTTGCCAGTTCGGTTTTACCTACGCCGGTTGTTCCCAAAAATATAAACGAGCCTATAGGTCGCTTTGCATCCTGCAAACCTGCTCTACTTCTACGCACCGCATCGGCAATGCTTTCAATTGCTTCTTCCTGCCCAACTACACGCTTATGTAACTCCGCTTCTAAAAATAAAAGTTTTTCCTTTTCGCTTTGCAACATTCTGCTAACAGGTACGCCGGTCCACACACTAATTACACTCGCAATGTCTTCGCTGTCTACTTCCTCCTTTACAAGCTGACTGCCGCTTTCTTTTGCCGCGCTGAGTTTAGTTTCCATTTCCGCTAATTTTGCTTCGGCTTCTTTTATTTTTCCGTAACGTATCTCGGCTACTTTTCCGTAGTCGCCGTTTTTTTCGGCGTTGTTGGCTTCAATTTTAAATTCTTCTATTTGTAATTTTATTTTTTGCACCCCTTCAATTGCGTCTTTCTCTCCCTGCCAGCGCGCGCGTAATTCATTTCTTTTATCGTTGAGTTCTGCAAGTTCTTTATTGAGTTCATCTACTTTTTTATTTTCACCCTCACGCTTCATAGCTTCGCGCTCAATCTCTACGTGCATAATGCGGCGCTCTACTTCATCAAGTTCAATAGGCATCGAATTTATTTGCATACGCAGTTTAGATGCAGCCTCATCAATTAAATCAATTGCTTTGTCGGGAAGAAAACGGTCTGAAATATAGCGTTGCGATAATTCTACAGCGGCAATAATCGCTTCGTCTTTTATGCGAACGCTGTGATGCGCTTCGTATTTGTCTTTTATTCCGCGTAGAATAGAAATAGCGTCTTCCGAACTTGGCTCATCCACCATTACTTTCTGAAAGCGGCGCTCTAATGCTTTATCCTTTTCAAAATATTTTTGAAATTCGCTTAATGTTGTTGCGCCAATCGCACGCAATTCTCCCCGCGCCAAGGCAGGTTTTAAAATATTGGCAGCATCCATCGCGCCTTCTCCTCCACCCGCGCCAACAAGGGTGTGAATTTCGTCAATGAACAAAATAATATCGCCCGCGGCAGAAATTACTTCTTTCACCACCGACTTTAATCGTTCTTCAAACTCTCCTTTAAATTTTGCACCGGCAATAAGCGCGCCCATATCGAGCGAGTAAATTTGTTTTGTTTTTAAATTTTCGGGAACATCGCCGTTATTTATACGATGCGCCAAGCCTTCTGCAATAGCCGTTTTACCAACGCCGGGTTCACCAACTAAAATCGGATTATTTTTTGTGCGGCGAGAAAGTATTTGCAACACACGACGAATTTCTTCATCGCGGCCAATTACCGGATCTAATTTTCCTTTACGTGCCTGTTCATTTAAATTGATTGCATATTTATTTAACGCATTGTATGTTTCTTCTGCAGTTTGACTTGTTACTTTGGCTCCTTTGCGAAGTTCAGTAATTGCGGCTTTTAAATCTTTTTCGTTAAAGCCAAGGTCCTTCATCATTTTTGAAACCGAATCTCCACTCACCAAAATTCCCAATAGCAAATGCTCTATAGAAATAAATTCATCGCCAAACTCTTTTAAAAAATTAGTTGCCTTAGCAATTGTTTGATTCGCCGAATTAGAAAGATAAGGTTGCCCGCCGCTTACTTTTGGGTAAGAATTTACAATGCTGTCTAATGTTTTAGAAAACACTTGTTGATTAATGCCTAGTTTTTTTAATATGAACGGCGTTACCGTTTCATCCTGATCGGTGATGGCTTTTAAAATATGTCCGTTCTCAATGGCTTGTTGTCCATTAGCAGTGGCAAGCGTCACCGCCTGCTGTACTGCTTCCTGAGATTTTATGGTAAAGTTGTTGAAATTCATAATTACTTATTTTAGCTCGACCTCATCCCTAGCCCCTCTCCTAAAAGAGAGGGGAGAAAATACAGTCTATTATTTGTGTTTGTTCATCAATAAAAGCTCCAATGCAAATTAGCGGAAATTTTGACGCGCGCACTATGATTTTTACGCCTATATGGCGTGATAATAATCATAAAGGAGACTTTTTTGCAGAAGAAAAAATTTAATTTTTCTTTTTATACCTTTTTGCCGAATGTTTTTTTGCGTGTATAATAGCATAAATCACAACCGTTTTATCCAGTACTTCAAAAACTATCAGGTAAGGAAATTTAGGAATAAGGGCTTGCCTGAAGTTTTGTTTTTTTATAGCAAAGCCCACTGGATTTTTTTGAATAACGCTTGTTGTAATTTCCCAGGCATTAATAAATTTTACGCCTAATCCTTCGGCAAGAGTTTCATAATAAATGGCGGCCAGTGCCAACTCCTCTCTGGCATCAGGCTTAACATCTAAACGGTAAATCATTTTTTAAGTCGAGCTAAAGCATGCTTTCTCACTTCAGCGACAGTATACGATTTGCTTTTACCAGATTTGTGTGCTTTTCTTCGCTCCTCAAGCATTTCTAACTGGTCTTCCGTTAATTCATATTCTACTTCAGGCTCTGCAACTAAAGTATAAATTGCTTCGAGTTTTTCTTTACCTAGTTTTTCTATATAAGCGTGGAGTTCCTTTTTTAATACTGCGGTAGTCATTTTGATAAGCTTTATACAAAATTAATTTTATTTTTCGGAATTAAAAATTAAACAATTCCCCAATCAATCTCCTCTTTACCTTTATTTTTTAAATACGCGTTTGTTTTAGAAAAATGCTTGCAGTTAAAAAATCCGCCGCGCGCTAAAGGTGATGGATGTGGGGCTGATAAAACTAAATGCTTGTCGTCGTCAATTAATTCGGTTTTATTTTTTGCGTAATTGCCCCATAGTAAAAAAACCAATCCTGTTTTTTGCTCCGATAATTTTTTGATTACCTCATCCGTAAACTGTTCCCAGCCTTTTTTTTGATGTGAGCCGGGTTGGTTTGCACGCACGGTTAAGGTTGCATTTAAGAGTAAAACTCCCTGTTTTGCCCAAGCTGTTAAATTGCCACTTTTCGAAATCGGCAGGCCCAAATCTGTGTTAATCTCCTTAAAGATATTAACCAGCGAAGGCGGAGATTTTACCCCCTCGGGCACCGAAAAGCTTAGTCCGTGGGCCTGCCCCGGGTTGTGATAAGGGTCTTGCCCTAAGATAACTACCTTAACTTCGTTAAGGGGCGTTAGGTTGAAGGCATTGAAAACCAGCCTTTCCGGAGGGAAAATCTCAAATTGCTTGCGTTCTTCAGCCAAAAAAGCTTGCAGTTTTACGAAATAATCTTTGCCCAATTCTTCGTTTAAAGCCTTTAGCCAATTCACCTCTATTTTTAGGCTATTCACCTCCATTTAAAAAATTAAGCTGTATTAATTTGTTTTTATAAAATATCGCCCTATTTTTGCTACATAATAACCACCGATTATGAAAAAAGCCGTTATAACTTCGTTTGTACTATTTTTCGCAATTACCTTAAGTACTTCTTGCAAATCAAAACAGAGTTGCCCAGCTTATGGAAAAGCTCCTGTAGCTAAGCAAGTTCAACGCGTTTAATTTTCCTACAAGTAAGTAAACTTTATATCTTGCTTAATGTCGGGGTGCAAACTTTTTGCAACCGGGCACGTATAAGCTGCGTTTTCATAAATCTTTCTTTCTTTCTCGCTGTACCCTTTTGCCGGCATTGTTATTTCAATGTGAATTTCGCCAATCCTCCTCGGCTCTGCAAACATCACTTTTAAAACCATTGCCTTTGCTCCCTCACTGCTAGTGATTCCATCTTTCATAGAAACAATACCCATTACCGAAAGCATACAACAGGCCAACGAAGTAGCAGTTAAATCAGTTGGAGAAAATGCCTCGCCCTTACCATGATTGTCTTTTGGTGCATCGGTTATTAATTTGTTGCCCGATTGCAAATGCACTGCCTCGGTGCGTAAATCGCCCAGGTAAATTACTTCGGATGTGTTTGCCATATTATCTTTTTAAAAGACAAACCTACAATTTTTTCACTCTTAAGCCCGGGTTTTTTCGGTCATTTATATAACATTCTTTCACACTAAATCGGTGTTAGATACAGCTAAATTACCTACCTTTGTTAGGCTAATTGCCATGCGTTTACATTTATACATAAGCCTACTTTTTTTTACTCTTCTCTTTACGGAAAATAGTTTTTCGCAAAGTGCCCAACAAGCTTTAGATAAAGGCCAGGATGTTAACGTGCTTTTCAGAAACGAATCTACGGGAAGTATTTTTGTACACTCGCGCGGTTTTGGTGCCAACTACCGCCGCCTGTGGCACGTTACAGGAACAAAGAAAAGACTTTTTGAACTTGAGGGGCTCAACATGAGTCACCCAAAAGAACAAAAAGTAAAACGCGACCGCGGAAAAAGTTATTATTATGGCAAACTAAACAGCCTGATGTTTGTTCGTGCCGGTTACGGTTATCTGCAAACTTTATACCGACGTGCCGAGCGTAAAAGTTTAGAAGTGCGAATGGTTTATACCATTGGCCCCGTCTTATGTTTTGCAAAACCTGTTTTTTTAGAAGTTCAATATTTAGATACGCTCTCGGGTAGCGGTGATAGTTATATTTATAAAACCGAAGCTTACGATCCTGCTAAACACACGCAGGATAATATTTTGGGACGAGCGCCTATGTTTTACGGTTTGGGGTCTACAAAAATTTATCCCGGTGCTTTTTTTAAATTGGGTTTTAGTTTTGAGTATGGCGAGTTGCGCAATTCAATTAAAGCATTGGAGGTTGGTGCTGTTGTAGATTTTTTTCCTAAAGCGGTTCCAACTATGGCAAAATTTCCTTCAGAAAATTTTTTTGTAACCCTTTATCTTGGATTCCATTTTGGAAGACGCTGGTTTTAGTACTCATATGTCAGAACAAATTATCACCGAAAAACCCCGCAAGCCCAATTGGCTTCGCGTTAAATTACCTACCGGCGAGGAGTATGTAAAGGTTCGTAACATTGTAGATAAACACAAGCTGCACACCATTTGTCAGAGCGGTAATTGCCCAAATATGGGCGAGTGCTGGGGCGCAGGCACTGCCACCTTTATGATTTTAGGAAACATCTGCACGCGCTCTTGCGGATTCTGTTCGGTATTTACCGGAAGGCCCTTACCGGCCGATTGGGATGAGCCTATGCGCGTTGCAAACTCGGTAAAACTAATGGGCGTTAAACATTGTGTAATTACTTCGGTTGACCGCGATGATTTAAAAGATGGTGGTTCTATTATTTGGGCAGAAACCATCAAAGCAATTCGTAAAGAAAGTCCTACAACAAAATTTGAAACTTTAATTCCGGATTTTGCCGGCAAGTGGGAAAATTTACAACGCATTATTGATGTAAAGCCCGATATTGTTTCGCACAACATTGAAACTGTAAAAAGATTAACACCGCAAGTGCGCATACAAGCCAAGTACGAAAGAAGTTTAGAGGTTTTAAAACGTTTAAAAGAAGCGGGCCTAAGAACTAAATCGGGTATTATGGTTGGGCTTGGCGAAAAAGAAGAAGAAGTTTTGCAAGCAATGGATGATTTGCGAAGTGTAAAATGTGATGTTATTACCATTGGGCAATATCTGCAACCAACGCTAAAAAATTTACCCGTTACCGAGTTTGTACATCCCGATCAATTTGAGCGTTACCGCTTAGCCGCTGTTGAAAAAGGATTTTTATATGTAGAGAGCGGGCCCTTGGTGCGTTCTTCTTATCACGCAGAAAAACATGTTTTGTAAAAAGTACGAGGTGGGAGGTATAAGGTACAAAAAGAAAAAAGGAATAGGTTTTTATTTGCTTTTATACTTTATACTTTTCAATTTTAACTTTTCAATTTCCCAAACCGCCTGCAATTGCGACGAAAGTAAAATTGCTTTTTCCAAATCGTACATAAGCGAACATCAATTAATATTCAGGGGCAAAACTGTTTCGATTGAAAAAGGCGAAGATTATACAATGGCGCATTTTACAGTAACGCAACTTTTTAAAGGAAGCGCCCCAAAAGAAATTACCATTTACTATTCTAAAAAAAACGAGTGCAGTTTAAAAATAGCCGTGGGCGAAGACTGGTTGATTTACGCAGACTTTAAACAATTGCAAAAACCTTTTGTTGAATATTGTTCTCGCAGCCGCAAAAATGTAATAAACACCAATAAGAATGTGGATTTGCAATATGCAAAAACAGATTTAACCATAGATGCCGAGTGCGAACAACTGCAGGAACAAGTAGGACTGCATAATCTTTCTGCTCAACCGGCCGACAATAACCGTCACCGCAATGTTATTCCGGGCTTTACACAAAGAATTGTTTTAATCCTGTGCTCTATAGCAGGATTTATACTTATTTATTTTTTGCTTAATAAGTTTTTGAAGAAATAAAACTACTACCTAAAAGCCGGTTCGTGTTTAAGCCATACAAAATACGTGGTGTATCCCAATAACATGCCTATGCCGCTTCCAATAAGCGCGTAAATTCTGCGCTTGCCCCTTGCCTCCCGTTCGTAGCCCAAAATGTATGCATCCGACTCGAGGTAATTTATATTAGAAACCGTTTTGTGTTTTATTTTTATTTTAGGCAGCCCTACTAAAGCAGTATAAATTGCCGGCGCAATTGGCGCAAAAAACGAACCTGTTAGTCCGCCCGCAAGACCCAAGGCCATAGTACCAAAAAGAGCGCCTCTTGGTTTAAATCCTTTTTTTGCATCGCGCTCGCCCTGCATAAACATCCACATTTCGTCGCGGCTAAACCAATTACTTATAGTATCCTGCTCATAATAATAAAACACATCGCCGTTGTGATAGCGTATGGCAAAAAGCTGGTCGTTTTCTACGTGCGCGCGTTTAGTTGTATCGGTAGGATCAATAAAAGTTGCCGAGCCAAAAAGTGTATCAATAACAGGCGCCACTAAAATGCGTCCGTTCATTAAATATAAAGAGTCGCCCGGTTTCTTTTGAGCGAAACCAAGTAAAGAAGTAAAAACTATGAAACAGGCAAAGATTTTACGCATAAATTAATTTTTCTAATCAGCACGAAAATATTCTTCCTTCTCTTTCGAATAAAAAAAGCTGAGGCCCATATATTTTTTTATGTACGCTTTTAGTTCGGCAGAATTTGCAAATTTCTCAGTAATATTTTCGGTTACAGGAGATAAAGTTATTTTAGCGCCGCTTGCAGTCATCTCTAATTTATACAGATAAAAAGTTTTAGTAGAAGAAGCGTCTTCGTAAATATTCATGAATTTTACTCCGTCAATAACCGAAACATACCCGGTATAAGCCGTTACATCAGTTGATGTTTTGCCCTTTTTTTCGAACTTATAGTTAAATTCGTCTTTTTTGGTAACGGTGTACATATAGTCCCCCGAGTTTTTGGCTTCCCATTTTCCCAGTATTTTATCGTCAATTTTAACAGTAGGTTCGTCAATAGCCACTTCGGCGTTATAAGGACAAGCCTGTAATACAAGCATTAAGCCTGCCAATAGGGTAATTTGAAGTAGTAATTTTTTCATTGTTTGATAAGTTTATAGGGTAAATATACGAATATTATTTTAGCCGGTTTTACTTCTTTTTGGTATTGGAAACAGTGCTTAAATTTCTTACTTTTGGCTCTCTAATTTTTTCTTTATGACAGACAAATTTGTAGCCCGCCACAACGGCCCACGTGAAACAGAAGTAAAAGAAATGCTTAAAAAAATCGGTGTTTCTTCGGTTGATGAATTGATTAATCAAACGGTGCCCGAAAAAATACGTTTAAAAAAACCTTTAAAGGTTGGTGATGCTATGAGCGAGTTTCAATACATGAAACATTTGCGCTCGGTTGCAAAAAAAAATAAAGTTTTTCGCAGTTATATAGGTTTAGGTTATTACAACAATATTTTACCTGCGGTTATACAACGTAATGTTTTAGAAAATCCGGGTTGGTATACGGCATACACTCCGTATCAGGCAGAAATTGCACAAGGGCGTTTGGAAGCACTTTTAAATTTTCAGACTATGGTGGTGGATTTAAGCGCTATGCCTATTGTGAATGCTTCTTTATTGGATGAAGCAACGGCAGGTGCCGAAGCTATGTTTATGTTTTACAACAATCGCGGTAAAACCAAACAGGGCGCGCATAAATTTTTTGTAAGCAATACTTGTTTTCCGCAAAATATAGATGTGGTAAAAACACGCGCGGTTCCAGTAGGAATTGAAGTTGTGGTTGGTGATGCGAACACGGTAAGCTTTGATGATTCGTTTTTTGGTGCTTTAATTCAATATCCGGATATCAACGGAGAAATTACAGATTACAAAAATTTTGTTGCAGGCTGCAAGGCAAAAGAAATACAAGTTGCCGTTGCTACCGATTTACTGGCACTTGCATTAATTACTCCTCCCGGCGAGTGGGGTGCAGATTGTGTGGTAGGAAATTCGCAGCGCTTTGGTGTTCCATTAGGATATGGCGGTCCGCACGCAGCGTTTTTTGCTTGTAAAGAAGAATACAAACGTTTAATACCTGGAAGAATTATTGGTGTTAGTGTTGATGCCGAAGGCAATCCTGCCCTGCGTATGGCTCTGCAAACGCGCGAGCAACATATTAAACGCGAAAAAGCAACATCTAATATTTGTACTGCGCAGGCATTGCTTGCCATTATGGCAAGTATGTACGCCGTGTATCATGGTCCCGATGGCATTAAGTCTATAGCAGAGCAAGTTCACTCAAACACAGCAAATGTTGCGGCAGAATTAAAAAAACTGGGCTACACTGTAAAAACAAAATTATTTTTCGATACCATTCTTGTTGAAGCGGATGTAACTAAAATTCGCGCCATTGCAGAAGCAAACAAAATTAATTTCCGCTACGCCGGAGCTAATCACGTTGCAATTTCTCTTGACCAGACCGTTGAAGAACAAGATGTAAAAGATGTTATAAATGTTTTTGCAAAAGCAGCGTCGAAAGAACTTTCCGACTTTAAACTTCAAACTTCAAACGCAATAACTTCTTTAAAACGCAGTTCAAAATATTTAACGCATCCGGTTTTCAGTTCATATCACAGCGAAACAGAAATGATGCGCTATATCAAACGTTTAGAAAATAAAGATTTATCGTTGGTGCACAGTATGATTTCATTAGGCTCCTGCACCATGAAATTAAACGCTGCTTCCGAATTACTTCCGCTAACATGGCCCGAGTTTGCAAACATGCATCCCTTTGTTCCCGTTGAACAGGCTAAAGGATATCAATACGTAATTAAAGAATTAACAAAAGACTTAAGTAACATCACAGGTTTTGCTTCTATGAGTTTGCAACCCAACAGCGGCGCGCAAGGCGAGTATGCAGGACTAATGGTTATTCGCGCATATCATATCGCCAACGGAAATCCAAATCGTAATGTAGTTTTAATTCCTTCTTCGGCACACGGTACAAACCCTGCCTCTGCTGCTTTGGCCGGAATGACAATTGTTATTGTAAAATGCGATGCCAAAGGAAATATTGATGTAAAAGATTTACAGGCAAAAGCCGAAGAGCATAAAAATACTTTAAGTTGCTTAATGGTAACTTACCCAAGCACGCACGGTGTTTACGAGGAGAGTATTAAAAAAATCACAAAAATCATTCACGACAACGGCGGACAAGTTTATATGGACGGTGCCAATATGAATGCGCAGGTGGGATTAACTTCTCCGGGAAATATCGGTGCAGATGTTTGTCACCTGAATTTGCATAAAACATTTGCCATTCCTCACGGTGGTGGCGGGCCGGGTATGGGCCCAATAGGTGTTGCAAAACATTTGGTTGAGTTTTTACCTTCTCACCCTGTAATAAAAACAGGTGGCGAGAAAGCAATCACTGCAGTATCTGCCGCCCCTTGGGGTAGTTCATTAATACTTTTAATTTCTTACGGCTATATTAAAATGTTGGGAAGTGATGGTTTGACAGAAGCAACTAAAACCGCTATACTCAATGCCAATTATATGAAAGAAATTTTAAAAGATCATTACAAAATTTTGTACACCGGCAAAAATGGCCGTTGCGCGCACGAAATGATTTTAGATTGCAACGAATTTAAAATGAGCAGCGGTGTAGAAGTTGCGGATATTGCAAAGCGCTTGATGGATTATAATTTTCACGCTCCTACCGTTGCGTTCCCTGTGGTAAATACTTTAATGGTTGAGCCAACCGAGAGCGAAAGTAAAGCAGAGCTTGACCGTTTTTGCGAAGCGATGATTTCTATCCGCAAAGAAGTACAGGAAATTTTAGACGGCAAATTTGATAAAATCGATAACGTAATTAAAAACGCGCCACACACATCTAAATTAGTGGTGAGCGATAATTGGACAAAACCTTACTCGCGCGAAAAGGCTGCCTTCCCAATGAAATGGGTGAAAGGAAATAAATTCTGGCCAAGCGTTGCGCGCGTTGATAATGCTTTTGGCGATAGAAATTTAGTTTGCGCTTGTCCTCCCATAGAAGCTTATCAGGAAACTGAGAAACCTGAACTCGTTTAAAAAATTATAAAAATTAAATCCATGACACAATTCATCAGCAGCAACGTAACCGCATTAATAAGCAATATGGATGCGTCCATAAAATTTTACACAGAAACTCTGGGCTTAAAGCTTAAAAATCGTTTTGGCGACCATTGGGCCGAAGTAGAGGGCCCGGGAATTACCATTGGCTTGCATCCCACCACAAAAGAAACAAAAAGAGCCGATAATCTTTCTATCGCTTTTTCTGTAAAAGATATTGATAAAGCTGTTGCTGAACTCGAGCAAAAAGGGGTAACATTTACTATGTATAAAGATGATAAAGCAAGCCTTGCTTTTTTCAAAGACCCAGATGGCAATACTTTATATCTTGCGCCAGCTCAGTGGGGATAAAACAAATTTTACGAAGCAGATTCTTGTTTTTATTTTATTAATCTGCTGCGGAACATCTTTTGCGTTGCCTGGCGCAATTTGCATACTTACGATTTTTCTCTTAATAATAATGAAAGTAGTCCTCATACATATCCCGATTTAAGGATTGGTTTAAACATCGGTTATCACTTTTAATTACATATTAAGAGACAAACAAAAAAGCCATAGAAAATTCTCTATGGCTTTTTGTTTTTGCGATTTTAGTTTTATTTCCCTTCGGGGCTTTTGAAAAATGCTTTAGCCTTTTCGTTATTAGGGTCCAACGTTTGCACGATAGTCCAGTATTCTTTTGATTTTACATTATCCTTCATTTTTAACTGATAATACCCTAAGTATTCGCAGGCAATAATTACGTTTTCTTTATTAGATGGAGTTGCTCTTTCTTCGGGTTTTACTAAAGTCAAATATTTTTCAAAGAATGGTTTGGCAAGCCATAATTCATTTTTAGGGTCAAGCTGAATATTTACTTTCCCTCTCCAGTAATATCCTGCAGGGAAATTAGGGCTGGCTTGACATAATCTTGAAAAAGCAGTATCGGCTTTTATAAATAGTGGCTTGGCTTCGTCTTCTCTTTTTTGTTTTTCTTTAGGATCTTTAGTTTCAGATGTGCCTTTAATTTTAGCTCCCGCCAAATAGAAATAAGCGCGTCCCAAATCAAAATAATCCTGCACGGCTAAGCCTTTAGGGCAAGTGGTTTTCTTTTCATAGTTAGTAATTGCCTTTTCATAGTTTTTGGCTTTCATAAAAATTTTACCAATCTCGCCATACAACTCGCAATTTTTATCGGGGTCAATAGCAATTGCTTTGGTAATTTCTTCTGCAGCTAAAGAATCTTTTCCGGTTTTACCCAATAACATTCCTTTATATTTGTAATCTTCGGGGCTGACTTTAAAGTTTTTTGTGCTTACACAAGCAAAAAACTTATTCATGGCATCAAGGCCTTTGTTATAGGCTTCCTTATCGGTAGTGTTCCCAATTTCATAATAGGCGTATCCTAACAAGCGCCACATATAACAATCTTTTGTGTCTGTTTTTACAATGGCTTCTATTTCGGCAATTGCTTCGGGGTACTGCTTATTTAAAAACTGAAATGATGCAATACGCTTGCGCGTTGAAAGGCTTGGGCATTGAATTTCGGTGTATTTTTTTATGTATTCGAGTGCCTTGGCCGGTTGCCCTGCAAGGTGATAAATTTCTGCCATCTCCATATAAGCAGGTGCAAATTTAGGATCTACAGTAATTGCTTGCTTATAATTTTCTAAAGCAACATTATAATTTCTGCCGCGACCATATAATTTTCCTTTGCGTAAAATTGCTTTGGGCGATTTTGGATTTAATTCAAGTGCTTTATCGTATTCTTTAATCGCAATGCTTCCATCCGTTGGCATTTGTTCCAACAAACAATCGCCCATCAATAAATGCGCTTCTACATTTTTTGGTTCCAGTTTAATGGCGTCGTTCAGTAATTTATTTGCTTCGGCTAAATTTTTGTAAGGGTCCGGAACGTTAATGTAAACCTCTGCCAGTTTAATTAACACCGTGGCACTTTTTGCTCCCAAAGTTTTTCCTTTAAATAAATTGGTGTTTGCTTCTTTATCATTGCCCTGTGCCAATAAAATTTTACCAACACCTATATAGTTTAATGCATTTGTTGCCTGAACCTCAGTTCCCTTTTTATACATAATAAGGGCTGAATCGGGATTATTATTTTTGTAAAAATTTTCTCCGTAATAAAAATAATAATCGCCCTTGCCTGCATCTTTCGTAATAAGTGCGCGGAATTCTGTTGCCGCTGCATCAAAACATTCGTTCTCTGTTTTTGTAATGGCATCCTGCAGGTTTTGCGCATTGACAAATACGGCAGAAAATAATAAGGCAAATAATGTGCTACTCTTTTTCATATATTACTGATTATTTTTTATGTGTGTTACTATGCGGATTCGGGGTTACTGTTGCGTGCGGCACAGTAGTTGGGTGTGGATTTGCTTTTTTCTGAGCCAAAACAAAATAGAAGGGAACGTTTTTATAAACCCTAACCGTATGCCCGTCTTGCATACCGGGCTTCCATTTTGGCATTAATTTTATTACACGTATTGCTTCCTTCACTAAATTATCCCCGCCCTCAACACTTTTAATGGCTTTAATATCTGTAAGGCTTCCGTCTTTCTCTACAATAAATTGCATCATAAGCGTGCCTTGAATGTTTGCTTTTTTTTCGACCATTGGATACTCCAAATGATCCTGAATAAATTCTATCATTCCGGCAGAGCCACCATCCGCAAACTCGGGCATTTTGGTTGCAAGCACATAAGGCTGATCGTCGGCCTGCGCAAAAATATTTGCAGCGTTTCCGAAAAGAAAAAGAAAAGTAAATATGGATAAAAGTCTGCTCATTTTACAATACACAAAAATAACATTTACCAACGCCGTGCCAAATTATTGGGACGACTTTTATTGACTCCCCAGTGGAGTTGTATTTACCTCTATTACACGTTCTTGCCTAAAGGCCGGTATAAGGCCCGATTTTAACATCATTAATTGCCCCTTTTGCCCCGCCACAAAAACCATAAAACCCGTTCCTAAAGTAAAATCTGCACTGCGACGCATAATGTACATATGCCTGCAAAAAGGATAGTCGCGGGTTTCTATATTACTCTGATCCGGAAAATATCCTATTTTACCCTCTTCTTTAGAAACTGCGATGGTTCGCGCTTTTGTTAAAATTTCCTGCGTTACAGTTTCTTCCTTATCGCTTAGCCAGGCATAATCAATTACACCAATTAGTTTTTTTCCTGCCGCAACCATCTGAATTAAATCTTGCGTGTTTTTTGCGGCAAAACAGTTTTTTCCGAAAGCTTTGCCGGGAATCAAACTGTCTTTTAAATAACGCGCGGCTCCCGAGTTTTCATTATCAAACACAATTTTAAAACTTGTATCTGCCCCGGTTAAAAAAGATTTTATTTTTTCAATCGAAAAAACCGAATCCGTAGCGCCAACAGGAACTATAAATGCCAATGCACTTTTTGCCACACAAACATATTTCGGGAAAATATTTTTAGCGGCAAATTTTTTTATTTCTGCTTCCGATAAATTTCTAGAAAGCAAAATTACTTTGCAGCTATCATTAAACAAACCCTCAACAGCCTGCACTTCGTTTACATAATTTATATCAACGCGCGTGTTTGTATAAATAGAGCCAAAGGTTGTGGCTTGAATTTTCATTGGCACAGTAAACCCTTCTTCACAAAAAACTTTTAGCACTCCGGAGGTTGGGGTATTAGGCATATCCGCCGGATTACTACTTCGATTGCAAGCAAAAAAAATTGCCGCTATAAATAAAAAGCAAACTGAAGAAATCTTACTCTTCATTTTCGGTTTGTTTTAATTTTTTGAACAGAAAATATTGCCTCACGCCGCGATAGCCGCCGTATATTAAAAAAAGTATGCCCAGCCAGTTGCGCTTTGGCTGCGGAAAATTTTCTATCATCACATCGCTGCACAAAAAAATAAAGCCGCAACATAAAAATGCTGCGGCCATTATTGTGCCAAACCAAAACAAAGCCATTTGTGTAAGCTTGTTTTGCATGGCAAAAATTATTTTAATTGAAACTTAATAGGCAGGTTCATTAACACACGTACAGGACGTCCGTTTTGTTTACCAATGGTCCACGACGGCATGCTTTTTACAACACGCAGCGCTTCTTTATCCAGGCCGGGGCCACCTTTAACTCCTTTAGCAACCTCAACATTTGAGATCGCGCCATTAGGTTCAACTACAAACTTTACATAACAGGTTCCCGAAACATCAGCTTCTTTTTCTACCTGCGGGTATTGTATGTTTTTTTGAATGTATTTCATCAACTCTCCCATTCCACCCGGAAATCCGGGCATCTCTTCTACTACTGTAAAGATTTCTACCTTTTCTTCAACGGGTCCATTACCCGCATCGCTTGGTACTACAACTTCATCGCCGCTACCTTCCTGTGTGGTTGTACTAACCTGTGTGTCGGTTAATTTTTCCTGCGGGGGTGGTGGTTCATCTTCTACCGCATCGTCTTTAATAACGGGCGGAACGAATTTTACGGTCTCCATTACAGGTGGTGGTGGCGGTGGTGGCGGTGGTGGTGGTTCGCTCTTATCCACAGGTGGGGTAAGATCAATCTGCGTCATGTCTAATTTTGCATCAGCTGCTGCGATTTCATTGCCCTTCATGTCTAAAAACATTTTAAGGCCAAGCGCGGCAACTGAAAAAACCAACATGCCTCCCACAATGAGCGCCACCAGCTTGGTGTACTCTCTGCGGATCTGATAAGCGCCATACTCCTGATTGCGTCCTTCAAACACAATGTCGTTGCGGTTATCAGAAACTACGTTGTTCCAACTTATTTCCATGATTACTTAATTTTTTCGGTTAAGAGTGCGTACTCGGGTGCCGACATATCAATGATAACATATTTACCTACAAAGCAAATGTTCATCTCGTCTACTACATCAATTACATCTTTGTAAGTTGCCTTATCATCTGTTTTTAAAAGTACGGTAAGCGCTAATTTATTTCCTTTTGCATCGATTGATAAACGCTTAAACGTTGTATCGGCCATCTCTTTGGTTTTTACTTTTGCTGCCAACTTTGTTATCTCGTCTTTCGCATAACTATTCATATCCAACAAAAGTTTGTGTAAGCCTTCTGATGAAAAAGTAGTTTCTGAAAGTTGAGTTGCGGGTTTGCCTTCTTTATTATCAGGAGCGAAAAACTCACCCTTGTAATAAAATATTTTATGGTCTTTGGTTAAGATAACAGAAAGTCCATTTTTTACCGGAGGTTGATCTTCTGGGTGGTCGGGAGGAACCGGAAAAGTAATCTCCATCGACTTAGGTTTGTTAAACGTTGATGTTAATACGAAAAACGTTAACAGCAGGAACGCTAAGTCAACCATGGGCGTCATATCCACGCGGGTTGACTGCTTCTTGGCTCGTTTTTTACCGCCTTTACCGTGGCCACCGCCACCACCTTCTGCAATTTCAGCCATTTGTTATAATTTTTTAATGTGCACCTGCTGCAGGTGGAGTACTGGCACCACCTTCTAGCGAAGTAATTAAGTTAAAACGATAAATTTTCATATCCGTAAAAGTTTTGATGATGTCTTTTACAGAAACATATTTTGCTTTCCCGTCGGCTTTAATAGCGTAACGTGGTTTTTCTCCTTTAAATTCTTTACCCTGATCTTTGGCTTTATCGCGCTCGCGTATATAGATTGCGTTTACTTCGCGTGCTGCGGTTAAAATCCAATCGCGCAATTGCGGATTTGCAGCCGAATCATTAGGTACGCCTTTTTGTGGTTGAAACTTTAAGCGTTCGCCCTCTGTTGCATCTAAGTAACGGCCAAGGTCTTTTATTTCAACTCCAAAACTTGATAAGCCACCGAATTTTTTGATTTCCTCTTCGGTAAACTTGATCTTGTATTTATCTGACATAACTTTAATTGTAGCTACTTTGGCTTCACCGTTGCTGATTCCAAAAAAAGCTCTTCCGTTATCATCAACCGTAATCATAATGGTATTATCGGGTAATAATTTTTCTGAAACAGAAGAAGGCGGATCAACTACAACGGGCTCTGCCATACGAAAAGAGGCGGTAAGCATAAAGAAGGTTACCAAGAGGAACGCAAGATCCACCATCGGCGTCATGTCGATAGAGGGTGCGCTTTTTGGAACTTTAATTTTTGGCATTGCTTAAGTTTTATAGTATTATGATGTAATAAATTTTAAGATTCCATAAACCCCCGAAAAATTACTTTCCGGTTGATTGGAACTCCTGTATGATTGAGAAACCTGCCTCGTCCATAGCGTAGGTAAGTTGGTCAACACGGTTAGAGAACAGGTTATAAAATATAATCGCTAATGCCGATGATAAGATACCTACCAATGTATTTACAAGAGCCTCAGAGATACCTGTTGCAAGAGCAGAAGTATCAGGAGTACCGGCGCTGGCAAGTGCACCAAAGGCGCGAATCATACCTACAACTGTTCCGATTAGACCCACAAGTGTACCGATAGATGCGCAAGTTGAAATAATTACCATGTTTTTAGAGAGCATTGGTAATTCAAGAGCCGTTGCTTCTTCGATTGCTTTTTGGATAGCTGCTACTTTAGCTTCTTTATCCATAGCCGGATCGTTTTGAACGAACTGATATTTAATTAAACCTTCGTGAACCACATTGGCTAAAGAACCTTTTTGTGTGTTACACTCGGCAATAGCTGCTTCCAAATCGTGGCTGGCAACTAATGATTTTATTTTAGCAACAAACTTATCGGTTTGGCCTTTACCTGTAGCTTTTTGAATTGTGATAAAGCGCTCGATAGCGAAAGTTATTACAGTTAAAAACACACCTAAGAGGATTGGTACTATAAATCCGCCTTTATACATGATGGCCAAAAAGTTTCCTGCTAAAGGATGACCTTCTGCATCAAAATTACTTGGGTTACCAAGAATTGACATGTAGATAAACACGCCTAATCCCATACAAATGGCAATTGCCAGAAACGAAACGATAAAAGAAAATCCGCCTGATGTTTTTTTGTTGCTCATAGTTATTGATTTTATAAGTTATTTACTTTTTTATAAGATGCCAAACTTACTAAATTTGTTTTAAATCTGAAAGTGCCCTTTTTAAGTTTTAATAGTTAATTAACGTTAGTTACAGGCGTAAAAATATACCGAAAAGGGTTAAATTAAGGCCTGACTTTGTAAGTGGTAGTGTTTATCGGATAAGTGGTAAGACCCCTCCCAACCCCCCTGTCACTTCCTTCGGAAGTATGACGGTCTCCCCTTAAAGGGAGACGTTTTTTTCCTACGATTGGGCAACAAGGTTCAGCTCTTTGCCCTTCTCAATCATAAAACTAAAGGCCTCATCGTAGTCATTCCTAATAATGCCATCCAAAATGGCCTCACGGATGGCGGTTTTAAGTATGCCTACCTCGCGGCCGGCCGGAATATTAAAGGTTTTCATAATAATCTCGCCCGTTACTGGGGGCTGCCAATTGCGCAGGCGGTCGCGCTCCTCTAATTCTTTAAGTTTATTGCTTAATCAAGAAAAGCAACAAAGAACTAAAGATATCGGCCCTCCGTTTTGTCGGATTCATGTTCAATATTATTATTCCTTTTTCAAAATTACAAACAGAGTTGAATTTTAGCCCAATCTGCTTTCTGTAACTCCCAACCATTTCTTTTTTCAGGATCCATTTTCTTACGGTTAATTCTTCCTAGTCGCCCCGGGTGATAAACAGGAAACAATTTTAAAGTTCCATTATTTGCAATTATTGGATTATGAGCTTTAAAAATATCAGAAAAGTTTTTACGTAAAATTTCTTTGCCTTCTGCTATTTCTCCCATATATGCTGCTATAACTGCTTTTGTTGCTGTTGCTCCTAAAGTAATTATTATTTTTGGAGCGATTATTTCAATCAACGGTTTTAGGAAATTCCTTCCACAATTTTCATACACACTTTCTGGTATTGGCGCATTCATCGCTCCTTGCTTCATACACAAAACTGAATTTGTTATGAAAAGTTCTTTCTTTGAAGTAACAGTAGGCAATCCAATATCAAGATTCAATATTTTTGTTAATTCTCTCAGGTAATAATTAGTTTCTGTTGCATAATCTTTAACATCCCCGTCTTTTATATCTTTCTTTCCCTGGATTGTTCCTTCATCTCTTTTATACGTTTCTATATCTGCGTAATCCTGTGCTACAATAATTACCTGAGCATTTAGGTTGTTTGCCCACATAGACATATTTCCAATTTCGTTGGTATCCCAATGGGCATAATCAGCGTGCGATTGGTTAACAAAGCCCTTATTTTTACAACGGTCACATTGCTTTCTCTGTGATACTAAATTTAAATAATTTTCCTTTTTGTTCATTTTTTTTCCGAAGTATTAAAATGCTTATGGAATATGAATGAGATTTAACTCTTTACCCTTTTCAATCATAAAATCAAAAGCCTCCTGATAGTCATTCCTAATAATGCCATCCAAAATGGCCTCGCGGATGGCAGTTTTAAGTATGCCTACCTCGCGGCCGGCCGGAATATTAAAGGTTTTCATAATAATCTCGCCCGTTACAGGGGGCTGCCAATTGCGCAGGCGGTCGCGCTCCTCCAATTCCTTAAGTTTTACACGCACAAGCGCAAAATTTTGCAGATAACGCTCTTTTTTGGCCGAACTTTTTGTGGTTATATCGGCATCGCACAAAGTCATTAAATCATCTATTTCATCGCCCGCCTCATATAATAAACGGCGCACGGCCGAGTCGCTAACTTCAGTTTTAGCCAAAACTATGGGACGTAAATGCAGCAGTACCAGTTTTTGCACATACTTCATTTTTTCGTTTTGCGGCAATTTTAATTCGGCAAAAATTTTGGGCACCATACGCGCGCCGCGGTCTTCGTGTCCGTGAAAAGTCCAGCCTTTGCCCTCTTCAAATTTTTTGGTGGCCGGTTTTGCTATATCGTGCAGGATGGCGCTCCAACGCAACCACAAATTATCGGTGTTGCGCGAAATATTATCTAAAACCTCGAGGGTGTGGTAAAAATTATCTTTGTGCCCTTTGCCTTTTATTGTTTCTACTCCCTGCAAATTCGTCATTTGCTTAAATATTAAATGCAGCAGTCCGCTGTCGAATAATAGTTTAAACCCCACTGAGGGTACAGGCGACAAAATAATTTTATTGAGTTCATCGGCAATGCGTTCTTTAGAAACGATATTGATGCGTTCTTTGTTTTGTTTGATGGCTTCTAATGAATTTTCCTCGATAGTAAAGCCGAGCTGCGCCGCGAAGCGGATGGCGCGGATCATGCGCAGCGGATCATCGCTGTAAGTAATATCAGGACTAAGCGGTGTGCGGATTATTTTATTTTCTAAATCTTTTATTCCGTTAAATGGGTCGAGTAATTGTCCGAAATTTTTTCCGTTTAACGCAATAGCTAATGCGTTGATGGTAAAATCGCGGCGGTTTTGGTCATCGGCCAAAGTGCCGTCCTCTACAATGGGTTTACGCGAATCGCGGCTGTAGGATTCTTTTCTTGCTCCCACAAATTCAACTTCTAAATCATTGTATTTTATTTGCGCGGTGCCAAAGTTTTTAAAAACAGTAAGATGCGCTTCGTCGCCCAATTTATTTTTTACGGCTGTTGCCAAATCAATACCGCGACCAAGAGCAACAACATCAATGTCTTTTTTTCCATCACGCTTTAAAAAAATATCGCGTACAAAACCGCCAATAACAAAAGCTTCCACACCCAATTCGTCGGCGCATTGGGCAATTAATTTAAATATGGGGGTGTTTATGTGGTGTTGCAAAGTGTTGCAAAGGTAAGGAAATAGTGGTTATCGGGAAGTGATTAGTGGTGAGTGGACTATATTAATTTCTCTTATCTAATCCCCACATGAGTTTATGACGAAGGGTGTTAAAGAAGTGTTGCCCCTCCAAATTAATCATGTTAAAATTATAAGGCGCTTTTTTCAAAAGCACTTCTTCCTCCGTTTGCAAAGTTGCCAAACGCGAATCCAAAGAAATTAAATTTTGCTTATCGCGGCCGCGCACTTTTATAGAAATTTCGCTGCTGCTGCAAATAACAACAGGGCGCACATTTAAATTGTGTGGCGCAATTGGAGTTAAAATAAAACTTTCGGAAGTAGGAACCAACAACGGACCGCCACAACTAAGTGAATATGCTGTAGAACCTGTGGGAGTTGCAATAATTAATCCATCCGCCCAATACGAATTCATAAACACTCCGTTAATGGTAACATCAATAGTCATCATTGTTGAGGTGTCTTTCTTTACCAGCGTACATTCGTTCAAAGCAACGTTCAATTCAAATAAATTTTTAGGCGATTGCAGTTGCAAGAGTGCGCGCACATCTAACGTAAATTTTTTATTTATTAATTTGTCAATCGCCTCTGTAAAATCTTCTTTATAAACACTTGCCAAAAATCCTAGGCGACCCGTGTTCACTCCTAATACAGGAATTCCTGTTTCGCGAACTAAATCTACAGTCTCAAGCATCGTGCCATCGCCGCCCAACGAAATTAAATAATCGGGTTTTATTTTTTTTAAATCTTCGTAAGACGTAAACGTTGGCATCTCTAAATTAAAACCAAACTCTTTTTTTAAATAGGCGAAAAAAGTGGAATGAATTACAAGTGTAATGTTTTCTTTATTCAACCGCGTGCTTAATGTTTTTACATAATCAGCGTGGTTGTCTTTTACCGGACGGGCGTATAAAGCTATAGTCATAGAAAATAAATATAAAGGTAGTAAATTTTAATAGAACGCAGATGACACGGGTGGTTATGACAAAATATGATTTTTTTGTGGCCCCTGCTGAGCTTGGGTGCAATGATCAATATAAAAGGAATGATTTGTTTTTTTCGAACCCAATAACACTGTATTCAAATATTACGCGCGTAAACCATAAGCAATCAGCGTCATCCGCGTTCCATTACTTTACAAGGGCGCATTAAAGTGCAGGTAAATTCCTGTTTGCCCCATTTTGTTTATAGAAAATTCTGTTCGCAAAACATAATCGTAATACGTTACCAAATCAATTCCAATTCCGCCACCCAAAAGTAATTGGTTAGATAGCGGATTAAATTTTCCGAAGGCATTATCCACCACAAAGCCGGCATCAATAAATGGTCCAACGTACATAGAAAAAGAAAAGGTGCTGAATTTTTTAAACGAATTAATAGGCGCCCTGTATGCTTTTGGTTTTATTAGCTGATAACGAATATTACTTTTTACCAAGCCGTAACTCTGTCCGTCAACCACATAATATTCGTAACCACGAACGAGTTCTGTAAATCCTAATGCCCGGTTAAAATAATACATAGGCACATACTGCGGCATATACCTTCCTTTTACCGCGTTCATCATATACCAGCGATTGCAAATTTTAAAATGATGTTTCATGCTTGCAAAGGCATATAAATTATTTGGTGTCTCATCCTGCAAAGCGCCAAGACCATCTTTTACCAATGCCAAATCAAACACATGCCCCTTTAAAGCATAGGGCTTATAATCGCGCGTGTCGTACGAGAAACGGTATTGCAAACTTAAATACTGCACAAAAGTCTGTTGCGATGCAAAGTAAGTATCATTCAGTTTATTTATGGTATCGCTCACCGAACTCGCTTTAAAAAAAACCTCAAAAGTATTTCTTCCGTATAATTTATGGCGGTATGTAATTCCCATTTTCGCCTCGCTCTCGGTACGCACATAGCTGGTTTTATTGGTAAAATACTGCAATTGGTTGTCAAGCGTTTTAAACCAAATTTGGTTGTTGCGGTAATAGTTAAATCCCATATTCAACCCAAGCGTTTTCTTTTTATTGATGTACGGAATTCTGTACCCCGCCCCATATTGCTCGGTATAGCCTTTTCTTGCAATAAAAGTGAGTGTTTGGTTTAAGCCAAAAATATTATACAGGGTAAATCCAACGCCATAATTTAATCGCGTTAACTCGTGATGTTCCTGATACCACCAGGCATTAAAATTTCTATCCTGTATTTGCAAAATTAAACTGGGCCAAAAATACCAGCGCTCGTGCACCGTAATTAAAACACTAACATGCCGCGCAATTGTATCAATAGTGTACGAAACCGTATCGTGCACAAAAAGCGAAGTGTTCATTAGATTTTGTTGCGAGCGCAAACATCTTGTTTGCAACTCACTCTCCGTTAAACTATCGTTTACCTGAAAATTAATTTCGCGCATAATAATGCCATGCCTTGTTTTTTTATTTCCGGTAATGGCAATTGAGTCTACAATAAATTTGGGCGGGGGAACACTCTTGTTTTGCGAAATTATTTCTGCTCCATATAGGAAAAGAACGCTCCACAAAAAAATTTTATACAGAAACGGAATGTGTTTTATAAGCTTATAATGAATTCGTGGTCGCTCTGCATAATGCCGTATACTTGTTTTTTTAAAAAGCTTGATGGTATTATATATTGAGGAAACGCATAAATTCATCAAAGCGTGTTTTTAAATCGTCTTCGTAACCGGCCTGGTGGTACGAAGCTTTTACAGTATAGTTATAACGGTTAAACGTTTGTAAGATACGACTAAGTTCTTCGCGGTTTATTTTTAATGTTACTTCAATTTTATTGCTGTCCGGAGTAGAAGTAACGTAAGAACTTAAAATTTTTGCGTCATTGCCCTCCACAATACTTGCAATTTGCGTAAGCGAGTAATCGTTTTTGTTTAATTCCAGTTCAATAATTCCGCCTTGCTCCATTACAGATGTAAAACCGGCAATTCTGTCAAGCACTGTTTTTTGGGTAATGCTTCCCATGTAATTATCGTTATCGTCAAGCACCGGTATTAAAGTAAGGTGCATACCGCTCATTAATTTAAGTGCATCGAACGCGTGTTGCTGCGGATGAATGATAGGGCGCAGATAGCGAAACTGTTGGTCGCCTATTTTGCCTTGTGCATCATTCAATGCCAGCAAATCGCTTTCAGAAACTATCCCTGCTAACGATTTGTGCGTTAACACAGGCAGGTGTTCTACTTTAAATTCTTCCATCCAGTCAAGCGCCTGCTCAATGGTATCTGCCGGTTTAAGGGCTGGAATGTCGTGTGTTATTAAATCGGCTATTAGCATGTACTTTACAAAAGTGCTGATTTTTTTTGGATTTTCTTACTAGTTATTTTCACGAGAGTGAGTAGGCTGAGGATTTGGGCGTTACCGCGAGGTGCGAATAGGAGTACATCATGGCATAAAGCATATAGCGCACTCGCGGTCAGGCCACTGAGGGGTACCGTTTTTTGCAACAACAGCTTTTTCTTTTATAGAAACTTTTTGTCTGCCTTTTATGATTTTCGTTTGATGCTTGTAATTGAAAGGCAAAAGAACCCCTGCGGGCCCTCTGTGTCCTTAACGCATTTCTTTCAATTAAAATTTTTACAAACCTTAAGCATAATCCTTTATAACTATCTAAACGCATTCACAACATAAAAATTATATTTGCAGGATGTTATTTG
Source organism: Bacteroidia bacterium (assembly GCA_038214655.1). Taxonomy (GTDB): domain Bacteria; phylum Bacteroidota; class Bacteroidia; order B-17B0; family Aurantibacillaceae; genus PALSA-968. The sequence continues at coordinate 56,722 of JBBQRR010000006.1, read as the reverse complement.
CCGATGTTGCCGCGCCCGATAGTATAAAAATCCGTCTTACCGAGTTAGCGGGCAGCGGCCGTGTGGCACACGCCCTGCTTTTTTTTGGCGATGAGGGCGGAGCGCAGCTGCCCACCGCCGTAGCCTTTGCGCGTTTCTTGTTTTGCCAAAACCGCAGTACGCACGATAGTTGCGGCACCTGCCCTTCCTGTTTAAAAATAAATAAACTCGCGCATCCCGATTTACATTGGGTTTTTCCAATAGCATTAAGTAAAGATATCCGCAAAAGCGATGATGTGCTGCCCGAATTTCGCGAAGCATTTTTAGAATTTCCGTATCTCGGCCTCAACGATTGGTTTAATAGTTTAGCTGCCGAAAACAAACAGCCCGTTATTGGTAAAGATGAGGCCAACGAAATTATCCGCAAATTAAATTACACCAGTTACGAAGGACGCGGAAAAATTATGATTATTTGGATGCCCGAAAAAATGAACAGCGACGCGGCCAACAAACTTTTAAAAATTTTAGAAGAACCGCCCGACGAAACTTTTTTCTTTTTGGTTTCTTCGGCCATCGAGCAATTAATTCCCACCATTCTCTCGCGGGTGCAAATGGTGCAGGTGCATAATGCAAATTTAACTGAAGTAGCACATGTGGTGGCAAAAAATTTTCAACTCACACCCCAACAGGCCGAGCATGTAGCTGCCACCGCGCAAGGAAATATTAAACAGGCTTTTTTACTGGCCGACGATAATATTGCCGCCAATATTTATTTAGAGTTGTATCGCAATTTTATGCGCAGCTGTTTGCGTTTCGACCCTTTTAAAATTACCGCTTGGATTGATGAGATGCAGAGCTTGGGCCGCGAAAAACAAAAACAATTTTTGTCGTACGCCTTGCAAATGTTTCGCAGCAGTATTTTAATAAAACACATTCCCACACAAATTACGGGCAGTGCCGAGGAAAAAGATTTTCTTCAAAAGTTTCATCCCTATATCACGCCGCAAAACCACGAAGCACTTACCGAAGAATTTGGCAAAGCCTCTTATCATATTGAGCGTAATGCCAGCACCAAAATTGTGTTTATGGATCTGGCACTTAAAACAAATGAGTTGCTTAACAAAGCACGATAGCCATTACGCAATCAATACAAGCCGCTGATTACGCAGATTAGCACAGATTTTTTCTTTTCCGTGATAATTTTATTTGTGCTAATTTGAATTATCCGTGAAAATCTGTGAAATCTGTGGCAAATTTTGTTACTTTTGTTCAACTAAAAATCAAATTATGGGAAAAGGAGATAAAAAATCTAAACGCGGTAAAATTCACATTGGCAGCCATGGCGTAAAACGTAAGCGTAAAGTGTCTAAAAAAACGGCATTAAAAAGAGCCGGCAAAAAAACTACTAAAAAAGCCAAGTAATTTTTGCCTAAAACAATCAAAATGCCGTCTCAAAAAGATGGCATTTTTGTTTTATCTTTGTCTGTCATGAAAAAGGCCTGCGCTCATATTTTTTCTCTCGTATTTTTACTGTGCGCAAGTGTTGCTATGGCGCAACCTCCTACCGCAGATGCGGGCCCTTATCAAAAATTTTGCAGTGCTCCCGCGTCTACTACATTAGGCACTACATCTACCGCCTCGGGTGGTATACCACCATACACCTACGCATGGGCACCTTCTGCCCCTCTAAATAATTCCACAATTGCTAATCCAACCGCCACAGTAACAACCACCACAATTTTTACGGTAACAGTTACGGGCTCTAACGGAGAATCAGCTAAAGATACCGTTACCATCAGCCTATACAATTACACCATTAATGCAGGTAAAGACACCACCATAAGACAAGGACAAACAATTACTTTGCATGGATCTGCTCCGGGGGCCACGCATGTTAACTGGATGCCCTCCGGTTATAATATTTACAATCAAAATTCTTTAAGTCCCGATGTTTATCCGGGCGTAACTGTTACTTATACGTTTTCGGCAATTTATACTCCCTCCGGTTGCACGCTTGTAGATTATATTACCGTAACCGTTATTCCGAGCAGCGATTTGTTTTTTTTCAATACCTTTTCTCCTAACGGCGATGGTGCAAATGATTATTTTTACATTGGCAATATTGAAAAATACCCGGATAATGTTTTAGAAATTTATAACCGTTACGGACAAAAAGTTTTTAATAAAGCAAGCTACCAAAATGATTGGGACGGAAAATATCTCAATAGCGAGCTTCCCTCGGGTACTTACTTTTACATATTAGATACAAAAAATCCCACCGGCGGCAAACACCACGGGCAGGTTACTATTATAAGATAAATCTATACTTAATTTAAAAAAAACAACCTATGAAAAAATTATCTTTTATTATTATTTCGGCATTCCTGATTCCTTTTTTTGCATTTATTGCAGGCGATGATGATAATTTAAAACGCCCTAAAAATGTAGGCGACGCGAGCATCGATAATTTTGTGAATGAAGCTTTTGATATTTACGATGGCACTATCAGTACTGAAAAAAATTTGGTTGATATTGACAGCAGTCTTACTAAGATTGAAAAAAGCGGCAACAAATTAAAACAGGATGCTGAAGTACTAAAAAAACTGAACAGCATTCAAAGCGAATTACGTGGCCGCGAGGCAAAAATAAAAGATTTGGATAACCGCGCCGTTTCGGTAATGGAGAATGCTAAAAACTTTTCGCCAAAATTAAAAGCTCCTCAGGCGGTTAAGAATGTAAACCACGCTACTAAAGCACTTAAAGTTTCTCAGGATAAAACGCCGCCACAGGTTAAAAAAACCGAAGAGCTTACCAAGCGGGCAGATAAGTTGATTGAGAAGAAGTAAGCTGTATTAATTTCCCACCTTTTCAAAGAGGGACTTTCCGCAGGAAAAGGGCGGTTAAATAATAGTGCGGCCCAATAATTTATTGGCGCGCATTTTTAAGGCGTCCAGTTTTTGTATCGACTCTAAAAGATTTTGCACTTCTTCGTCGCCATTAGCGGTTCTCAGTTTTTCCTTTTCGTCGCGCAGTAATTTTTGCAGGCGCTTTTCTTTGTAAATATATAAATCGTGGTCAACTGCCTTTTTTAAATTGTCGGTTTCGTGACCAATATAAATATTGTGCTTTGCTTTCCACCTGTCGCTTAAAACATGATTGCTTGCAATAAGATTGATGGCTGTTGTAGAAATATTTGGATTGCCATGATTAGTAAAATACGCTGCAGTTGGTAATACGCCTTCTTTCATTTGTAATAAAAACTCGTACAAAAACATTTGGTACACGGGGTCCATAAAAGAAAGCTCGTCGTGCAGCAATTCGTTTAAAACATATTCGGCTATCGAAATTTCCATCGTGCCTTCCTCACCTTCATTATCAATATGCGTTACCTCCACCAATTTGTTGCCGTAGTTAAGCAAGAGGCGCACCAAATTTTTTTCCTGTTCACCAAAGGGGTTTAAATCAGCTTCCAGTAATTTCTCCAATTCATCTTTAACCTCAACATGGGTTTGCGAGTTTGCTGTTTTCTCTTCGTGACTTCTTACCGATTGATAATCGGTGCTGCCCTTGCTTTGTTTTTTTAAGCGAATGTTTTTTACCTGAAAAACAAGCGTTTGTTCATCCGTATGTAAAATATGACTGCACGCGGTAATGTATTCGTTGCGCGTAATTGCATCGGGCACAATGGCAATACTTTCTATAATTTCTTTTATCAGCGCCGCTTTTTGCGTGGGATTGTTTTTTGCTTCCTCAAAAAGTAAATTGGTTTTAAATTTTATAAAGTCGTTCGAATTCTTTTTAATAAAAGCTTTTAAATCCTCGCCGTTTACTTTTTTAGAATAAGAATCTGGGTCATCGCCATCGGGGAACAACAAAACTTTTACGTTCATTCCTTCTTCTAAAATCAAATCAATACCTCGGAAGCTGGCTTTTATACCGGCAAAATCTCCGTCGTATAAAATGGTAATGTTATTGGTAAAACGGTGTATTAATTTTATCTGCTCAACCGTAAGTGATGTTCCCGACGAAGAAACCACGTTTTCAATGCCCGCTTGATGCAAAGAAATTACATCGGTATAGCCTTCCACCAAAAAACAATTGTCTTCGTGCACAATTTGTTTTTTTGCAAAATACAATCCGTATAAAACCCGGCTCTTATCGTAAATATCGCTTTGCGGCGAGTTTACGTATTTGGCTAATTTTTTATCGTTGTTTAAAATCCTGCCGCCAAAACCTATCGGCCGGCCGGTTACATTATGAATCGGAAAAATTACGCGGCCACTGTAGCGGTCAAATAAATGATCAATTTTTATTTCGCCTTCTTCGGGCTTGTAGCGGTCAGATAAAATACTTACTCCGGTTTTTACTAAATAATCAGCCTTGTATCCGGCGTGCAAAGCTGCTTTAGTAAATGCCTTTCTTTCTTCAGAAGAAAACCCTAATTGAAATTTTTTAATCGTCTCGTCAGTATATCCCCGCTCGCGAAAATAACTTAGTCCAACCGACATGCCTTCATCCGTCATCCACAAATTATCGCTAAAATGTTTTTGTGCAAATGAGCTTACTATGTATAAACTTTCTCTTTCGTTTTGTAAGGCGGCTTCCTCGGGGGTGACTTCCTTTTCTACAACTTCTATATTGTACTTTTTTGCAAGATACCGCAGAGCTTCCGGATAGGTCATGCTCTCGTGCTCCATAATAAAGTTTACCGAGTTGCCTGCTTTGCCGCAACCAAAACATTTGTAAATTCCTTTAGCGGGCGAAACTGTGAACGATGGAGTTTTTTCGCCGTGAAACGGACAAAGTCCCAAAAGATTTGCGCCGCGCTTTTTAAGCACAATAAAATCGCCCACCACTTCTTCAACGCGTGCGGCTTCAACAATTTTCTCTATGGTGTCTTTTGGTATCAAGGGGTATCAAAATTAACATTAAGCCGCTATTGCCCCCGTAATGTTGATAAAGTTTTTTTGTTGATAATTTCGGCCGACAAAATTATCGCCAATAATGGAAACAACCACACAATTCTGCCCTGATATCTTGCATCTACAACTGCAAGCGTTGAGCAAATAAATGCGTTTATAAGACTGTATATCAGTATAATTAATATTATTTTACTGACGTTAGCGCTTAAGGTTCTTTTTATCATTCCTAGTACAACAAGAACAAGTAACACTGTAAAGGAGAGCGGAATTACCATTGCCTGCAATTTATTTATCCATTCCATATTCAAGGAGCCTCTGTTTTGTTTTGAGTTAACATAAGCATTAAGCTCTCCTTTAAAACGCCAGCTAATTTGTCCGTGCGGGGCGGTATTGTCTAATTGGGGCGGTGCAATTTCTACCCTATAAGTAAAAAACTGCTTGCGCGAATCAACAATTGATTGCTTAAACAATGTCTTAACATATTCGGGGGTTGTTATAATATCTTTAATAATAGTAGTGTACTCTGCTTTGTTTGCCTCCCATCCGCCGGTTTTATATAAAGGGCCTTCAATTTCCCACATAAGGTTTTTTCCAAGACTGTCTTTATATGTACAGATTTTAAAATTTTTACCGGCACAGTTTTTATCCAGGTACGATTTTAAAATTCCTTTTTCTAAAAAATGATTCATCATGAAAACATGACTGCCGTTAGAGATATTGAAGTTGCCACCCAAAGCATAATGGGTAAACGGAACCAATAAAAGAGAAAAAACAAACAGCGATGTCGAAATAATAAGTTGCCGTGTATTCAAAAAAATCCAATTCTTTTTAATTCTTCTGCCAACAAAACTTATAAGAATTAGTAGCGCGAGTAAAGGAGCAATTATTAAAAAGCTTGATACCTGAGTTGCTATGCTATAAACAAAAATAATTGCGATTACTGCTGTTTCTGTTTTTTTTAGCTTCGGATGCACTACTAAAATCACTAAAGCCAAAATACTGCACGCCGAAAAAATATCGGGCATTATCATGCTTGTGTGAATTGAAAGCCCTGTGCTGAAACTTAAAAAAATAACCGAGCACAGATATAGCATGTTTTTTTTTCTTCCTTCAAAAAAAATTTCCACAAGGCGAAAAAGAAGATAATTAATAAGCAATGCCTGAGCAACAATAACAATCCAGAGAGAATAAAAAAGACTGATGTGACGTGCAAAAAGTCCATAAAAAATGGTTCTGTCGTAAGGCGGTATAGCTTCAAAGCCCGAGTTGAGATATTCGCCCGTGTCGGGATAAACAAAAGGATATCCATTTACGAAACCTGACCAACAGCAAATTAGGCTTCCAAGAATTATTAAAATATATGGATAGTATTTTTTAATCTTCATTCACAATTTAAAAGATTGATTGCATTTGCTTTTTACTTACTGTTAAAAGCATTCATCGTCTGCTGCAACCCCGCAAATACAAAAGATTTTACGGCATCTGCGGCCGTTTTAATTCTTTCTGTCAAAAGTTTTCTCTCGGTATCATCCCATTTGCCCAAAACATAATCAACCTGCTTGCCTTTGGCAAACTCATTGGCAATTCCAAATCTTAACCTCGCATAATTCTGCGTTCCTAAAGTAGCCTGTATATCTTTCAGTCCGTTATGGCCCCCATCACTGCCTTTTGGGTGAATGCGGATTTGTCCAAACGGAAAAGCCAGCTCATCAACCAGTACCAATAAATTTTCGGGTTTTATTTTTTCCGCCTGTAGCCAGTAATTAATGGCTTTGCCACTTAAGTTCATATAAGTGCTTGGCTTTATTAAAACAATTTGCTTGCCCTTAAACTTAAATTCGGCCACGCTGGCAAGGCGGTCGTTACGAAAAAGCACACCCGCCTCATTGGCCAAGGCATCGGCAATCTCAAAACCCGCGTTATGGCGCGTGCCTGCGTATTCGTCCCCTATGTTCCCCAAACCGGCTATTAAAAACTTGCTCATAAACTACGAATACGAATGGGTACGAATATACGAATAAGGCTAAAAACGGCTTCGATTTGCAGAGAATTATGAAATTAAAAAAATTACCATTTTATGGGTAAATACGTTATTTTTGCTCTCTTAGCATATCAATATGAGAACAGTAGAATTCCGTGAAGCCCTGCGAGAAGCCATGAGCGAAGAAATGCGCAAGGACGATAAAATATTTTTAATGGGCGAAGAGGTTGCCGAATACAACGGCGCCTACAAAGTAAGCAAAGGAATGCTTGCCGAATTTGGAGCAAAACGCGTAATCGATACGCCAATTGCTGAATTGGGCTTCGCCGGCATCGGCGTTGGCGCGGCTATGAATGGTTTGCGCCCCATCATCGAATTTATGACTTTCAATTTCTCTTTAGTTGCAATAGACCAGGTAATAAATTCAGCCGCAAAAATTTACAGCATGAGTGGCGGCCAGTACAGTTGTCCCATTGTATTCCGTGGCCCTACCGCTTCGGCCGGACAATTAGGTGCGCAGCACTCTCAGGCTTTTGAAAACTGGTATGCAAACTGTCCCGGTTTAAAAGTTGTGGTTCCGTCAAACCCTTACGATGCAAAAGGATTGTTAAAGGCTTCTATACGCGATAACGACCCGGTAATTTTTATGGAGAGCGAGCAGATGTATGGCGATAAAGGAGAAATTCCGGACGGAGAATATATTATTCCGATAGGTGTTGCCGATATAAAACGCGCCGGTACCGATGTTACCATTGCTACTTTCGGAAAAATTACCAAAGTCGCGCTTAAAGCTGCTGAAGAATTAGAAAAAGAAGGCATCAGCTGCGAGGTTATTGATTTGCGCAGCGTTCGTCCTATTGATTACGACACCATTATTAACTCGGTTAAAAAAACAAATCGCCTTGTAATTGTTGAAGAGGCCTGGCCATTGGCAAGTATTTCTTCGGAGATTACTTACATGGTACAAAAAATGGCTTTCGATTATCTCGACGCTCCTATACGCCGCATTACAAACGCCGACGTTCCTTTGCCCTACGCGCCAACTTTAATTGATGTGGCCCTGCCAAACATAATTAAAACGGTTAAGGCGGTAAAAGAGGTTATGTATCGCGCATAATTTTTTTCTCCTCCTTTTTTCAAAGAAGGGATTAAAGTCTGCACTGAGCCTGTCGAAGTGGGGTGGATTTTTCCCGAAGGGACCACTATGTGGGGGCGTTTCCGCGCAATAACATTTTCTTTCAATCCTTAATTTCAGGTGGGGTCGGGCTGCTGCGGTGTTCGCTGCGCTACCGTTATTTTGCTGCCCGTGGCCAGACAAAAAGAACCAAGCCCTTCGGATCCCTAACGCATTTCCTAAAGCGACGAAAAAAAACTATATTTGGTATAACAAACATTCTCCACGAAGGGGTTCCTTCGGAATAAAATAAAATACCATGAAAAAATTATTAGCCCTATTGCTTTTTATTGTTTCACTAAACAATTACGCGCAGATTACATTAGAAAATTATTACCCGACTGGTGGTCTTAACCAAAACTATTTGAGATTAGTAAAATTAAGCTCTTCCGGATACAAATATGTCATTAGTGATCAAACAAAAATTACACTTTACAATTTAAATCATGCTTTTTTTAAAACAATAAATTTCCCAGCTCTTACAGGCGGTGTTGGTAGTATGCCTCAAATTTATTATTTAAGTGAGGAGTTATTTAATACAAACCCAGCAGATATTGAGTATTCCATTTTTTACACTGACACAATGGGCATGTTTTCTAAAGGACACTCTGCGGTTATTGATGAGTTAGGTAATGTTTTAATTTCAAAAGATAGTACACTCATGCAAGGTGGGCGTAACTATGGCATCGAAGACTTTATTTCATACACCCCCTTAGGCGTTAAAATGATTATTTGGCAAGAAGGTGCAAAAGGTGCTTTTGTTTATTCTTTACCTGGAACTTTACCTTGTCACGACTGTACAAATGGAACTACAACAAGCGTTGCAACAAATAATAGTGGCGGGGCAAACATAGAAAAAATTTCAAACTATCCAAACCCTACTGCAGGGCAAACAACAATTGTTTATACTTTACCACAAGGTATTGCTGCTGCAGATTTAGTTATTTACGATTTATCGGGGCAAGAAATAAAACGTTACAAAGTAACCAACGCTTTTAATGATGTTATTTTAAGCACAACCGATCTTGCTGCCGGAACTTACTATTATCAAATTCAAGCCACAAACGGGTACAAAGCCGGAAAGAAAATGGTTGTTGTAAAATAGAAAACTGCTGTATTCGCGTTAAGGATACAAAGGGCTCGCTCCGAAGGAGTCCCTTCGGGAAAGGGCTCTTTTGCTCAAAATGTTTTATAAAAGAAAAAAATTGTCGCAACCCTATATTTTAATAAATAGTTAATGAGCAGAAAGCGGCACCTCTGTGTAGCCTGACCGCGAGCGACCGCGCTTGAAATTTGGAATCTCATGTTTATACGCCTCGCGGTAACGCCCTAAATCTATTAGCACACATTTTGTAAGTATTTTTCTTCTCAAACGTCCAAAAGGAACAAGGTTTTTTGTTACTTTTACGTGGTAAGCTATGCATAAGAGATTTTTAAATACTTCATTAAGTCTAGGTTTTGTTCTCACGGCAACTTTATTCATTACCTCCTGTGCAGAAAAAAAACACGAGAACGCCGAAGCAAAAAGCGCAGCAGACACAAGCGATTCTAAAAACTTGTCTATCGCTTCTTGCAAACCTATCGAATTAAAAGGAAGAGTATTCGAAGCCGGCGCGCCTAAAATTGTTAAAGCAGGTACTCCCGAGGTAACCACCGGTTTTAATAACGTACATCCCTTAGGAAAATTAAAAACAATTGAAGGCGTAAAAGGTATTGATATAAACGATAGCATTATTGTTTTAAACGCTAAAGCTAATTCGCAAATTGTTCCTTGCCTTCCGCCCAAAACTGTGGTAGCACTTGCCCCGGGCATGCGCGAGCAAAACCCAATTGGTTTTAAATTTTTTGATATTCCGCAAGGCCTGAGCTCTTCTTACATAAGCTGTATGTTACAGGACCGTAACGGAAACATTTGGTACGGCACAAAGGGCGGAGGCGTTTGCAAATTTGACGGTAACGAGTTTATGCATTTTTCGGAAAAGCAGGGCCTGCCAAATAATTTTGTAGTATGTATGTGCGAAGATAAAGATGGAAATCTTTGGTTTGGTACCGATGGCGGAGGTGTATGCAAATACGACGGAGAAACTTTTACAATATATAACGAAAAGGGTGGCCTTTTAAATAATGCCGTTTGGAGTGTGCTAAGCGACAGCAAGGGCAACATGTGGTTTGGTACTGCAGGCGGAGGCGTTTGCAAATTTGACGGAGAGAAATTTACGGGCTACGATAAATACAATGGGTTTGTTTCTAACTACGTTATCAGCCTTGCCGAAGACCGCAAAGGAAATATTTGGATGGGCACTTATGGCGAAGGTCTTGTTAAATACAATCCCAATGCCGATGAGGGTAAAAGATTTACCGGCTATTTAGAAGGAAACGGTTTAAGCAGCGGTATCATTACAAGCCTCATCGAAGATCATAACGGAAATATCTGGATGGCCACCGACGGCGGCGGCGCATGCAAATTTAATGGCAGTAGTTTTACGCACTATACCGAAGACGCCGGACTTACAAGTAATTCGGTAAATGCGGTGCTTGAAGATAAAACCGGAAACATTTGGTTCGCTACAAACGGCAAAGGCGTGTGCAAATACGATGGAACAAATTTTACTTGTTTTACAGAGTCGGAAGGATTGAGCAGCAATACTATTTTATGTTTGATGCAGGACCGCAATGGCGAGCTTTGGTTTGGTACCGATGGGCGCGGCGTTACTAAATATGATAAAAGTTGCTTTACGCATTTCACAAAAAAAGAAGGCCTCAGCAATAATGCGGTTTACAAAACGTACGAGGATCATACTAAAAATTTATGGTTTGGCACCAATGGCGGAGGCGTTTGCAAATACGACGGAGAATATTATTACACCTATACCGACAAAGAAGGATTAAATAACAACCGTGTTTGGAGCATCCTAGAAGACAAGGATAACAACATGTGGTTTGGTACCAACGGCGGCGGCGTTTGTAAATTTGACGGCAAAAACTTTTATCAGTATACCGAAGAACAAGGATTAAGCGGCAACGCCGTGTATTGTATGTTGCAGGATTGTCACGGCAATTATTGGTTTGCCACCAATAGCGGCGGCATTTGTTATTTTGACGGAAAATCATTTATCCATTACGGCAAGGAAGAAGGATTTAACAGCGATATAGTTTATGCCATGATTGAAGACTCTGATGGCAACGTTTGGTTTGGCACGGATGGCGGTGGCGCGGTAAAGTTCAGCGGCAAAACATTTACTACCTACACAACTAAAGAAGGCCTTGGCAGCAATGTAATTTATAGTTTGATGCAGGACCATTACCACAGTATTTGGTTTGGTACCGATGAAGGCGGCGTTTCTAAATTTGACGGCAAAAAATTTGTTACCTATACAGAGAAAGACGGCCTTAGCAATAATCGTGTGTGGAGCATACTACAGGATATGCGCGGCAATGTTTGGCTGGGAACAGAAAATGGTTTAACGAAAATTAATTTGAAAAAAAATCAGGAAGCCCCTTCGTTTTCTGCTTACGATTTAACAGATGGCTTTTTAGGTAATGATGCTTTGCAGAATTCGGTTTTTCAAGACAGCAAAGGGTTTATTTGGTGGGGCACAGGTAAAATGTTAACGCGTTACGATCCTTCGCAAGACGCTTTAGATGATATGGCACCCATCATGCATCTTAAAAATATTAAACTTCATTTTGAAGAGGTTGCCTGGGCAAAAACAAAAGATAATCCTAAAAAATATTCCGGCATTAAATTTAGTTCTATTACAAAATGGTATCCTACTCCCGAAAAATTAAGTCTGCCTTATAATCAAAACCACTTAACTTTTAATTACGTTGGCATAAACTTTAAAAGTCAGAGTAAAATTTTGTACCGCTACCAATTAGACGGGCTCGAAGAAAAGTGGACCCCGCTTACAAATAAAACCGAAGCCGTTTACGGTAACTTGCCTGCCGGCAATTTTACATTTAAAGTAAAGGCAATTAATAAAGACGGTGTTTGGAGCGAGGCAATGACGTACAGTTTTGTAATTCGTCCGCCTTGGTGGCAAACATGGTGGTTTAGAATTTTTGCGGCGATATTATTTGTTGCAGGCAGCGTTGGCTTATTTCGTGTGCGCACCGCGGCTTTACGCCAAAGACAAAAAGAGCTGGAAGATACTGTGCAACAGCGTACAGTTGAGGTTGTGCATCAAAAAGAACTGGTTGAAGAAAAACAAAAAGAAATTGTTGACAGTATAAATTACGCGAAAAGAATTCAGCTAAGTATTTTACCGCCTCAGGATGAGATGAAAGAAGCGCTGAACGATTTCTTTGTTTTGTATAAACCAAAAGATATTGTAAGCGGAGACTTTTATTGGATGGTGCAGGTTAAAAACAGCATTACGCAAACCCCGATAGTGGTTGTTGCGGCAGTTGATTGTACGGGTCATGGCGTACCCGGCGCGTTAATGAGTATTATCAGCAACACGCTCTTAAATCAAACCATAAAAAATTCTGATATTAATTCGCCTGCACAAGCGCTTGATTATTTGAACGCTGAACTTCCAAAAAACTTAAAGGCTCAACAAAAAGGCGAAATTATTCGTGATGGAATGGATCTTGTTATGTGCAATTTTGATTTTATGAATAGCAGGATTGAATATGCCGGAGCTAACAACGCGCTTTACGTTTTTACCAATAACGAGCTGAAAGAAATAAAAGCCGATAAGCAAGCCATCAGCGGCTCTACCGACGATATTAAAAAACCTTATACCAATCATAAACTGCAATTGCAAAAGGGCGACGTGGTATATTTGTTTACCGATGGTTACGCCGATCAGTTTGGCGGACCCAAAGGAAAAAAATTCAAACACAAACAGCTGGAGCAAATTTTGGTTGAGGTTCATAATTTACCTATGAACCAACAAAAGCAGATTTTGGATACACGTTTTGAAGAGTGGCGCGGGGCTTTGGAACAGGTTGATGATGTTACTGCAATAGGTGTGCGTATTTAGTTAAACTTTATTCATTGAAAAAAATCATTCTTCTATTGGTCATGCTGAACATGTTTCAGTATCTCTCTTTTTCTCAAAATCCCAACCTCGATTCGGTTATTTATTTTCTGAAGAAGAAGCCGATGGACACCACAACCATAAAAAAACTGAACGAGTTAAACAGCAAGGTAATTTTTAGAGGTCAGCTGGATACCGGCATTTATTTGCAGCGCATCATTTTAAAGGAAGCCATTAAATTAAATTTTTTAAAAGGTCAGGGTAAAGCAAATAATTTAATAGGCGTTGCTTTTTATTATTATGGTGAGGCCGATTCAGCCTTAAAATATTATAAAAATGCACTCGTGATAAATACCAAAGCAAATTACCGTAAAGGAATTGGCGCGGCACACGATAATATTGCCATGATACTTAGCTCTAAAGGAAATTATGTAGAGGCGCTTGATCATCAGTTTATAGCACTTGCCATACAAGAAGAAATAGATGAAAAAGAGGGGATTGCACTTTCTTATAACGGCATCGCGCAATCGTATAGCAATTTACGCAATTTTAAAGAAGCCATCAATTATTTCGAAAAAACATTAAAAATAGCAAATACCTATAAAACAAACACCAATATCAGCAATCTTTACAGCCACATGGGAATATGCTACTCGCAGATGAAAGATTTAAAAAATGCCGTTTACTGCTACCGTATTGCAATGCGGGAGGCCCTGATAATGAAAAACAATGATGGTTTAATTTACATTTATAATAATATTGGCGGCGTTTACATAGAACATAATTATCCCGATAGCGCGGTAAAATACTTTGGGCTTGCCAAAGACCTAATTAATTTTACCAATAACCGCGAAGCTATTGCAACTACTTGTGTTAACTATGGTTCTTTGTTGATCTCGCAAAACAAATTAAATGAAGCGGAACCTTATTTTATTAAGGCCTTGGGTATATTAAAAGAACTGGGTATTAAAAAAGGTTTTGCAGAGGCCTATGGCTCTTTGGGCGAAATTGCTTATGCAAAAAAAGAATATAAAAAAGCTTTCGACTATTTAAAATTGTGTATGCAGTGTAAGGACTCGATGCTAAATGAAAACATTCAGAAAAAAATAGGTGATGTGCAAATGTTATACGAGCGCGAAAAAAAGAATAAAGAAATTGTGCTGCTTCAAAAAGATAAAGAAATGCAAACAAGCCTTGGTGCTGCAGAAAAGAAAAAGAAAAATATTATTTTGATGTCGGGAATTTTGATTGTTGTGTTGTTGGGAATTTTTATAGGCTTTATTGTGAATCGTTTTAACCTTACCAAAAAACAAAAAAACATTATTGAAGAGCAAAAACACCTGGTAGAAGAGAAGCAAAAAGAAATTATTGATTCGATTGCTTATGCTAAACGTTTACAGGACGCTATTATTCCATCAGTAGCATTAATACAACAGCATTTACCCGATTCTTTTGTGTTGTATAAACCAAAAGATATTGTGGCGGGCGATTTTTACTGGATGGAAATTGTAAAGGATGAAATTTTAATTGCCGCCGCCGATTGCACCGGCCACGGCGTGCCGGGCGCCATGGTCTCCGTTGTTTGCAGCAACGCCTTAAACCGCGCTGTAAAAGAATTTGGGCTTACCGACCCCGGCAAAATTTTAGACAAAGTGCGCGAACTGGTTTTAGAAACTTTTGAAAAAAGCGTGAGCGAAGTAAAAGACGGCATGGACATTTCTTTTTGCAGCATCAACATAAAAACCAAAAAAATTAAATGGGCGGGCGCTTACAACCCGCTTTGGTATATTGAAAATAATGAACTGAAAGAAGTTGTGGCCAACAAACAGCCCATTGGAAAAAACGATAATCCGGCGCCTTTTACCACACACAACCTTGAATTTAAAGACGGTGCAATCCTATTTTTATTTACCGATGGTTATCCCGACCAGTTTGGTGGGCCCAAAGGAAAAAAATACAAGTACAAACAGCTGGAAGATCTTTTGGTTACTATAGCCGCTAAGCCGCTGACTGAACAGGCAAGTATTTTAGATGAAAAATTTGAAAGCTGGCGCGGAGAGTTGGAACAGGTTGATGATGTTACTATTATTGGTATCCGCTTATAAAGTAACGAGAAAATCCCCGGTGGCCGTTGCGTAGCAGGGCACCTTGGGATGAATGATGTTACTGCTATCGGCGTTAGCGTTTAATTTTTTACTTCTACTCCCAGCTTATTCATCTTTACTAATTCAAACACTTTTTCTGCAATTGAACTGTCGGGGCTTAATGTCATTTTAAGATTTCCCCGTACATCAGCATAAAAATCTATTCCTAAAGGAACGCTGTCGGTTTTATTCTTTTTTACAATACATATTTGATCTGTGGGAAAGAGTCCTGTAAAACAATAAACTTTTTTATATTTTATTTGTGAGTTATAGCAGTCGACCCATTCCTTTTTGTCAAACATATTTATCCACGTACTGTCAAAATCAGCAATCTTCATTGAATCCATAGCCATCAGTATGCTCAAAAATTTATAAACCTTTTTTTTATTTGTCCAAAATGCTTTGTTCCTAGGTTTAAAATTCTTTGACCATTGCCACGTCTCCTCGTTAGGCAAATGCGTATATATGAGGCACCCTCCGGAGTAATCCAACTTGTCGGTAGAATTAGCTTCCCAGGGAATAAACAGTTTAGTTGTATCAAAAGGGTTTTTAAACACGACAGGCCTTTTTTCCCCTTGACAGGAAATAAGGAGAATCACCAATAAAAGGAAAATGACTCGTTTCATTTTATAGTTAAACGTTAAAATTCACTTTTTAGTGCCGCTTTATGGAAAAACAGTGTTTTTCACATCTCAAGTAAAAACCTCGGTTAATTATGCCCAAAATCCCCCTATCGAACTCAATAAATCAAGCCAAAATTCGTTATCTTTACGTATAGTTTGCCATGAACAGTGCACAGGGAAATATCATTCACCAAAAACTCGATGAGTTTATACGCAAGTATTATAAAAACCAACTCATACGCGGTTTAATTTATACTGTTGGATTAGTTCTTCTTTTTTATATCGGCGTAAGTACTTTAGAGTATTTTGCCGAGTTCAGCACCACCATACGTACCATTTTATTTTACAGCTTTCTTTTAACTACCGCTTACGTTATCACAAAGTATATTGCAATTCCTGTCTTAAAATTAAACAGTTTTGGTTCAGTCATCTCGCACACGCAAGCAGCAGAAATTATAGGCAACCACTTTGGTAATGTGCAGGACAAACTACTTAACGTTTTGCAATTGCAAAATTTACAAAGCACTGCCTTGTCGGTTGAACTACTCAACGCCGGCATCAACCAAAAAATTACCGAGTTAAAACCTGTGCCTTTTACTTCGGCAATTGACTTAGGCGCAAATAAAAAATATTTAAAGTACGCGGCTATTCCCATTGTACTCTTGTTTTCAATTTTAATAATTGCGCCAAAAATTTTATCTACCGGCACAAAGCGATTAATTAACCACGGCACCTATTTCGAAAAAGAAGCCCCCTTTACTTTTAGTGTGGAGAACAAAGATTTAAGAGCGGTACAGCAGCAGGATTTTACATTGAAAATAAAAATCATTGGCGATCAGGTGCCTGCCGAAAGTTTTATTGTGATTAACGGAAGTGAGTTTAAATTAGAAAAAGAAAACGCATCCACCTTTACTTACACATTTAAAAACGTACAAAAGGATGTTGATTTTAATTTAATGGGTGGTGGCTTTTCATCTAAAGAATATAAACTTACCGCTTTGCCAAAACCAATATTGCTGGGCTTTGAGGCGCAATTAAAATATCCTGCATACCTCAACCGTAAAGACGAAATTGTAACAAACACCGGTGATATGCTGGTGCCGCAGGGAACAAAAATTACCTGGACCTTCAATACAAAAAACAGCGAAGGAATTAATTTACACTTTTCTGATTCGGCTTTAAATTTGAGTCCGGTTGCCGAAAATAAATTTTCGTTTACCCGCCGCTTCATGCAAAACGCGGCGTACAGCATCAACACCAATAATAAATTTGTGCCCAAGGCCGATTCGGTAAATTATTCTATAAACGTAATACCCGATGCTTTTCCTACAGTTGAAATGAATGAAAAGCGCGACTCGTTAAAACCAAACAATATTTATTTCTCGGGCCTTATAAAAGACGATTATGGTTTTAACCGATTTGATTTTCATTATAAAATTTACTCGTCAGATACCAACGGAAAAACTTTTGAAAAAGCCGTAGAGTTTAATATGCCCTTACAAAAAGGACAGCTTACACAGCCCTTTGTACATTACATAGATATTTCACGTTTTGAGTTAAACGCAGGCGATAAGATTGAATACTATTTTGAAGTGTGGGATAACGACGGCGTTAACGGCTCTAAATCGGCGCGCAGCAACATCATGCAGTTTAAAGCGCCTACATTGGAAGAATTGGATAAAAACACCGCAAAAAATAACAACAAAATAAAAGACGATTTGGAAGAGAGTTTGAAAAAAGCAAAAGAAATACAAAAAGATATTTCTGACCTCAACAAAAAATTGCTTGAAAAAAAACAAATGGGTTGGGAAGATAAAAAGAAACTCGAAAATCTTTTAGAGAAACAAAAAGAACTGGAAAAGAAAGTTGAGCAAACCAAAGACGCCAACCAGCTAAATAACGAAGAACAGAATAAATACAAGCAGCAGGACGAAAATATTTTAGAAAAACAAAAAGAGCTGGAAAAACTTTTTGAAAACATGATGACTCCGGAAATGAAAAAACTTTTTGCCGAATTGCAAAAGCTCATGGAGAAAATGGATAAAGCAAAAGTGCAGGAAACTTTAGAAAAATTAAAACTTAGCGATAAAGACATCGAAAAAGAATTAGACCGCACGTTGGAGCAATTCAAACAAATGGAGGTGCAAACCAAGATGGAAGATGTGGCTAAGAAACTGGATGAGCTTGCTAAGAAGCAGGATGAATTAGCCAAGCAAACCGATCCCGATAGCCATCGGGACAAAAAACCTGAAGACAAAACCAACGAGCAAAAAACCGCTGAGCAGAAAGCGCAGGAGCAAAAGAATCAGGAACAGAAAAATAACGAGCAAAAGAACAACGAACAAAAAACTGCTGAACAGAAGGCGCAGGAGCAAAAAAACCAGGAACAGAAAAATGCCGAACAAAAAACTCCGGATCAAAAATTAACTAAAGAGCAACGGCAGCAAAAACAGGAAGAGCTTACTAAAAAGTTTGACGACCTGAAAAAAGAAATGCAGGAGATGAAAGACCTTAATAAAAAACTGGAAGAGCAATTGCCTATGCCCGATACCAAACAGAGCGAGCAAAAAGCCAGTGAAGAACAACAGAAGGCTTCCGAGCAATTACAAAAAAACAATAAAAAGAAAGCTGCCGAATCGCAAAAAGAAGCTGCCAAAGAAATGGAAAAGATGAGTGAGGAAATGGAAAAAGCCGCTCAGCAACAACAGGAAGAACAGCAGGGCGAAGACATGCAAGACATTCGCCAGATATTAGAAAACTTATTGCGCGTTTCGTTTGATCAGGAAGAGCTGGCTAAAGAAGTTCAGTTAACTAAAACATCAAATCCGCGTTATACCAATCTTGCCAAAAAGCAAAAACAATTGCAGGACGATAGTAAAATGATTGAAGATAGTTTGCTTGCATTAAGTAAGCGCAATCCAAAAATATCGGCAAATATAAACCGCGAAATTACTGCCATACAATCAAGCATGCAAAAAGCCATTGGTGCTTTTGAAGAACGTAACACGCCCGAGGCACAAATGCGAGGGCAAACTGCAATGACTTCTATAAACAACCTTGCACTAATGCTAAACGAAAGTTTAGAGCAAATGCAAAAAGAAGAACGCGAAGGGCAAAAGAAAAAGAAAGGCAGCAAAAGCGGAAAAGGAAATTGCAAAAAACCCGGCAGCAGCGAGGGACAAGGAAAAAAACCAAGTATGGCAAATATGCGCCAAATGCAGGAGCAATTAAATAAACAAATTGAGCAGATGAAAAAAATGCTCGAACAACAAGGCAAACAACAAGGCGGTAAAAAACCCGGCGATAAACCCGGAAACCAAAAAGGTGGAATGAATCCTTACGGCAATATTCCCGGCACCAGCGAGAGTTTGGCAAAAATGGCGGCCGAGCAGGAAGCTATTCGCAAAGCGGTACAAGAAGCTCTTCAAAAAATGCAGAAAAACGGCGGCAATCAACCCGGTGGCGATATTTTAAGTAAGATGGAAGAAACCGAAACCGATTTGGTAAACAAAGCCATTACCCAGGAAACCATAAAGCGTCAGCAAGAAATTATGACCAAAATGTTGGAAAGCGAAAAAGCACAGCGCGAGCAGGAACAAGATGAGCAACGTAAGAGCAATGAAGCAAAAGACAATAATTACACCAATCCTGCCCTATTCTTAGAGTATCAGAAGCTAAAACAACAGGAAACCGAGCTTTTAAAAACCATGCCTCCAACCCTAACTCCTTATTATAGAGGTAAAGTCAACCAATATTTTAACACGTTCGTAAAATAACATAGATTTTTGAAACCTTTTGGATACTGTGGCGTATAAATACTGTTTTTAAGCAATAGATGAACCAACACACTGAAAATCAAGTGAAAATTACAAAGCTAAATAACCCCGAGGGAGTTGTGGAGCGCATGGTGGTTAGCCTTTGCGAGAAAATGAACATCAAAGAAGAGAAGTTTGGTAATATTTTATTGGCCCTTACCGAAGCCGTTGATAATGCTATTGAGCATGGCAACAAAAACAACCCCGATAAAAGCGTAGAACTTAGCTATAAAACCTCACCCGAGGGAGTAACCTTTACTGTGTCTGACCAAGGACAAGGATTTGACCCTAAAAATGTATCTGACCCAACACATCCCGAGAATATTTCGGAAGAGGGCCGTGGGTTATTTGTAATGAAACATCTTGCCGATAAAATTGCCTTCGAAGAGAATGGCAAAAAGGTGGTGCTTTCTTTCAATCTTAATTAAGCAACCTTTATTTTCTTTTTTGCGTCTGTTGATTATACCAATCAACAAATCACACATGCAAAAAAACTACTTATTCCGCATTACGTTTCTTTTAATCTTACTGCAAGGCTCTTTTTTGTTTTCGCAATCGCAGGGGCCCAATAGTCCGAGTGCGGCTGTTTCCGTTAGCGCCCCGTCCGGAACTCCATGGGGCAATCCAACTAATGTTTTTACCTCTAATAGCGCGCCCGCATCTTGTACAATGCCCGGATATCCCACCTGCGCCACAAGCAATTGCTATTATTCGCAGGCATTGGCTGTTACTGGTTTTGGTTTCGCTATCCCTGCCATTGCAATTATAAAGGGAATAGTAGTTGAGGTTCAGCGGCGCAGCATAAATTTTCCGGCGCACCTTTCCGATTCAACTGTTAGGTTACTGCGAAGCGGAATACCTGACGGCACAAGCAGGGCCGACACCGCTAAATGGGGACTTGCTTATATTTACAAAGCACACGGCGATTCTACTGACCTTTGGGGCACGAGTTGGACGCCTGCCGACATTAACGATCCCAACTTTGGTGTATATTTTTCTGCATACGTAAGTACTAATACAACGGGTCCGCCGCAAGTTGATCACATACGTATAAAAGTATATTACGACACTACCGCTACCACCGGAATTATTTTTGCAGGCGCTACCAATGCCGTTACTCTATTTCCTAATCCTGTAACCGATTTTGTTAAAGTAGAAATGAATTTTGTAAAATCACAAACAGAAGAAACAAAAGTATCCATCCTTAATGTGATTGGTGAAGAGCTTTTTTCGGACAAAATTTTAGTAAATAAAAAAACGGTAAAAAGTTTTTCCGTAGCTACTCTTCCTGCAGGAATTTATTTTTTAAGTATTAAAAACTCAGGAGATGCTTTCATTAAAAAATTTATTAAGCAATAAATTTCTAAGGCATCTTTAGGGCGTTTCCCGGCATGCGTATTCTCTTTCAATAATTATTTTTACGCTGGGCCGGGCTTCAAAAGGGTGCCGTTTTTTTACCGCTCTTTTCCAAATAAAAATTCACAAAATCTATGCCTTAACTTTATAAAAAACTTCCCGGTAAAAAGAACCCCTACGGGCCTTTTGCATCCCTAACGCAAATACAGGGTTTTCAAAACTTCGCACCTTCGTGGCAAAAAACCCCTTGCTTAATAAGAGTATAAAGTTTAAATCTTACCTTTGTGTCTATGTCCATCATCTTTTCTGCTTCCGTTCCGGTAAAAACTCCGCCTAAAACATTACTCAAAAAATGGCTGAGCAAAATTGCCACTTCCGAAAAAAGAAAAATAAAATCTTTAGCCTATAATTTTGTGAGTGATGAAGATTTGTGGCAAATGAACAAACAATATTTAAACCACAACACCTATACCGACATCATTACTTTTGATTACAGCGAAGAAAATAGTATCAGCGGCGAAATTTACATCAGCGCCGAGCGCGTAAAAGAAAACTCCGAAAAATTAAAAATTACTTTTACCGAAGAACTGCTGCGCGTTATGGCGCACGGCGTTTTACATTTATGCGGGCACAAAGACAAAACTCCTATCCAACAAAAACAAATGCGCGCAGCTGAGGAAAGGGCTTTGAAACTTTTTAAGAATTAATCAAAAGCTTAAACCCCTTGCCATGCACATTCACAATTTCTACTTTAGGGTCGTGCTTTAAATATTTGCGCAATTTGGTAATGTACACGTCCATACTGCGACTGTTAAAATAATTATCGTCGTGCCAAATTGTTTTCAAAGTAAAGGCCCTATCAACTACTTCGTTTTTATTTAATACCAGCAACCTCAGCAACTGTACTTCTTTGGTTGTAAGTTTTACCTCGCTCTCTCCACAAATTAAACTTTGCTTTTCGGTGTTAAACCTATAATTGCCCAAAGTAAACTCGGCTTTATCATTATCCACCACCTGTGTTTTCATGCTGCGGCGCAAAATGGCCTGTATGCGCAACAACAATTCTTCCATGCTAAACGGCTTGGTAATATAATCATCAGCACCGGCATTAAACCCATCGATGGTATCTTCTTTCATCGATTTTGCCGTAAGAAAAATAATAGGCACCTGCTTATTACTTTGGCGAATTTCTTTTGCCAATGTAAAACCGTCTTTAAGCGGCATCATTACATCCAACAAACACAAATCGTATTCCTGTTTGCAAAACATATCATATCCTTCTTTGCCGTTTTTTGCAAGTTTTACGGTGTATCCTTTTACCTCAAGATATTCTTGAAGTAAGGCGCCAAGATTTGTGTCGTCTTCGGCCAAAAGTATTTTTACTTTGTCTGTTGTCATAGTGTTATTTTTTTATGTGGCTATTTCTATTTTAAATGGTAAATAAACTTTAAAGGTGCTGCCTTTTCCTAATTCACTGTCTACAGTAATATCGCCACCGTGTTTTTGTACAATGGCTTTTACGTAACTAAGACCCAATCCAAATCCGCGTATGTTATGTACGTTACCGGTAGATACACGATAAAATTGTTCGAACACTCTCTTTTGATTTTCCTTATTAATACCAATTCCTGTATCCTGCACACACATCAATATGCCTTCGCCAATATTTTGCGTGCTGATTGAAATCTCCGGAATTTCTTTCGAATACTTGAGTGCGTTATCCAATAAATTATAAACAATATTCGTAATATGCACCTTGTCGGCAAACAAGCCCGCTTTTTCTGCGTTAAGAGATGCGTGTAGCGAGCCCTGTTTTTGGCCTACCTGCAATTGCACTTTTTCCATAGCAGAGTTTATTACGTCGTGCAAATCAAACTCGCTGCGTTTTAATTTAAAATCTCCCTTGTCTAATACCGCTGTTTGTAAAACGCTTTCTACCAAAACACCCAAACGTTTATTTTCTTCCTGAATCATTTTTACAAAGCGGTCCATTTTTTCGGGAGTTTTGTTTATGCTGGCATCGCCCAACATTTCGCCCGCAAGCGCAATGGTAGAGATTGGTGTTTTAAACTCATGTGTCATATTCCCAATAAAATCGTTTTTAATTTGCGTATACCTTTTTTGTTTGTGTATGGTGTTAATGGTAAAGTAAAAAGCAAGAATTAAAACCAGTATCACAAGGCCCGACATAGAAAGTGTGAGCCAGAGTGTTTTCATTAAATAGTTTTTTTCATTCGGAAAATGGATAGTTAAGTAAATTGGTTTTATAAAAATATTATTTGGGGAAAGGTTTACTTTAAAAAATTGATTGGTAGAATCCATGGCTACCGATGTATTTTCAAACTGTTTAAAATCGGCACGGGGCAATTCATGGATGTCGTAAATATAATCTGTAAAGATGCCTTTTTGATGTAATTCATTACGCAAAAGCGAATCCAATAAAAGCGAATCAACGTTGGGTTTGTAATCTTTATAAATATTTATACTTACCAATTCATCAAAAATATCATTGAACATATCCGCACGTTTTTCAATCAACTCCATTTTTAGTTTTTCCAAATCAGAAGTGGTTTCTCTGAATTGGGCCGGAAAATCAGAAATACTTTTTGTAGAGTCGCCCTCGTATTGATGTTCTTTTATGGTTGTGGTAACAACTCCGTTCGAGTCGATAGAAAGTTCTTCAAGTATTTTAACTACAATTTTATCCTGCGCATTTTTTCCGCCGTTTGTGTCGCCTGCCGCCAAAAGGCTGCTTATTGTTTTTTGCGTGGCCACCTGTTTATGAAATTTTACTTTCTTTTTTATTTTGGCGGCCGTGGTAGATTTCTCTAAATGATACACCAGGTTATCGAGCGATTCGTGCACTTTACGGTTAAACTCTTCTTCTTTTAGCTGAATGGCGTTTTTAATCCAAAACAATTGTACGGCAATAAGCCCGATAAGCGCAAGCGAAACCAGAGCGGTAATGAGCGATAAGTTTTGCCGTATCATATAAGGCAAAGTTATGTATTACAGGGGTGTTTGAGCCCATTTAACGTTTTTTAACGCTGTTGTAAAACTCTCGATAAAAGCCCAAAAACGAGGTATTAATTAGGGTTTGCAAACAATGCTTATTTTGTTAAATTTGCCTCTCTTAGAAAACTAACAAAACATGAAGATTTTAGTAGCCATCAGCAATGTGCCCGACACAACCACAAAAATTGCTTTTTCGGATAACGATACAAAATTCAACACTCAGGGAGTGCAGTTTATTATAAATCCTTACGACGAGTGGTATGCTTTGGTGCGTGCCCTTGAGTTGAAAGAAAGCGGAAAAGCAACCGCGGTTACTTTGTTCCATGTAGGCTTGCCCGAAAGTGAAGCAACCATCCGTAAAGGACTTGCACTTGGCGCCGATGATGCGGTACGTGTAAATGCTGAGGGGCCCGATGCTTTTTTTGTTGCTTCAGAAATTGCCAAATACGCTAAGGATAATGGATATGAATTAATTTTAGTTGGCAAAGAAACCATTAATTACAACGGCTCGGCGGTTGGCGGAATGGTTGCCGGAATTTTAGATTATCCTTTTGTTTCATTAGCTACAAAATTAGAAATGAACGGTAGTACCGCTACTGTTGAGCACGATATTGACGGAGGAACGCAAGTAGTAGAATGTGTGGTTCCATTGGTAATTGCTTGTGCAAAAGGTATGGCCGAGCAGCGTATTCCTAATATGCGCGGCATTATGGCGGCACGTACAAAACCCATTACAGTTGTTGAAGCAAGCAGCTCGGCACTTACAGGAATAAAATCTTTTTCGTTAACACCCGGCCGCACCACTTGCAAATACATTGATGCAAATAATGTGGAAGAATTAGTGAGCTTATTACACAACGAAGCAAAAGTCATTTAACTTAATTAATCGCATTATCATATGTCAGTTTTAGTATATACAGAATTAGGGAAAAGCAAAGTAAAAAAAGCTTCTTTAGAGGCCATTAATTACGCTGCGCACATTGCCACGCAAATGAATACTTCGGCAACCGCCATTGTATTTAATGCAGATGCCGCGCAATTAGAAGAAATAGGCAAAGCGGGCGCTAAAAAAATTCTTTCAATTAAAGGCGATCAATTTAAAACGCAGGATGTTGTTTTTTTATCGGCCGCCATTGAGCAAGCCGCCAAAGCAGAAGCAAGCAAACTTATTATTACTTCTTTTGATATTACCGGCAAAGCTCTTGCTCCACGCCTATCCGGAAAATTAAAAGCGGGCTTAGTGGCAGGCGCGGTTGATTATCCAACCGTTAATGGCAATGCTATAGAAGTAAAGAAAAATGTTTTTTCGGGAAAAGCTACTGCGGTTTGCACCATTAACTCGGATGTAAAAATTATTTCCCTGCTCCCAAATTCATTCCCCGTAAAACTGGGCGAAAACACTGCGCAAACAACAGATTTTACAGTTGACCTTAGCGGTATTTCCTCTAAAATTGTTGTAAAAGAAACCAAGTCGACAGACACAGCCGGCATGATTCCTTTACCCGAAGCCGACTTAGTTGTTAGTGCGGGCCGCGGCTTAAAGGGGCCCGAAAACTGGGGGATGATTGAAGAACTTGCAAAAGTTATAGGCGCTACTACGGCCTGCTCGCGCCCTGTTGCTGATATGCATTGGAGGCCGCATCACGAGCATGTTGGACAAACAGGTATTGCAATTCGTCCTAACTTATACATTGCCATTGGTATTTCGGGTGCTATCCAGCATTTGGCGGGGGTAAACGGAAGCAAGACCATTGTGGTAATTAATACCGATAAAGAGGCGCCTTTCTTTAAATCGGCCGATTATGGTATAATAGGCGATGCCTTTGAGGTAATTCCGAAGCTTACGGAAGCCATAAAAAAATTAAAAGCAAGCAATTAAAAAAATCGTAAATTAGTTGGCTCTGTTTGCATGAAGAAAGTACAGTTAGATATTGTTGGGTTAAGTTACAGTCAAACACAAACCGGTGCTTACGCATTGGTGCTTGGCGAAGTTAACGGAAAACGCAGGTTGCCTATTATTATAGGGGCGTTTGAGGCACAGGCTATTGCTATTGAGTTGGAGAAAATGACTCCCAGTCGTCCGCTTACACACGATTTATTTAAAACATTTGCCGAAACATTTAATGTTACTGTTAGCGAGGTTGTAATTTATAATTTGGTAGAAGGAATTTTTTACGCCAAACTTATTTGCAACGACGGCACGCAGGATCACGAAATTGACGCGCGCACAAGCGATGCAATTGCTTTAGCTGTTCGTTTCGCTTGCCCGGTTTTTACATACGAATTTATTTTATCTACCGCCGGTATTATATTAGAGGACGATTCTTCTTCAGCCGCTTCTTCAGAAACAGAAGCTGCCGAAGAACATGCCGCTATTCATTCGGGCGGCAGTGATGATAACGAATATCATAATAAATCTACCGAAGAATTAAAAACGATGCTGCAACAGGCATTGGATGATGAGCAGTACGAGCTCGCTTCTAAAATCCGCGATGAGCTGAACAACCGTAAGCAGTCGTAATTTTTTATTCTTTTCTTAATCTCTTCAGGCTTTTTTCAATGTATTTTTCGCTGGTAATTAACGAGCGCTGAATTCTTCTTGCATAATATATAGAATCCAAAACTTCTTTATTTTTTTCTTCAAGTTCTTTAAACGCTTCATCTACCCGTACTTTTTGTTTTTCAATAATTCGTTTTTGCCTTTGTGTAATTTTAAACCTGTTAATCGCAAATACTAGTCCGGCAATAACCATAACCAAGCCGCCTATTAATGCATAGCGCTGAAATTTTTCCTGTTTAATTTGTGCGTGCTGCGCTTGTATTTGCGCTTCCTTTACTTTTTGTTCTTCGGCATTTTTTACCGAATCGGCCGCTGCCCGTTTTTCGTATTCGTATTTCAATTGGTTTTTAATAGAGGCTTTTTTCGTTTCCTCGTTATTAATACTGTCACGCATCAGTATATATAATTCATAATTTTGCAAAGCCTCGCTATAATTTCCCGAAGCTTTATAAGTTTTACTTAGATACTGTGCCGCATTTCTTACATACTCCGGAAACCCCAATTGTTTACTAAGCGCTAAAGATTTTGTAGAATACTCCAATGCCATTTTGTAGTTTTTTTGCTTAAAGTAATTCCCTCCAATATCATTAAGCTCATACGCAATACCTCCTTTATCGTCAATTTCTTTCCAAATTTCTAATGCCCTCGCATAACAATCTTGCGCCTTTTCCCACTCTTCTTTACTTTGATAAATTGCCCCTATGTTACCCAGCGATTCGGCAATACCACGTTTGTCTCCGGTTTCTTCTCTTAATTTTATGCTTTTGTTCCAATACTCCAAAGCTTTCGCGTAATCCGATTTTCTAAAATAAACAAGCCCGAAATTATTAAGTACAAGTGCACTGCCCGACTTTTCGCCGATCTCTTCGTTTATTTTTAAACTTCTTTTATAATACTCCAGCGCTTTCTGCACCTCTCCCTGATAAAAATAAATTAGGCCGATATTGTTTAGCGAATAAGCCATCCCCTTTTTATCAGCAATCTCTTCCTGAATTTTCAGGCTTTTACTCATGTACTCTATGGCCAAAGGGATATTACCCTGATCTTTATAGATGGATCCCATATTATTAAAAGAAGTTGCCTCGCCCACTTTACCTCCTATCTCCTCCTGAAGTTTAAGGCTTTGTTTATAAATGCCCAGCGCTTCATCCGAGTTTCCTTTTTGATGAGCCAGGTAGCCCATATTATTTAATGCGTCGGCTATGTGCTTTATATATAGCTTTCGCAACGGGCTGTTTACCGCAATGTTTTTCAAATTTTTTTCGGCCAGAGTTTTTAATTGTTGATTGTATTTTGGCCAAAGATTATCATCAAATTCCACTTCGGTCATCAACGCTAATAGTTTACATCGTACAGTATCATGTTTTGCATTTTTAAGCGCCAGCTTTAACGAATCAATTCTTTCTCTTTGCCCGAACAGGCATACAGACAGCATTAAATACGTTATCAACAAAAATTTAGTTACTACGCTCTTCATTACCAATGCAAGATACCTATTTCTACTTTAAAAATACAAACTAGATTAAATCCTTTCTTAATATAGATTATTGACATTGCCTTATAAGAATTGTAACTTTACTTTATGAAACGCAGGCAATTTGTACAAAATTCCCTCTTAAGCATACTGGCCATGACTTCTTTAAAAGATTTAAAAAAACTATCAGATACTTTTGAAATACACGAAGGCAAAATGCCTTTACTCTTTGTTGGCCATGGTAATCCCATGAATGCTATTGAGGATAATGATTTTACAAAAAAATGGCAAACTTTAGGAAAAGAATTACCAAAACCAACAGCTATACTTTGTATCTCTGCTCATTGGGAAACACGCGGAACTTTTGTAACAGCAATGGAAAAACCAAAAACCATTCACGACTTTGGCGGTTTTCCGCAAGAATTATTTGATGTGCAATATCCCGCTCCCGGAAAACCTACACTGGCAAAACAGGTAAAAGAAGAAATTAAAAAAACAGAAGTTGGGCTTGATGAAGACTGGGGGCTTGACCATGGAAGCTGGAGCGTACTTAAAAAAATGTACCCCGATGCAAATATTCCGGTACTGCAATTAAGTTTAGATTATACCAAGCCTGCGCAATGGCATTACGATTTAGCGAAAGAGCTTGCCGAGCTACGCAAAAAAGGCGTACTCATTGTTGGCAGCGGTAATATGGTGCATAATTTAGGAATGGTAAACTGGCGTGATATGAATAGCGGGGGTTACGATTGGGCCATTGAGATGAATGAGAAATTTAAAAAACTCATTTTTGAAAACAACCATAAAGATTTAATAAACTATTCTTCGCTGGGGTCTTCGGCAAAATTGGCCATTCCAAGTGCCGAACACTATTTGCCTTTACTTTACACACTTGCCTTAAAAGAAGAAAAAGAAGAAGTAAGTTTCTTTAATGATAAAACTTTGGCGGGTTCTTTATCTATGACTTCGGTTAAGATTATTTAAAACAGGGTTTGAAAATAAAACTATCTTTATTCAAAATTTACAATGCACAAAGAATACTTAGCAAGCGTTACCAAAATATTTTTGCAATACAAAAAAATTGCAGAAGACGCGATAGCGCAATTACAGCCCGCACAATTATTTGTGCAGCCAAATGAAAATTCAAATAGCGTGGCCGTTGTTGTAAAACACATGGCAGGCAATATGATTTCGCGGTGGACTGATTTTTTTACTACCGATGGCGAAAAACCAAATCGTAATCGTGATGGAGAGTTTGAAAACGATGCTCCCGATAAAGAATTATTACTAAAGCACTGGGAACAGGGCTGGAATGTTTTTTTAGATACACTTACTGCTATTAAACCCGAAGACTTACATCGTATCATTCATATTCGTGGTGAGGCGCATACAGCCATGGAAGCAATCAACAGGCAACTGGCACACTACTCCTATCATGTTGGACAAATTGTGTATGCCTCAAAAATGTTGAAAGAGGCTGAATGGAACACTTTATCTATTCCGAAAAAGAAAAAATAATTTAATGGGGATAATTGTATTTGTAACTACGCATCATCGCGTCAAACATCAAGTCTGCAAAAATATAATAGCCGCGCGCACTAAAGTGCACTTTGTCCTTGCGCGCATAACCTGCCTTATACCATTTTAAAATACTTTTGTAGCCGCCCATTACTCCGTACATATCCCACATGGCCGCGCCGTGCTTATGCATTAGTTTTTGTATACAATACTCAACCGTATTGCTTTTTTTGTTGGGCTTGCGCCGCTTCACATAATTATCTGTAATAGTAGTAAACAAAATGGCACAATTGGGCGACGCTGCTTTTACCCACGATACAAGTGTATCATAATGCGCAATAAATTCCTCGGGCGAAAAATTTTTATCCTGCACATCGTTTACTCCCAGCGAAAAAATAACCAAATCGGGTTTAATGCCAGATAACTGCTGCGTTAATAATTTACAACGTAATACAGATAACGTAGAAGCTCCGTTAGCACCCAGGGCCGCATAATAAACTCCGGGCTTACTTGTATTGCGCACATCAAGGCCGTATAATACAAAATCTTTTTGCAAGGTATCTTTTCTAAGTAAAACAAAACTTATTGAATCAACCTGTCTGTCTAATATAAATTCCGAATATCCGGCATTCGGAAAATCATTTCGGGTGGCGTTAAAGGTTTTAGCTTGCCTTAATTCAAAACTGTTATTAAAATTATGAAACACTTTAACCGAGTTAAACGTGTGGTGATGCCTGCAGGAATCTATTTTAATGCCAAAGGTATTCGCACTATCGTTAGTAGTTGCAGTAATACCTGCAACGCCAAAATCGCCGCATAATTCTTTTGTAGTGGCGCTTCTACAACGTTTCCATTTTCCGTCAGAAAAACTTTTATAATACGGCGGCGAATTTGTTTTTATAATTTTATATGGGAAAGCAAAAAAACCGCTGCCTTCCGTTTTCTTTAAAGACTGAAACTTTGTTATTAATTCGTCTCCCCAAAACCCGCCCTGCACATGGCTTCCGCCAATATGCGCAATAACAATTTCCCTTTCTTTTCCTTGCAAATAATTATTCAACTTTTTGTAAAAGCCCATCATATCACTGCTATCTTTGCCGTGATAAATTACATTCTCATCATAATTTATAAAGGGATATTTCTTTTCCTGGGCAAACACAAACTGCACGCACACGCACAAACCAATCAACACTTGTTTCATCATACTTTGGCTTTCCTTTTTTTCTGTACAAATAAATTATAATCATTTATTATGGCGCTGTACAATAGCACCGCAATTTTTCTGGCTCCGGCCGGCGAAAAATGTATGTAATCTGTTGCGGCAATTCCCTGATCAACCCAACTAAGCATACTGTTTTTGCCGCCCATGCAATCGTACATATCAAAAAATGCGCAATTGGTTTGAAACGCAGCGTCGCGGATTGCATTTCGTAAATCCTCCAACAAAGGATACGTAACGTAATTCTCTCCTTGCTTAATGCTCATGTCTGACGGGCCAACAACCAAAATGCTTATCCCCGGTAATAATTTTTTTAATGAGTTTATTTGCGAGCGTATGTAACCGCCAAAATCATCACAGGATTTTTTACTTTTTATGTAAGGAAGTGCATTACCCCCAAATTGTAGAATAATCATTTTTGTATTGAGGTAATCGTAAAATAATTTAAGATGCCCTAAATTCATTTGATTGAAAAATGTTCCCGAACTGCCACGCAGGCCAAAATTATCTACCATTACTCCTCCCCCGCCATTTTCTAATGACAGACCGTAAATATCAGGACTGTCCTTTCCGTCAAATTTCAATTCAAAACTATTTGGAGCCTCTACCAAATTAAATTGCATAACATTAAAATTTCCCTTACTTGCCAGACTGTCAGATTTTTTCAGTACACCATTTTCATAAAACTCTACGGCAACTTTTTTGCGGGGCGCAGCGTAAAACATCTTTATTTTAGTATACGTAGAAACTGAGGTGCCTGCATTTTTATAGGTTTTAATTTTTAGCCAGGCTTTTTTATCATTCACGGTATCTTGAAATCCTGCAAAACGACAAAATCCTGCGGCAATTCCAAAATTGCGATGCGGCACGCGTTTATCGGTAGATGCAAAATTTGTGTAGCGATCCCAGTTATCACTCCAGCTCTGGCGAATTCCAACGCTCTGCGCAACGGGCATTGCGGCAATCATTCCCGGACCACGGCCACTAAAATTATTTTGTAGTTTTTGTCGTAAGTAATCGGTAATACGATCGCCCTCAATTTGCGAATCGCCATAATGTAAAATGCGAATTGCCTTATCGTCGGTTTGCGAGCCGGCCAATGCTTCAAAAAAATTATCCAGCGATGTTTTTAAAGAATCTTTGTATTGAAGGCTGGTGATTAGTTTCATGGAAGGGTCGTTTACTTCCAGGTACTGAATTTCTTTTTTTGCAGTGGAGTCTTCCTTAGATACTGCCAGCGTCGTATCTTTATTTGGTTTTGCATTCGTTAATTGGTCTTCGGCATCAGCCAGTGCAAGAATTTTTGAGATGTCGGTTTTTTCTGTTTTTTTTGTGTTGAAATAAGAAGCAAGAGTTGGAAAAGAAATTTTTTGTCCGGCAATTTCAAAACCGCTTTCCGGAAAAACAAAAGCAATTCCTCCTAATGCGGCAAACACGCATATTAGAAAAAGCAATATATGGTAGGGTTTAATATCCTTCATAATACAATAAGTAATAATACGGGAATTTAAAGGGCGGATTTTTGAGACAAAAGAAACTTTTTCACAACTGTGTTTTGACAAGTTGGGCGCCATAGATTTCGCAGATGGCACAGATTTTTCTTTTCACGGATTTTACCTGTGTAATTTGTAGTATCAGCGAAATCTGTGGCTTTGCGGCGTTAATCCGAAATCTTGTTCTTAAGGTCGAGTAAATAGGTTTTTACTCTTTGAAGCTTCTCAATAGCTTCGAGGTTTTTATTTTGAGATTCAACCGGTTTTTCTTTCAGTTTCTCTTTGGCGCCTTGTAGCGTAAAGCCTTTTTCCTTTACCAGATTGTAAATTACGCGAAGGTTTTCAATATCCTTTTTAGTATAAAGGCGGTTGCCTTTGTTGCTCTTACGAGGTTTTAAAACTTCAAATTCTTTTTCCCAAAAACGGATTAGCGACGCGTTTACTTTAAACATCTCTGCCACTTCGCTGATGGTAAAAAATAATTTATCCGGGGTTTCTTCCACATATCAAAGATAGCGAATGTTTAACCCATTGTTTAACAGGTTTATAACAAGTTATGAACGGGCTTATACCGCCCGTACACATTGCTTTGGATTTATTCAGCCGGATTCTTAAATTTGATTAACCGTTATCTACTTCCCAATGAAAAAAGAACTACTTCCCTTTATTATGGCCGCAAATCTGGTTTGCCTAAAAGAAAGCAGCGCCCAGCTTATTGCGTCAGAAAATTTTAATTACACCTTGGGTTCTATCGTCGGACAAAACGGCGGCACCGGTTGGAGCAGCGCTTGGCTAACAACCACCTTTAATACCGCAAATACAATGATTGCCGCCTCGGGCCTTGCCAAGCCACCGGAAGTAATTGGCGTAGGAAACCAAAACCATCAGGTAGGAAATGACTTTCGAAATTTTCGCTTTTTAGACACGACAAGTGTTCTTGCTCTTTCTTTAATGGATAGTAACGGCGATCCCGGAGCAGGCAGCGGGCAAAATTATCATTGGGGAAAAGGATATGGAAAAGATGGCACAACTATATGGGTTAGTTTTTTATTTTACAGAAGCAATAACACGCAGGGTTACGGAGGAATGCATCTGATGTATGGTATGAATCTTTCGTTCGATCAGTATGGTGACAAAAAATCGCATCAGCGTTTTCAGTTTGGTGCAGATAACTCGCATACCAAATACATGCTGTCTAGAACCATTAACGGAAACTCCAACCTTCCTTCAACCTGCGGACAAACTGTTCAGAGCGCCACAACAGTTAACGGCACATTGCACTTATTGGTTCAGCGAATAGATTTTAAACCCGGAGCCGAAACAGGTTATTTGTGGATTGACCCGATTACCTGTCAGCAACCCGACACCGCGCTTGCGGATGTTAAGATGTATGGTATTTGCGATTTCAGGTTTAACGCTGTAAATATTGGCGGGGGCAGTAATGCAAATTACGAGATGGATGAATTGCGGATTGGAGTTGGATATAACGATGTGGTAAATTGCAGCAGCACAGGGCTCAATGAGTTTGAGCCTTTGCTGTCTCAGAAATTTGTTTTCCCTAATCCTTCAAACGGAAATTTTAATGTGCGCTTTGCCAACGAAACAGTGTGTAATGCAACAATTATTGTTAGCGATATGTTGGGGCAAACTGTTTTATTGCAAAAAATAAAACTGGAGGCAGGAAATAATTCTGTGCAACTTTTAGCTGATAAAATAGAAAGCGGAAGTTATATTATTAGTTTGCGCACCGAAAACGGGATTTCGGTAAAGCAGAAGTTAATTATTGAGAAATAAATTAAGAGATTGCCTCAACTAATTTAATTACCTCAACCGCCTCCTTCACATCGTGAACACGCAAAATATTTGCGCCGTTTTGTAGTGCAAGAGTATGTAAAACCGTGGTGCCATTAAGCGCATCGGCCGATTTTATATCAAGTATTTTATTAACCATTGATTTTCGCGATAGCCCTACTAAAATAGGGCAATTAAGTTTTTCAAACTTTTTTAATTCGCGGAGCAAAGTAAAATTGTGTTCAACCGTCTTTCCAAATCCAAAACCAACATCAGTTATGATTTGTTTTATTCCGGCCGCTTTTGCTTTTTTAATTTGAGATTTTAAAAAATCAAAAACTTCTTTACTTACGTTTTTATATTTTGGGTTTTGCTGCATGTTTTGCGGCGCACCCTGTATATGCATCAATATATAAGGCAGTTTTGTTTTGGCAACCACTTTAAACATCTCTTTGTCAAATGTGCCGCCCGAAATATCGTTAATAATATCAGCGCCTTCCTCGGCCGCGGCAAGAGCAACAGCGCTTCTGTATGTATCCACCGAAATAAAAATTTCGGGAAAAGTATTTCTCAGCAACTTTAAAGTAGGCAATAATCTACGCAATTCTTCGTCCTCGCTTACATCCGCAGCGCCGGGACGGGTAGAGACGGCGCCCAAATCCAAAATAGCAGCTCCTTCGCTGATATATTTATCTGCCCTTTGTAAAATCTCCTCCTGAGAACTCAAAGTTCCGCCATCAAAGAACGAATCCGGCGTTAGATTGATAATCCCCATTACTACGGGCTTAACAAGATTTAATACTTTGCCCCTCCTAAACGGCGGGCAGGCATTACCCCGCAGCTTATATTTCGACTTAAAATTTGTACCTTGTGGGCTCATTTGTAATGGATATTATGGGTACTTCGCAACAATACGATTCGGTTATAAAACAATGCAAAGATATTTTTTTAAAGAAGATGCACGACTATGGCACTGCCTGGCGGGTTTTACGCAGTTCTTCGCTAACTGACCAAATTTTTATAAAAGCACAGCGCATACGCAGTATTGAGCAAAAAGGCTCGCAAAAGGTTGAGGAAGACATCTCGTCTGAATATATCGGCATTATTAATTATTGTGTTATTTCATTGATACAGGATACTTTAAAGGACGATACCCGTATGGAATTGCCGGCGGACGAAGTTTCCGCCCTGTTTGTAAAGCACATTACCGAAACTAAGAGCTTGATGGAAAATAAAAACCACGATTACGGCGAGGCCTGGAGAGATATGCGCGTTAGCTCGCTTACCGATTTAATTTTAATGAAAATTCTTCGCGTAAAACAAATTGAAGACATGGGCGGTAAAACCTTAATCTCGGAAGGTGTTGATGCCAATTACATGGATATGATTAATTACGCCGTGTTTGCCCTCATAAAATTAAAAGAGCAGAGCGGGGAGTTAAAAAAAACCGCATCATAAATAACAGGTCGCCCCTACGGGGCTAAATACAATTTTTCAATTCGTTTGCTATAAACAGGGCGTCCATTTGGGACTGTTGGGATTTTGATGCTGCTGCAATAATTAATGGTTCATCAATTGCATTAAGCTCCGTAGGAGCGCCCTGTTTCTAGAAAATGTTTTTATTTTTGCACAGAGCCCCGTAGGGGCGGCCTTTATGCCAAACACGTACACACAAATCTACATCCAAATTGTTTTTGCGGTAAAAGGAAGGGCGAACCTCATTCATAAAAACAATCGCGAAGAATTACAAAAATATATTACAGGCATCGTTGAAAAACGAAACACAAAATTAATTGCTATTTATTGCATGCCAAACCATGTGCATATTTTAATCGGAATGAAACCCAGCACCCTTCTTTCTGATTTGGTACGCGATGTTAAAGCGGGGTCTTCCAAATTTATTAATGATAGCAAATGGGTACCCGGAAAATTTAATTGGCAGGAAGGCTTTGGTGCGTTTTCATATGGGCATTCGCAACTGGATATGATTATCGCATATATAAATAATCAGGAGGCACACCACAAAAAGAAAACCTTTAAAGAAGAATATTTGGAATTTCTCGAGAAATTTAACGTGATGTACGACGACAAATATCTTTTTGACTGGCTTGACAAATAACAGGTCGCCCCTACGGGGCTTAATAAAATTTCCTAATCTGTTAGCTAGAAACAGGGCGTCCCTACGGGACTAAGAAAGAAACGCGCGTTAGTATAAGTTATAAACTGGGCGTCCCTACGGGACTAATTAAGGTTTAGTTAGTAAGGGAAGTTTAGATGAACAACTCTACTGTATCGTTATCTTCCTCGAAATTATTTTTCCGTCCACATTCATGTTTACGATATACATTCCGGGTTGGTAAATTATTTTTTCGGCGATGTTTAATTTTATTTCTCCTGCCGCATATTGTTTTGCCGAAATTGATTCAATTTCTCTTCCCAATAAATCGGTTACCACAATACTCACTTCGTGTTTCTCTGTAAAATTAAAAGCAAGCGTTACATTTGAAGAAGCCGGATTCGGATAAATTTCTAATTGCACTTGCTCTTCAAAACCTGAAATGCCATTTGATGCATCAAACAAATTAATATCATCTAAATAAATATTATTTCCGGGGCCGGCCGTATCTGCAAAAAATTCAAATCTAAAGCGCACATTGGCATGCCCCGCAACACCATTTATATTTACAGTATAAGTTGTAAACTGTGAAGGAGTGGGTACAAGCGGAGTTATGCTTGGCGGCGTAACCGTTGGCAGGGTTGATCCTACGCGCGTCCATCTTGCTGTCCAGTTGTTTCCGCAATCGATAGAAGTTAATACTTGCAACTTATCATTGTTGGTTGCCGCTTGTTGCCGGTAAGATACTTTAAATGTAAGCTTAGGAGTAATGTAAGAAGAGATATCGCGCGAGGTGGTTTCTAGTATGCTTGTGTTGCCCGCAGTATTTGTAAAATTATCAAGCATTGCAGATTTAACGCCAGTTGCAGCTGCGGTAGAAGTAATAAACCAATTCATTCCCGGGCTATTAATATTCCAATCCGGATTTGGTAAAGGGTTAATTTCAAATCCCTCTGCAATTGGTATAATGGAACCTATTGCGCCTACGGTAATTATTTTTGTAATAGAATCTTTTATTCCGGTGCAACTTGTTGCAATAAGTTTTATAGTGTCAATACCCGCCACAGTATAGGTATGCGTTGGCGAACTTGCTGTGCTTGTTCCTCCATCACCAAAACTCCAGCTATAAGAAATTGCGTTTGCACTTGTATTAGTGAACGTAACTGCCATGGGCATTGAACAGGTTATGCCGGTATTAGTAAACGCCGGTGTTGAATTAGTGCTTGAGAAAGCAGCGCCCACGCCAACCGCATACCATGCGTTGGTTGTTGATGCTAACTCGGGAGAACACAAGCCATATATATCCGTTGCTGCCTGAATAGAATACATTCGCGCAGCTGCATAATTTGTGCTTGGCGTAAAGTAAACTGTTAGCGTGCGAAAAGCAATTAGTTGCGCTTTTGTAATTGTTATTCCGGTAACGTTCCAAACATTTCCTAAATCATTTGTGCCGCTGCCCCCTTGAGAAAGTAAATAATACCAATAAATACACGGGCCGTTATCCTGATGTGGTTCTAAATTCGGATCCCAGTTAACTCCCAAATAACAATTTGGCTGGCCCAAATTTTTTGGGTTACTCATATCTCTTATTCCGGCGCCACTCGGCATTATTTCTGCGCCCATTATCCAATCGTTTTGCAGCGGACGAGCAAATTTTTCTATCGTTGTTCCAAAAATATCGCTGAAGCCTTCGTTCAACGCTCCCGCTTCGCCTCCAGCTAAACCGGCAGTAAAATTTGTGAGCCCGTGCGTAATTTCATGCCCGCAAACATCCAGGCCGGTCATAATTGTAAATGTAGTTCCGTCGCCGTCTCCATAAGTCATTTCCTGTCCATTCCAAAAAGCGTTTGCAAATGCGGTTGAATAGTGGACGTAACTCAATAAAGCAAATCCGTTTCCGTCAATACTGTTTCTGCTGTGTATTTGCTGATAATAATCGTAAGTCATCTCTGCTCCCCAATGCGCATCTGTTGCAGCCTGGTCGGGGCCCGTTGTATTCCACGCGCTCGAGTTATTTGTAAAATCTACATTCTGATACGTTGTTCCGTTTTGTAAATTGTAAGTTTGAATTCCTAAGCCACGGCCGGTTTCCTGCAAACGATATTGCCCCGCGCTAAAGTTATCTGAAGTCATTGTTACTGTGCCACTGTAAACTGTAGATGCGGTTCCAACAACATCAACGGTACAAATAAGATTTTGCTCGTCTAAAATTTCTCCGCTGTTGGCATCTACAAAAACATTTGTTCTGTACAATGGTATTTCTGCATAAATATTAAACTTGTATGCAAGGCGCATGTTGCTTGCCGAGTAGTCCGCGTTTTTTTTATGCACCATTACTAATTCTCCTTTCGGGAAAAAAGTATAGTTGGGATTATTTGTAACTTGCTTTTTTTGATTGGTGAAATTTATATTTTCCCACATGTATTTTTTTGCATTAACTTTCTTCAAAGCAT
The DNA here is from genome assembly GCA_038214655.1 of Bacteroidia bacterium. Classification (GTDB taxonomy): domain Bacteria; phylum Bacteroidota; class Bacteroidia; order B-17B0; family Aurantibacillaceae; genus PALSA-968. The sequence continues at coordinate 18,104 of JBBQRR010000006.1, read as the reverse complement.
ATTGCAAAGCGCCCGCTTCAGTTATAGTAGGAGTAAGCGATGAACTAAAATTTTGAAAATAATCTCCGTTCACACTTTTCACCTGCGCATCGATGCTATGTGTAATAATCATAGATCCCTCTACCGGAAAACCGTTTACATATTGTTTGTGACGGATATGCGTAAAGCCTAATTGGTCTTTTTCTACGCTATATGCTTTTAAGGTTGCGCTTTGCGGAAGATTTAAAGCATAGGTTGCCCAGTCAATAAAATTTTCATTTTTTAGCTGCTGCTCTGGGTTGAGCTTAATAAAGTTTGGAAGGTTTGTAAATTGGCTTTTAGCAATAACTTTTGCTCCTGCTAAACGAGTAGCATCATCTTGTGCTTTTATTTGCAGGCTAGTTAAACCGGCAAAAATTACAAGCAACATTAAATTTTTCTTATTCATATTATAGGGATTTTACTCCTGCAAGATAGTGATAATACTTATATTGCGCTAAGCAATAAACGCTGTTTATACCATTTAACATTTACAGGCAAAAACGATATTTCGTGCTTTTTATAGAAATTATTTCTACTTTTATCCAATGAAAATACACCTCGCAAAAACAGATTCCGATATTTTAAAATGCAGCGATGTGATGCGTGAACTAAGGCCGCACATTAGCGCCGAAGAATTTCTGCCCCGTGTAAAAGAATCTATCGCCGAGGGATATCAATTAGCTTTTATTGAAGAAAACGGAAAGGTTGTTGCCGCCATAGGTTACCGCTATCTCAATTTTTTATTTTGCGGCAAGCATTTTTACATTGATGATTTGTCCACTTTGCCTGAAGCGCGCGGCAAAGGTTACGGAGGAGAATTATTGGATTACGTTGCCATATTAGCTAAAGAAAAAGGGTTTGATGTTATTACATTAGACTCGGGCCATCACCGCAACACCGCTCATAGATTATACCTCAACAAAGGTTTTGTTATTTCTTCGCATCACTTTACCAAAAAATTATAATATGCAAAAAAAAGATTTAATTCACATGCCCGCTTACTTCGACCGCTACATTAATCTGGTTGAAGATATTGATGTAATTACTGCTTTAGAAAAATACGGCGCAGATTTCTTTGAAAAAGAAAGAGCGAGTTTTGAAAAGCTGGGCGACAAAGTTTACGCGCCCGGCAAATGGACTGTTAAAGATATTTTGCAACACATCATCGACGCCGAAAGAGTTTTTGCTTACAGGGCCTTACGTTTTGCTCGAAACGATAAAGCCGAGCTACATAGTTTTAACGAAGATGCTTTTGCCGCAAACGCCAATACAAAAATCCGCAGCGTACACGACTTGTTAGAGGAGTTTGCAAATTTACGCGGCGCCAACATTTTATTTTTTAAAGGCCTTGATGTAGAAACCATGTTAAGAGAAGGAATTGCCTCGGGCGATAAAATTTCTGTTCTTGCGCTTGGCTTTACCATGTGTGGACACGCAATACACCACATGAAAGTTATTAAAGAGAGATATTACGCTTTACTATAGTTAGGATTTTACCGCAGAGGGCGCTGAGAAGACGGGGAGAACCGCAGAGAAAATTTTTTAATGAATGCCTACGCACTTGCCAGTCGGCCGCATAAAATTTAGGTGTTGTTACAAGTAATGCGCCACCTGATCACTAAGCTCTCATTTGGGGCTTTTAGGCTTTTTATTCTTGAATGTCGGAGCTCCTGTTTTTTTAAGCAGCCGAATATATTGTTTCGAAATATATGACATTACGGTTTGTTTAGTATTCGTATTGGAAGGCAGCGAATAGGTGTTGCCTTTTGCATAGGTACCGGCGGTATAGAGTTTGGTATAGTAAAAGAATATTTTATTTGAGGTCAGGTCGAAAACAAAGAACGTTATTCTTGAGTGCTTATTTGGCCAAGATTCTCCTCCGGAATATGTGGTTTTTAAAATGAGAGAGTTTACAAAGACACATTGTGTGGCGCGATACTTTCCTAAAGATTTTCGTAGGTTATCACTAATCCAATACTCTGACAATATATGACTATCGCAAAGTTGTTGAATAGAATCCAGTTCTGTTTTCACAAGTTTACTTTCTTCCTTAGACATTTTAATAACACTTGTGTCCGAATAACTATAGAGTTTACGAAAGAATTGGTAGGAATAATAGTCTATTTCACTCCTTTCTCTATTAGACCATATTTCATAGTTAGCTGTATCGTTTATATCATCACACGCAAATCCTGATTCAAAGATACAGTCACGCATTTCATTCGTTGGATAAAATCGGTACTCACAAAAAGGATCAAAGAATCGGATTTTATGAACAATGCTTGTTGAGTCGATCTTGGGTATAATCTTTTGAGTTTTTACATGAAGATATTCTTCATGCTTACACGTAATAATGGAATGTCCTGACATATCAAGGAAGTGATAGTCCCAGCAGTTGTCTTGACCAAATAAACAGCTGGCAATGCATGCGAATACCAGTACATATCCCTTCTCTGTCAAACCCATGTGTATTTGGCGCATTACTTATAACTACAAGATTACATTAACCTCATTCCAAAATCTCAGCGTCCTCTGCGGTTACCTTACTTAAGCAACTCCCTCGCGATAACCATTTTCTGGATTTCGCTGGTGCCTTCGCCTATGGTGCAAAGTTTTGAATCGCGGTAATATTTTTCGGCAGGAAAATCTTTGGTGTAGCCGTAGCCGCCAAAAATTTGTACGGCATCGTTCGATACACGCACACAAACTTCGGAAGCATAGTATTTTGCAAAAGCACTTTCTTTAGTAACTTTCTCGCCACGGTTTTTCATGTCCGCCGCCTGAAATGTTAATAGTTCTGCAGCTTCAATTTCGGTTGCCATATCGGCAATTTTAAATGCTATGCCCTGAAAATGAGAAATAGGTTTGCCAAACTGCTGGCGTTCTTTAGAATATTTTACAGAGGCTTCAAGCGCGCCTTTTGCAATTCCCAATGATAAAGCCGCAATAGAAATTCTTCCGCCATCCAAAACTTTCATGGCTTGTACAAATCCTTCGCCCTCTTTGCCCATCATCTGGCTTTTGTGAACGCGGCAATCTGTAAAAACAAGTTCGGCCGTTTCGCTGGCGCGCATGCCTAATTTATTTTCTTTTTTTCCGGGTTTAAATCCTGCAGTTCCTTTTTCAATTATAAAAGCGGTCATGCCGTGGCTGTCGCCTTTTTCGCCTGTGCGCACAATTACAACAGCAACGTCTCCGCTGATTGCGTGCGTAATAAAATTTTTGCTTCCGTTAATTACATAGTAATCTCCATCTTTTTTTGCAACAGTGTTCATTCCGCCCGCGTCAGAACCTGTTCCGGTTTCTGTTAAGCCCCAAGCGCCAATCCATTCGGCCGTTGCTAATTTTGGTAAATATTTTTTCTTTTGCTCTTCGTTTCCAAATTGCAAAATGTGCCCGGTGCAAAGTGAATTGTGTGCCGCAAGAGATAATCCGATAGAGCCGCAAATTTTTGCAACCTCCGAAATAACCGTTACATATTCTAAATAACCAAAGCCCGATCCACCATATTCGGTTGGTACCAAAACGCCCATCAAGCCAAGCTCTCCTAATTTTTTAAAAACCTCAACCGGGAAATGCTGCGCCTCATCCCACTCCATCATTTTTGGTAAAATATTATCCTTACCAAATTTCTTTATCATGTCGGCAATCATAATTTGATTTTCGCTTAAAGCGAAGTTCATGCCGGTGGCCTGTTCTGCTAATACTGAATGAGACATTGTATGTTATTTGTATGAGTTAGTAATTTTTGTTTTCCGTTTAAAAAGCCAAGCTCTACCACAAATGTAAAGCTTGTTATGTTAGCCCCGCATTTTTTAACTAATTCGGCAGCGGCCAAAGCTGTTCCGCCCGTTGCCAATAAATCATCGTGAATTATCACATTCCAACCCTTTTGCAAAGAATCTTCATGCATTTCGATGGTAGCGGTGCCGTATTCGAGGCTATACTGCTGACTAATAGTTTTATAGGGAAGTTTACCGGCTTTGCGCACCATTACAAAGGGCACGTTTAATTTTTGCGCCATCAGCATCCCGAACAAAAAACCGCGACTTTCTATTCCTATAATGGCATCGGGCTTCTTTTGCAAATAAGGTTGGCAAAAAGCTTCGGTAATTTCGTTACAAAGATTTGGTTGTAAAAAAATGGGGGTAATATCTTTAAAGAGTATGCCCGGCTTTGGAAAATCGGGAATATCTCTGATAACTGACTTTATTTTATCGCTTAGCTGCATGTTTTTTGAGGATGCTAAAATTACTGTTTTTACTGCACTAATCTATATTAAAAAGGCCTATTGCTCTTCTTTTAAGAGTCCTTCCATAGCCAGTTTCAAATCTTCCAACAAAACCGAATTATCATGATTTTTGGCTATAGCAGCGGCTAATTTATCAATGAGGCCCTGCAGTTCTTCTTTAGGAATATCCAACAAATTACTGTCTAAAACCGTAATCGCCTCCAATGAAACAAGCGGATTTACGTGCAGAGCGTGGTCTACAAAAAAATTGTGATGGCCCTTAAAGCTGAGTCCGGTTTCCCAACAAGCTGCCAGTAAAACCGACTTTTTATCGTTGTTTTCCATCGCTTTTATGGCTGTAAGCAAATAATCAACGGCGTTCTCTTTTTTCAATAAATCAAGAGCGCTGTCTTTATTCTCTACATTACCCGAATCGAGCAAATTAAGCAGGGTTTTTACAAAATCTACTTCGTTTAAGGGCGATTCGGCGCCTTCTGCCCCAATGATAACGGTATTAAACTCGGCTTCGTTAAACGATGCTTCTGTTTTCTCTTCGGGGGCGGGGTTTTCTTCGGGATTGTCTTTATTCATAATTATATTATTGCTAAAAGGATGCTAAAATTAAAATAATTTTTTATGTTTATGGGATATTATTTTGAAAGAATTACTGCGCATATTGCTTTGGCCCTTCTCGTTAGTATACGGCTTCATCACCTGGCTGCGTAACTTTTTGTACGATTCGCACTTTTTAAAGCCCACTTCGTTCGATGAGGTTAAAACCATTTGTATTGGCAACCTTTGCGCGGGCGGGGCGGGCAAAACACCGCATACCGAATATCTCTTAAAGTTTTTAGGCGATGAATTTCATACCGCAACGCTTAGTCGCGGTTATGGACGGAAAACTACGGGGTATTACGAGGTGCTTGAAGATTCTATTCCCGAAAATTGTGGCGATGAGCCATTGCAGATAAAAAATAAATTTCCTAAAACTTTTGTAGCTGTAAACGAGAACCGTGTAAAGGGTGTTAAAAAATTATTGGAACAAAAAAGCGATTTGGATGTAATTGTGCTGGACGACGCTTTTCAGCACCGCAAAATAAAGTGCGGGCTCACTATTTTACTTACCGAGTACGATAATCCGTATTACAACGATGTGATGTTGCCGGCAGGGCGTTTACGCGAAAATATAAAAGGATATTTGCGGGCCGACATAGTTATAATTACCAAAACGCCCGAATACGCTACCGCTATTGATATGAAGCGCGTGATGAAAGAAATTAATCCACGGCCCTACCAAAGCATGTTTTTTTCTTATTTAAAGTATGGCAATCTTTATAATATTGCCGACAGAACGGATATTATAAATGCCCCGCAGAAATTGTTTCGTTATAAAGTGTTGTTGCTTACAGGTATTGCTAATCCGCATACCTTGCTTACTTTTATAAAAGAATATGCCGATGATTTAACGCATAAAGCCTATCCCGACCACCATAATTTTACACCCGCCGATATAACGGAGATAAAAAACATGTATGCGGCCATTGAGGGCGAGCGCAAAATGATTATTACTACCGAAAAAGATGCTATGCGTTTACGCACATATAGTGCACAATTAAAAGACTTGCCTATTTTTGTGCTCCCGATTGAAGTTGACTTTAAAAGCAAGAAGGATGAATTTAACGAAAAAATAGTAAGCTATGTTAACAGAAATAAAATCTACCACCGAAAATATACATAAACAAACTAATGGTTTTGTTCCCGAGGTTGGAATTATTTTAGGCACCGGTTTAGGTGGCTTGGTAAAAGAAATTAAAATTGAATACTCCTTGCCTTACGAAGATATTTTAAATTTTCCGGTAAGCACGGTTGAGGGGCACAGCGGTAAATTAATTTTTGGAACGCTTGGCGGAAAAAAAGTAGTGGCCATGCAGGGGCGCTTTCATTATTACGAGGGCTATACTATGCAGCAGGTAACTTTTCCGGTGCGCGTAATGAAATTTTTAGGAATTAAAACTTTGTTTGTTTCTAACGCAAGCGGAGGAATGAATCCTGCTTTTGAGATTGGAGAGATTATGATTATTAACGATCATATAAATTTATTTCCAAATCCGCTAATTGGCAAAAACATAAATGAGTTAGGCACGCGCTTTCCGGAGATGAGCGAAGCCTACGATAAGCGGCTTATTAAAAAAGCACACGAAATTGCTAAGCGAAATAACATAAAGGTTTCTGAAGGTGTGTATGTTGGTTTAACAGGGCCAACTTTAGAAACGCCTGCCGAATATAATTATGTGCGTGTAATTGGCGGCGACGCGGTTGGAATGAGCACGGTGCCGGAAGTAATTGTGGCGCGCCATATGGGCCTTCCCTGTTTTGCCATAAGCATTTGTACGGATTTAGGTGTTCCCGGAAAAATTGAAAAAACCACTCACGAAGATGTGCAGCGTGTTGCGGCTACGCAAGAACCCAAGATGACGTTAATAATGAAAACGTTGGTGGCCGAAATATAATTTCTACTTCCCGTATTTCTTTTTCATTTCCTCAATATACTTTGCGCGTTCCTCCGCTGTCATGCTCCCTACCCCTTTAGAGCCGGGTGCGCCGGGATATGCTCCGGCAGAATTTTCTGTTTTCGTATAACCCGTTGGAAGCTCAAAGTCTGCCGCTGTAAAAGTTTTCTTTTCAAACTTTACGAGTTCCATAGTCATCCCGGGGTCTTTATCATTTCCCTTTCTTATCATTTTTACCGAAAAGCCCTCGCATCCCGCGGCCTTCAGTGCTTTTTGGCGCTTACCCCCTACGTTTGATTTGTTTTCATCAAAAGCTGCGTTATACTTTTCATAGTCGGCAAAATCTTTTGTGTTCCATACTTCGCTGGTAGTTGTGCCTTCTGTAATTAAGGCATGAACACATTTGTAGCCATTTACTGTTTCTTCGCCAAGTTTTTTAACCGTAATTTCTTTTTCATCTTTAACCGGACGAGCGGCCGATTTTTTTTGTTCGCGGTATGTTTTATTTACGTCATCAATTACATAAAAAACATCCGGGTTGCTTTTTTTGCTTAAGCTTTTGGATTTCATTTCGCCGCCCGGTAATTGCGGGGCAAGCATTTTCATTTCGGTCACGGTTCCAAATTCCGAAAACTTCATATCCATGGTTCCGTTCATTCCCTTTGCAGAAGTGATTTTAAACTGAATGTGCGCTCCGTTTTGGGCAGTTAGTGTAATGGCTGTAATAATTGCAATAATTAGTAAACTTATTTTTTTCATGATGTTTTATTTTTCAGTGGCAAATCTACAAAATAAAAAACAGCCCTGACGATGCCGGGGCTGTTCTTTTTTAATAAAAATTATTTTACTGAATCACAATTCGCTTGGTAGAAAGCACTCCTGTTTTATCAAGAATTTGCACCAGATAAATTCCCGATTGAAATCCCTGTGTATTCACTTCAGTTGAGTTTCCGTTCTGCATTTGCAAATAAGGGGTTTCCAATACTTTTTTTCCAACAACATCGTAAACACAAACAAAAATATTTTCTTCATTGCTTGCTTTAATTTCTATGGCGCTATTGTTTGAGTTATAGTACATCGTAAAATTATCTTTTCCGTAAGTTGCAATACCTACAGCAGCAAACGCAAGATCATCTACGTACCACGAGCTACCCGAAACCGCAGAGCCCGAAAATAATATTTCAAGTTTTGCTGGTATTCCGGTTCCAACAACGGTCATAGGAATGGTTACTTGTGTGTACGAGGTATAACCCGATCCCTTTATCACCAACTGCCCTCCCGCTATAGCCGTGGTTGCATTATCATAAACCGCCACCGTAATAGTAAGTGTATCGTTTGTTAACGATGCAGCGCGACGCACCCATGCTGTCATGCTTCCCGGAACAATTCCTGTATAAGTTATGTAAGGTTGAAACGCAATACAATCGTAGGTTATCAAACTTGAGGCTTGCGCGCCTACCGAGGCTATCATTGCAGCTTTGCTTCCGCTATGGGAAATGCTAGTGGTGGCCGTAGGACTAACAGTTGTTGCATAGTTTGTAGGTGTAGTCATAGGTGCCCCACCTGTATTACAGAATCCTGTGGTTGTGGTTACCTGCTCAAAACCCGCGTTTGGAATTTGGGCAAAAGCATTGGTTAAAGTTGCAGTTAAAATAATAAGTAATGATTTCTTCATAGGGTTTGTTTTATTTGTTTATGTAAAATTAAACGCTTTTTTGTTGCCGGCAATATCCTTTAACATGTTTTTTAAAAGGCCTTTTGTTAAAAAAGGACAAAAAAACAGCCCCGTCATCGCTTACGGGGCTGTTTTTCATCTTAATCATCAACCACACCTATCAATCCTTCTCTTCTTCGTCTTTGGTTTTTTCTTCTTTCGAGTCGATGTTAATCCCGTTCTCGTCAATCTTTACATGCGCGTCCATAGATTTTACTTCAATTCCGTTTTCATCAATTTTCACTTTGGTATTTGGATGATCAATGCGAATTCCATGCGCGTTGTACATGTGTTCTTTCTTAGGGCAGTTCAAGCACGTTAAACCGTTATCCGTCATCCTCCAGTATTTACCAATCATATCGCTATCATAATATTCATTGGTATTATCCACATCGTATAGCAAATTTTTAAGGCTGCCATCAAAGTAAATCGTTTTGTTACGTGGCATTTTTATCAACACCTCTGCTTCCTGGCCGCGAAATTTATCCAGCGCGGGAAAAGAATAATATTTGTCAATCATCACAACTGAGTCTTGCTGCACCAAATTGTAGCTAACATTTTTTGCACGCTGTGCCGCGTCTGCTTTCTCTAATCCGTTAGCGCTTTTAATAATAAACACATACAGGCTGTCGTTCTCCGACATGATTACTCTTACTTTTGGTTTACCCCACCAGGTGGCTGTTTTACTTTGATTGTTTATGTACCAGCGCCCATTATCAATCGAGAAATCCACATCGCTGTCGGTTTTGTTATAATTTGCACTTGCTTTTAGATAAAGTGTATCGCCTTTTGTCCAACGTACATCTGCCTGCTGTTTCAGTGTTGCGTCTTCCGAAAACTGATTTGCAAAGTTTGCCGCAATGCAAAAACAAAGTATTAAACCGCTTACCCAACCTATGCCCGCGCCAATATTAATCCAACGGTTATGGTATTTTATATTCAGCAGCAGTTTCAATCCTTTATAAATAAACATAGCGCATGGAATGCCAACTGCAAGTACTAATCCAAATTTGCTCCAGAACATCGGGAAGTCTTCTCCTGCAAACGAATTCATAAACTCGCCTGTTGTGAGGTTATCAATTTTTCCGAAACCAAAAAGCACAGAAAACAAGCCTACAAAGAACACGATTCCAATAAATATTAAAAAGACTCCCACAATCCTTCCAATGATATTAAAGATGGTTGAAAATATCTGGCGCAATAAGTCCACAAATTTTCCGGTATTGTCTTTGTTTTTAGAAAAATGATCTTTTACATTGTCGCCAAAATCTTTCGCTTTATTTTTAATATTTTCAGCTTCGTCTTTAATTGTTTTGCTGATGGTATTTACATCCACCGGCTCGCCGCGCATTTCTAATTTCTCGGCTGTAGTTTTTGCTTCGGGAATAATTACCCAAAGAATAATGTATAACAGAAAGCCGCTGCCAAATCCAAAGAACAATACTACAAGCGCCAAGCGAATCCATAACGGATCGATGTCGAAATAGTTTCCTATGCCGGAGCATACTCCGCCCAATACTTTTGTGTCGGGGTCGCGAAACACGCGGCGGCGTTTGTTGCCGTAAAAGTTTTGCGAAGAAGAAGTGGAAGAATGATTTTCTGTTTTTTTATTTTCTTCCGAGCCGTTGTCCGAAAAATCTTCGGGCTGACCCATTATCCCAATGGCATCGTTTATATCGGCTGTCACCAATACTTGTTTGCCCGCGTTTATTTTCGCTTTTAAAAGTTCGGCAAGGCGCGCTTCAATGTCGGCTACAATTTCGTCGCTGCCTTCTTCGTTTGCAAAATGTCTTTTCATTTTGCCTAAATAACTTTTAAGGGTTTCGTAAGCATCTTCTTCAATATTGAAAACTATGCCGCTTATATTTATGGTTAGTGTCTTATTCATGACTTTTTGTTTTTATGATTGTGTTGCTGTGTGATTAATGGTTTTATTTACTGCATCTACAAGTTCGTTCCAGGATTGCTGAAGCTCTTGTAAAAACTTTTCGCCTTCGGGGGTTAGTTTGTAATATTTACGCGGAGGTCCGGATGTAGATTCTTCCCAGCGGTAACTTAGCAAGCCGGTGTTTTTTAAGCGGGTAAGCAAAGGGTATAAAGTTCCCTCCACAACAACCAGCTTGGTTTCTTTTAGCTTCTCGATGATTTCGGTAGGATATGCATCTCCGCTCACCAGTATAGAAAGGATGCAAAGCTCCAACACTCCTTTTCTCATCTGCGCTTTTGTATTTTCTGTGTTCATTTTGAAAAGGTTTTAGTAAACATTAAAATTTAACTCAACATTATAAGCGCCGGCCTGCAGCTCACTTAAAACAATTTGTTTAAACTGTTTTTCGATTGCTCGTTTTAGCGCCGGGTTGTTTGTGTTTGCCCCTACTTCTTGTATTTTACCCGTAGCATCAAGTACAAACGACACTTTTACTTTTTGTGCGTAGCCGGGATTTTTTAATTCCTGCGGTAAAGAAACGGCGTGCTGAATTTTTTGGCGTGCCGAGTTTGCGCTTTCGCTTTTTGGCGTACCTGCCGCACTTAGCGATAAAAAGCCGAGGCTTAGTATGGCTGCGAGGGTGAAGGTTTTTAAAGTTTTTGTTTTCATTGTTATTTCTTTTTAAATTTTGTTTTAGTTTTTAGTGCATCAGCTAATCTGCGATACAAAGATAAGGGCTTTCTTTAGTATTATGCAAGGCATAGTACTAAAATAATTACTAATCAGCTGAAAATCAAGTAGAATAATTTTTAAAAGCAGCCGCTAAAAATCGTATTTTTGTAGAAAAACAGGCCTTTATGGATTTCTCTACCATGCTTTCTAACCTATTTTCTGTCGAGGGCCTCATCAGTTTACTCACTTTATCGCTTTTAGAGGTTGTTTTGGGCATAGACAATATCATTTTCATTGCCATTATTGCCGATAAATTACCCGAAAATCAAAAAGGACAAGCGCGCACTACGGGTTTAGTATTAGCTGTGTTTATACGTGTAGCACTTTTGTTCACGCTAAGTTATCTTTCAAACAACAACGAGGCGCTTTTTCATTTAGGACAATATCCAATTTCTATTCGTGACTTAGTGTTTTTTGCAGGCGGCGTTTTTCTTCTTTATAAAACTTGGGGCGAGATTATGGAAAAAGTTAACGGTGCCGAGCATGGCAACGGCCCCAAGGTAAAACGCATAAGTGTTAGCGGCATCATTATACAAATTGTTTTGATTGACATTGTTTTTTCGTTCGACTCGATTCTTACCGCCGTTGTAGTTTCAAAAAATCCTTTAATAATGAGCAGCGCGGTTATTATTTCTATGCTCATCATGATTATATCATCCGGTGCGGTATCTAATTTTATAAACCGCAACCCACGTGTTAAAATGCTGGCGCTGGCATTTTTATTGGTGATTGCTTTAATTCTTCTTTCTGAATCTCTATTTGTATTTACCGGTTTCGCAATTCCAAAAAGTTACATTTACGTTGCGCTTGGCTTCTCGTTATTTACAGAACTGCTGAACATATGGGAGAAAAAGAGAAGAAGAAAGCGGGAGGGGAAAGAGAGGCAGTAAATACAAAGTGGGCAGTAGGCAGTTTTTTTGTTGGCAGTTCGTAGCAAGAATAAAATTTAAAATCCGATGTATTTAGGAGGAAGAGATAGGCCTGACTTTGTTGCTCAGTTAAAATACACCCCCACAGAAGAAGGTGGAAGAAAAACTGCCGCGAAATCTAAATACAGGCCATTAATTGAATTTCCAGGATTACTTCCTCTTACCTCCGGCGAACAAACTTTTCTTGATAAAGAATTAGTTTCACCGGGAGAATTCGTTAAAGCCGAGATTACGATCTTGTCTTAAGAAATGTTTCACGAAAAACTTTTTGTTGGACAAAAATTCAGATTTTGTGACGGGCCTCGCAGAACTGTTGGTACGGGAGAAATAATTGAAATAATCAATAAGAAATTTGAAAAAACAATCAAGCCGCCAAATAAACAAGCTTCTTAGTCTCAAAAAATTCTTCTTTAAAAAAAGATTTTAACTCGTCAACCACTACTTCTCTTTTAAAAGGTTTTAATTCTTCACCTAAATCTCCGCCTTTTAAAAGTAAAAAGCCATTGGGCAAAGCGTGCTGTCCTTTTTTATTGAATTTGTTTTTTATCCATCCTACAAAAACACTCGTATCGATTACGGCGCGGCTTACTACAAAATCGTATTTATCTTTTAATTCTTCAGCACGAATCTGCTGAGCCAAAACATTTGTCAATCCCAAAGCAGCAGCAACTTCTTTTACCACTGTAATTTTTTTACCAATAGAATCTACCAAATGAAATTTACACTCAGGGAACATAATGGCTAAAGGAATTCCCGGAAATCCTCCGCCCGTACCTACATCTAAAATTTTTGTGCCGGATTTGAACTGAATTACTTTGGCAATACCCAACGAATGTAAAACGTGATGCACATAAAGCGAATCGATGTCCTTGCGCGAAATAACATTTATTTTTTCGTTCCACTCCTTATACAAATCCTGCAATTGCCCGAATTGTTTTTTTTGTAGCTCGGTTAAACTCGGGAAGTAAGAAAAAATTATTTCAACACCTTCCATTACTCGGTCCTGCGGGAAAGCACTTGTTGTAAAAGATCGCGGGCGCGGAACAAACGTGTTTTTATAGTGGCAATCGGCAAATCCAACCGTTTAGAAATTTCTTCCACGCTTAATTGCTCCATGTAAAACATTTCTACAATTTCTTTATAGCGCGGTTTAAGTTTATCAATTACCTCGTGTACTTTATCGGCGTCCTGCTTTTTAATAATAGTTTCTTCGGGCGTTAAGCCATGCCCTTTTATTTGCTGGTTCAACTCTTCTCCCCCATCACGGTCAACCGACCTATCCAGCGAAGTAAGGTTTTCCATTTTCTTTTTGCGCAAATAATCAATGGCGTTGTTGGATGCAATTTTAAACAGCCAAGTGCTGAAAGCGTATTGCGGAGAGTATTGTTGTAAATTTTTAAATGCTTTGCCAAATGCCTCGATAGTTAAATCCTCGGCATCGTCTTTATTCATCACCATGCGGTTAAGCATGAAGAATACGGGCTCCCAGTAGCGTTTCATTAATTCTGCAAAAGCTTTCTGGTCGCCGTTATTCATAGCGCGCTCAACCAGCTTTATATCGTACAAAGCTTTAAATGAAAAATGACTATTATCTTCTACTTCTTCCATTTGGTGTTTTTGAACAGCACCCGGTTAAGGTGCCATGCAGGGTATAAGAATAGCAATAAAAATTCAAACAACAAAAATCCGTCCGTTAAATCTTTTTCGTCGAGCTTTTCGCCGCCTTTGTATAACGTAATAAACTGTATTATATTTTTAAGCAGGAACAAGGAGCCCGTCACAATAATCCAGTCAACCCGTGTAAAAGCCAGTATTGCCAACATCCAAAACAAGTAATTGGCCCCGTGCAACATCATCAACCGGTTTTTAGAAGAAGGTGTATAAAGCCCCGCCGTACTCAAATGCCGCGCCTTTTGCCTGTTCCAATCTGTAAAAGTTTTTGCGGGTATCGAATAAGTAAAACTTTCTTTATTAATAATTACCGAAGTATTGCTCGCGTTTGCAGCTTGATTCACAAACAAATCATCATCGCCCGAAGTAATGTGATAATGCGTAGCGAAGCCCTTGTTCTTAAAAAACAACTCTTTTTTGTAAGATAAATTTCTTCCTACGCCCATGTAGGCTTTATTACTTATGCCAGCCGACAAATATTGCATGCCAATCATAAAGGTATCGAAGCGAATTAATTTATTTAAAAAACTTTTTTCTTTTTTGTACGGACCATAACCAATTACAATTTCTTTTCCGGCTCCATAGCCTTGCATCATTTCTTTTATCCAGTGATTGCTTGTTGGGTAACAATCGCCATCCGTAAATAAAATGTGTTCGTACTTGGTTCCTTTAATGCCCACCATGAGTGCGAATTTTTTTCCGTGCTTGTAATATTCGTCTTCTTTAATTAAAATTGCTTTGAGGTTTGGAAAAAGTTTGCCGTACTCGCGCAACACATCTTCCGTATTATCCCAACTGCAATCGTTTGCTACCACTACTTCAAATTCAGGATACTCCTGCGATAAAATTTTTGGCAGATACTCGGTAAGATTGTCGGCCTCGTTCTTAGCACAAATCACAACCGAAACCGGGGGCATATCATTTACAGTTTTTGCGGGCTCTTTATAAAAAGCCACCTTGCCGTACACAAATAAATACACACACATTTGGTAGATAGAAACAAGAGTAAAAAGGGCAACTACCCAGAATGATATGCTATGCAGATTTATTTGAGGCATTTGCACAAAGTTACAAGAGCAGAGCAAGGGTATTTGTGTTAACTTTGTAAGAATTAAACAAAGTAATTAACAATGCCAAAGGCCTTTGTATTTGATATGGACGGAGTTATCATCGACTCGGAGCCACTTTGGCGCAGAGCCATGGTAAAAGTGTTTAATACCGACGGATTGCCCGTTAGCGAAATTGATTGTGCGCAAACCACCGGAATGCGCATTGACGAGGTGATAAAAATCTGGAACAAAAAACATCCTTTTACCGATAATGAGCTGAAGGTTGAACAAAACATTGAAGAAGAGCTTTGCAAACTTATTCGTGCCGAAGGAAAAGCGATGCCGGGTTTTATGCGAGTTATTGAGCTTCTGAAAAAAGAAAATAAAAAAATAGGATTGGCTACTTCTTCCTCAAAAATTTTAGTGGATTGCGTACTTGAAACTTTAAACGTAAAATCTTTTTTTCATCATACGCAATCGGCCCAGGATTTGCTTTACGGCAAACCACATCCCGAAGTTTTTTTATTGTCGGCCAAATGTTTGGACGTGCGCCCTAATGAGTGTGTGGTAATTGAAGATTCGGTAAACGGAATTATCTCTGCAAAAGCTGCGGGCATGAAAGTTATTGCGGTGCCCGAGGGTCATAACCATGGCAATCCAAAATTTACTATTGCCGATTTAATTTTAAATTCGCTGGAAGAATTTACTTTAGAAACCATAGCATCTTTTAAACTGTAAAAAACTTTGCGTCTTCTACACAATATAAAAATCTATCTTAGCGCCTCCGCGTCTTAGCGGTAAAGAAAAAAATGAAATTCACCCTCCAACATACCGATCCTTCCTCAAACGCGCGCGCCGGGCTTATTGAAACCGCGCACGGAAAAATTGAGACTCCCATTTTTATGCCCGTGGGAACCGCGGGTACGGTTAAGGCCGTGCATCAGCGCGAATTGAAAGAGGATGTTAAGGCCCAAATTATTTTGGGTAACACGTATCATTTGTATTTACGCCCGGGCATTTCTGTTATAGAACAGGCAGGTGGGTTACATAAATTTAATGGTTGGAACGGGCCCATACTTACCGATAGCGGGGGCTACCAGGTTTTTTCATTGGCAAATCAAAGAAAAATTACCGAAGAGGGTGCAATGTTTAAATCGCACATTGATGGTTCCTCGCACATGTTTAGTCCGGAAAGCGTGATGGATATTGAGCGCAGCATTGGCGCCGATTTTATGATGGCTTTTGATGAGTGCACGCCTTACCCTTGCGAAGAAAAATACGGGCGCGACTCGATGCACATGACGCATCGTTGGTTGGATAGATGTATTGCGCGATTTAATTCTACGCCCGATAAATACGGTTACGAGCAAACGCTTTTGCCCATTGTACAGGGAAGTGTGTACAAAGATTTGCGCAAGCAATCGGCCGAATATATTGCATCAAGAAATTTAGATGGAAATGCTATTGGCGGATTATCGGTTGGCGAGCCGGCCGAGATGATGTATGAGATGACAGATTTGGTTTGCGGGATTTTACCGAAAGATAAGCCACGTTATTTAATGGGCGTAGGCACTCCTGCAAATATTTTAGAGTGTATTGCTTTGGGAATTGATATGTTTGATTGCGTGATGCCAACAAGAAACGCCCGTCACGGATTATTATTTACCCGCAACGGCATCATCAATATTAAGAATGAAAAATGGAAAAATGATTTCTCGCCGATAGATTCGGAGAGCGATTGTTTTGCGGATAAACAATATTCAAAAGCTTATTTGCGCCATCTGCTGCATTGCGAAGAAATTTTAGGCGCGCAGATTGCGAGTTTACATAATTTACATTTTTACTTGTGGTTGGTTGGCGAAGCACGCAAAAAAATTATTGAAGGCACTTTTGCGGCTTGGAAAAACGAGATGGTTACAAAAGTTTCTCAACGACTTTAATGACACGAATTTCACGAATTAAAAAAATAAAATTAGTGGCGTTAATGTCAAAGTATGTAATAAGTATGGCTTGGTCAAAAATCTCTCCTCTAACTATAACCACACTACTTTCACAAACTATAAAAAAAATTAGTGTAATTCGTGTCCAAACAACCCACAGGATAGCGCTTATCGTGCTTTTGTTGCTCTGTAGCAAAATGTTTCCTCAGCCAAAAACATTCTCTTCTTTAAGTAAGTACGAAAAGCGCTGGGCATTTTTTCACCCTTTTGCTTCTTTCAAAATAAAAAATCATCAAAAAGAAATGTACGCGGTTTACGAAGAAGTAAAAACTAAAAATCTTTTGGACCAATATGCCAATGGCGGAAAGCTCGATGCCTTTCGCCATGCTTTTGCTATGGCATATTTTAATCGCTTTGTTTCGCGTAAAAAATTATTAAAACTTGGCAAAGCGCATGAGCGAGGAAATTACCGGCAATTCCTAAAAAGTAAAACGGAAGACGGCGAGGTTCCCGATTCTGTTTCAAGTGTGATGGATTTAAATAACAATGCGCTGGGACTTTTGCTTGGAGGAGCATTAAAAAAAATACCCGTCGAAGAATTAAAACAAAAAGTGATTGAACAAATTAATGCCGGCACGTTTTGGATCATAAAACGAAACTCTGAAGGGCTTTATGTGGATTGTAGTGGGAATGTTATTGCGCCTGAAAAACTGAAAGGGAAATGGGGTAATGAGAAGTGTTTGATTCTATCTTCTAATTAATTATTATCATGCGACTCAAAAGTAAAAGTTTTAAAATTGCCCTTATACTTACGCTTTCTTATTTCGCTCTAGGTAATCTTTTTGGGTATCTGATGGCTGACTCATCTTTTCACAATAACATGCTGTTTTTCGGTTTTTTTCCATACTCTTTTATCTGGTTCGCATCAGAAATGGAAGGGTGGGATTATTACAGCGCTATTTTTGAATTAGTAACGTTTATAGTCTCCTTCTTTATATTTTATCCTATTGGGCTTTTGTTTTTAAAGAAAAAATAAAAGGCACCTGGAATAATTCCAAGTGCCTTGTGGGTTCCGACTCTTAAGTCAACTAAACTAACGGTCCCTATATATTTAAGCAACTCCCATAATCATTTTGCGGTATGCCGATGGGTTTAGCCCCGTAATTTTTCGGAAACACCGGTTAAAATGACTGGAATCGGAAAATCCACAATGCAAAGCAACTTCGTACAACGCGTATTTATTAGAGTTTATACCGAATAAGATATTAAGAACATACAGTTAGAAAAAAGTTTAAAGTGTTTGAGAAAAGCGTTCTTTGAAAGTATAGTTTAACAGCATGAAGTTAGACTATAAGAATCTAAAAACTAAATCAAGCCTTA
>JBBQRR010000005.1:0-113145 GCA_038214655.1 Bacteroidia bacterium | reverse complement strand
TTAATTGACCTTGGTCCGGGAGGCGGAGAACATGGCGGGACTATTATTTTTGAAGGAACGCCCGACGAATTACCCAATTGCAAAGCTTCTTATACCGGAAAATATCTTAAGAAGAAATTTGCTGAAGCAAAAGTGTAAATTACCAATTACGCGAAAGAATGCAGTAGTGTGCCGAATCAAGAAACATTCCTTCAAAAAAATGATTTTCTTTAAAGTGCGCTTCTTTTACAAATTTATTTTTCAATAGAATATTTTCGGAAGCTGAATTTCGGGGATCTATAATAGCTTCTATCTGGTGAAATTTCATTTCCTTAAATCCGTAATCCACTACGGCACGCAAGGCTTCGCTCATAATACCTTTACGGTGATAATCCGGTAAGAGCATATAGCCAACCTCTGTTCGGTAATCCGCTAAGGTCATTCTGTAAAAACCCAAAATTCCTATTAATTTATCCTTTCCTTTTAGTTTAACTGCCCAATTAACATGTTGTGTTTTTTCTATTCCCTCATGTATCATCTTTATATGTGCTTCAGCCTCGCTCAAATTTGTCATAATGGGCTTGGCTATGAAACGCATTGCCTCTTTATCAGATCGCAGGGCAAATACTTCATTTACATCCGAATGACGAATGGCCCGCAGGCACAAGCGCTCTGTTTCTATTTGGGGAAAGGGGCTGAAATTTACCGTGAGCATAGCGTGGTTTGAGGGCAAAAGTAAAATAAAAGCTTAATAATGCGAAATCCTTGTTATTCGCCAAAATAGTTTACTTTAGATGTAGGAAAGACTATGTTAGACGAATCTATAAATCTCCTCGAGGAATTAGATAACGTTTCTAAAATTCATATTTTAGAACGGGACGATATTGATGCGTTAATATTAGAATTTGCCAAACGAATTGTTATTACCCTTAGGATCGAACGACTTAATATATGGCTTTTTAATGTTGAGAGAGATGCCTTGGTATCTATTGCCGAGTTTGATTCGCGAACAGCTTTATTTTCAAAAAATTCTACAATACTTAGAAACGATTATCCCCTTTACTTCGAAGCCATTAGCGAAAATAAAATTATTCTCGCCCCCAACGTTTATAATCACCCGGCTACTTCTCAATTTTCCGAAACTTATTTAAAGCCCAACGATATCATTTCGGTTATGGATGTGCCTTTGCGCATGGAAGGGCAATTAATTGGCGTAATCTGTTTTGAAAAAACAGGAGAAACCGAAAGAAATTTCAGTGAGACGGAACGCACGTTTGGGCTAAGTTTATCTACAGTTTTGGCTTCAAATTTAGAAGCGCGTCATCGCAGAGCCGCGCAGTACAAACTTGAAGCCGCCATAAAAGAAAAAGAACTTTTAATACAGGAGATCAATCATCGTGTAAAAAATAATTTCTCCATTCTAATTAGTCTTTTGCGATTAAGCAGGCAACAAGGCAGAACCACCGACCCTGCAACTATATTGGAAGAATATGAACAGCGTGTTTTTTCGATGCTTAAAATTCAGGAGCTTTTGTACCAAACAAAAAATTATACGAGTGTAAATCTTTGTGATTATATTAATGAGTTGGTTAATGAATTTAAACGCTCGCATCCCGAAATTGCGTCTTGTGTTAACACTTCTGTGGCCGCATTAAGTAGTCAACTTCCCTCTAAAATCGCTATTAACCTTGGCTTGGTGCTAACCGAGATTTTTTTAAATTCGGTAAAACACGCTCATGGAAAAGTAAAAAACTACGAATTAACACTGACCTTAACTGAAAAACCTGCCAATCATATCATACTAAAGGTTGGTGATTCGGGAGACGGTTTTGATTTTAATGAAAATCTTAGAAAAGATAACCTTGGCTTGCATCTTATTAAAAGTTTGGCCGAGGATATGGAAATGAAATCCAAATACCCAGCAGCGGGCAGCAATTTTTATGAATTTTCCTTTACAAATTCTCCAACCTAAATTCTTGTTTTAGGGGATCATTCCTTATTTTTGAAAATAATATGTCCCCTACCAAGCCCTTCTTTTCTAAAAAATTTAAAGTCGTTGAGCTTGCCAGCGTACTGGCGGGCCCCAGTGTGGGTTTGTTTTTTGCCGAGTTGGGTGCGGAAGTAATCAAAATAGAAAATAAAAAAACAGGCGGTGACGTTACCCGTAGCTGGAAATTGCCCGAAGAAAATAAAAAATCTAAACTATCGGCTTATTTTTTAGCTGCGAATTTTTTAAAAAAGCATTTGTTTTTGGATTTGAAGAATAAAGACGATTATAAAAAATGTATTGCGCAAATTAAAAATGCGGATATAGTTATTGTAAATTACAAAAAGGGCGATGATAAAAAATTAAAACTCGATTACGCTTCGGTAAAAAAAATAAACTCAAAAATAATTTATGCGTCCATCATTGGTTTTTCTGAAACAGATGAACGCGTAGCGTACGATCTAATTTTACAAGCCGAAAGTGGTTTTATGAGCATTAACGGAACTCCTGAAAGTGGCCCGCTAAAAATGCCGGTTGCTTTAATTGATTTGATTGCCGCGCATCATGTAAAAGAAGCCATTCTATTAGCTTTGCTAAAAAGAAATAAAACCAAAAAAGGAAGTCACGTTGTTGTTTCTTTATTTGACGCGGCCGTTACTTCATTGGCAAATCAGGCCTCAAACTGGCTAAATGCAAAGCACCTTCCTCAACGCACGGGCTCGTTACATCCCAACATAGCGCCCTACGGAGAAATTTTTAAAACAAAAGATAATCATACCGTAACTTTTGCCGTTGGCAGCGATAAGCAATTTATTGATTTATGTAAAATTTTGAAGATTGAAAAAATAACCGGCGCTAAAATTTATCTCAGTAATCAATCGCGCGTACATAGCCGAAAAAAACTTTTTGCTCTTTTAAATAAAGAAGTAAAAAAACAAACGCTGGCGTTTTTACAAAAACAGTGCACCAAGCATCAGGTGCCTTTTGCCAAAGTTCGCAACCTTAAAGAAGTTTTTGGATTACCGCTAGCTAAAAAACTAATCCGTAAAATAAAACAGGAAGGGAAAAACTACCGTGTAATTACTTCCCTCCCTGCTAAAATTCATTAATTTATTTGGTTATTACAATTTTTTGCCTGAACGATTTATTTTGACTTTGTGCTTGCAGAAAATAAATTCCCGCGCTTAAATCGGCTACCTGCACTGCAAAACTATTTTCTTTATCGGCTTTTCCCGAAAGAATAATTTCTCCCAACTCGTTTACAATATAAAAAACAGTTTCTTCGTTTGTCTGCACAGTTAACTTTCCTTGTCCCGGATTCGGATAAACAACAAGGCCATTAGCAGCGCTTACCTGATTAATACCGGTGCAAGCTCCTACGGTCATTTGCATAGCATCACTGCCGCTGCAACCATACATATCTGTGTAGTTATACGTAAGTGTAAAAGTACCCACTCCTGCAACCGAAGAATCAAAACTATTTCCGCTAACGCCCGTGCCACTGTACGTTCCTCCGGCAGGCGAACCGTTTAATGTAAGCGGACTATTATTTATACATACTGTATTACTTGCAGCTGTAATTGTTACCGCCAAAGGCGCATGATTAGTAACCGAAACCGAAGTAGTAGCAGCACAATTATTTGCATCAGTAACTATTACACTATAAGTGCCTGCACCAACAGAAGACGCTGTGGCCGTACTTTGAGAAGGCGTTGTAGTCCAGGAATACGTGTAAGCAGAAATAGCAGGAAGATCGTAACTAACAATTATATTATCTATAGCCGCCGGAACCTGCGTTCCTGCCGCCGAATTATTTCTCCAATTAAAAACAATTCGTTTCGAGCTACCGGCATTTAAATCCAGCCCTATAATAGAATCTGTTTTAAATGTTGGATTCGAATAATAAGAACCTATTGATGTTGCCGTATATTGAGGGGCTATACCCAATTGGTAAGACGGTTGCGGTACTTTGGAAGTAGGCACCAGATAAACTCTTAGTCTGTCAACTCCGTTAAACCCACCGCCCTCACCGTCATTCTTCCAGTCAAATTTAATTTTAATATTTGTTGCGCCCGCAGGAAAATAAAAATCTTTGTATACATGTACCGAAGAACTTGCGTTAACCTGATATGCATTAGAAATATTATCGTTGGTAACATAAATAGATTTATTACCACCGTTGGATGTAGCACTGCCAATAACCCAATGGTTTACTTCACCCCCGTTTACAATGGTCCAGTCGGTTGAGGAGCCTTCCCAATCTTCTTTAACTTCAAACTTAGAAGGAGAAGAAACAGCATTTACACCCGCAGAACCATCAGTTCCTCCAAAACATGCCGGACTCACTGAGCTTGCAGATAAAGAAAGCGTTGAGGTTTGTTGCAAAAGATAATTCATTGCAAAATTTGCACTATCATTTAATGTGTATCCGTCGGCTGCGCCGTTTGGATTTGAAGTATAAGCCCAAAAAGTGTGCGCGCCTTGCGTAACTGCTAATGAAGGCAGCGTAACATTTGTTGAAGAATCTGCCAAAAGATTTCCGCTCCAGGCATAATTACTCCATGCGTTATTATCTGTTCGGTAATTAATAGTAACCGAACTTAAAGTACTTAATCCGTAATTTTTTAATTGAACTACAGGGCTCTGCGCATTTGGGAAATTACAGTTTGATGTGTACGTTGTTTTTACAGGATAAGTAAAACTTTCTATTCCGGCATCCATTGCAGAAGGAGGCGTGCATCCGTTTGAATTAAGGTATTTAATATTTGTAAGCGAATAAATGGCAGCTCGGGCCCGTGCTTTTTGTCCCGCTGTAAACAAGCAATTTGTTTCATTAAAACTTACGGGCACATTGGCCCAACTATAGGCCATATAATTATATCTTGAATTGTCCCAAATTCCAAGCGCGGTGCAAGGGTTCGTTGCTCCCCAATCGCCTCTTTTGTGCGGCGGCGTATCACATATAAGATCACCGTTATTTGCGCAAGAGGTATCAACCGGACAAGTGCTTCCGGTTCCGTCGCCTTGAAAAGTATGATTTAATAAAAGCATGTGGCCTATTTCGTGTCCTAGTGTAATTTTTGAAGGAGCCATTTCGGTATAAAACATAGTTACACCATCATATACAGATCCTGTTTGTCCGGAAGCCTGACCATAAAGAGTCCATCCTGTTGGAATACAATATTTATACACTACCCAAATATTTAGGTAAGAAGCCGGAGGCCATTTGCTTAAATCTTTAATTACATTATTATTATTTGTGCAGGTACCTGTGCTTACACCTTGCAGCGCAAACATGCCATCAGTAGCATAATTTCCAACTGCCGAGCCATCAGCACGATTAATACCTGTTGTGGGATTACCATTTGGATCGCGAACTGCGAGGCAAAAATTTATCTGCATATCAACACCAAAGCCGTTAACGCTTTTATACATATTGTTTAACGTTTGAATGGCGCCTAAGATTTGTGCGTTCGAAATATTTGATCCGGTTCCAACGGGCTCGCCTAAATGTATTACATGTACTACAATAGGAATATCAATAACACCCGTTTGCAGTTTGTTTTGATTTTGGTTTTGAATGAAAGTCTTTATTCTTTCTTCGGTCTGCGCTTCTTTGTTTTTAAAAGCAGGATCTGCTTGTAATTGATACTCACGCGCTTTTTCGTAACCACAAGGTTGCTGCGCTTTTGTGCTAATTGAAAGGAAAAGTAAACCAATGAGTAAACATTCTGTGAAGGTGGGTATTGCTACTTTCATGTTTTTTAATTTTTGTTTTTAAAGACAGAGACTACTTTAATCTCCTGCATTAAACTGTAACGTACAAAAAAATGCATAGGTTGGGTTGATTCAAAAAAAATCTTTAATATTTGATTAACAGACAATTATAATAAATTCGTACACCCAACCTTTGTGTCTTTTGGGCCGTATAAGTTTGTAAGAGATTCTTAGTATATTACAATAATGAACGTTGACCTGGACCTGATAACCGCCTGTATTAACCGCGAACGCAAAGCGGAGTACGAGCTTTATAAGATTACCTATCGGTACCTTATGAGTATTTGTGTGCGGTATGTTAACGGACAAGAAGCGGCCAAAGAAATGTTAAATATTGGTTTTTTAAAAGTTCTTACAAACCTCGAAAAATATAAGCCCGAAGTGCCTTTTAAAGCCTGGATACGGAAAGTGATGGTTAATACTTTAATTGATGAGTACAGAAAAGAGAAAAAACACAGCGAGCATATTGAGTACGTAGAAGAATATCACGAAACATCCGACCATGCCGAAATGAATAACGTAATGACAAAAATGAATGTGGAGGAAATCCACTCATTGATACGTCTGTTGCCGCCCATGAGTCAAAAGGTTTTTAATTTGTATGTGATTGATGGCTTTGGCCATAAGGAAATTGCCCAATTGTTAGGCATGACCGAAGGAACTTCTAAATGGCACTTAAACTCATCGAGAGAAAAACTAAAAGAAATGTTACAAAAAATTGTTTCACCTTATAAAATTACCGCCCCATGAGCGAGCAAGAACAACTGGACGACCTGATAAGGTTGAAGTTCTCTGACGAGAGGGATTTTCCTTTTGACGAAGAAAACTGGGCAAAAGCCGAGGAGATGATTATTGCCACGCGCAAAAAAGAAAAAAGAAGGAGATGGGGAATTATTTTCTTTACCGGCATTATTGTTGGTGCTTTGGTGATGATACCTTTTGTTATTAATAAAGGCGATAATGCAACACTTACCCTTAAAGAAGAGAAAAAACAAATCGCCGAAAATTCTAACGCTGCCTCAACTAATTCAAAATCTAAAGAAATAAATACGACTGAAAATAAAATTGAGCAATCAGCAACTGAAAACAAACCTTTAAATACTCAAACAACAACAAATGAAAAAGAAAAAAATACTTCTTCAGTTGCACCGGAGTCTGCGAATGAAGAGAAAATTAAAAATGCTGCTGAAATCAAAAATATTTCAGCTACAGTAAGTAAAGAAAAAGACAAGGCTGTAATTATTCATCCGGTAAATACAAATTCAGCACCTATTGTACTTAAAAAAGGACCGGCTAAGTCGAAAAACAAGAAAGATGAGCTCTCAGCAAAAACCGGTTCCGTTGCAGCTAACGAAGAAAAGTCTAATTCGGTAATTGTTCCTCCCGTAAAAACAGAAAAAGAGTCTGTTACTACTAAAAAAGAAACAAAGCCTGTTCGTTCGGGAAATGGAAAAGATAATGCTTCAACAAAACTTGTTTCTAACGATGGAGGCAAAGAAAAAAACACTTCTGTTAGCCCAATTGCAATTAAGGAAGAAAAGAAAAATGCCGTCCTCGAAACAAAAACTACACCTGTTAAAGAAACAAAGGATAATGCCACTACTACTGTGCAACCCATTGTTTCAAATAACAACGCTGTTCCGGCAAAAGATACAACTAAGCAAACAAACACTACAGTTGCCGACACAACTAAAAACGTGCAGCCTGTTGTTACTAAAAAAGACACCTTACCTCCTGCTGCAACTGCACTACCTGTACAAAAAGACAGCGCAGGCAAACCGCATAGCGACTGGACAGTTTCTTTAGACGCCGGAGTAAATACCTTCTTATCGGGAGGTAGCGGAATTAGTCCGGTAGGCGGAATTAATATTACAAAGGCATTTACTCCAAAATGGGAAATAGGCGCAGGTATATATTATACCTATATGCCTACTTATTCGGGCGCCAGTACTTTTACAACAAGTACCGTTTATGATTTTGGTTACACATTTAAGTTAACTGAAATTGTTACTGATAAACTTCACTATGTTACCGCCCCTTTGTTTTTAAAATATAACCTGAACGAAAAAAACTCGGTTGTATTGGGTGCAAACTTTTTCTATCTTTTCAACTCGTCAAATATCGTTACAACCTACGACCTAAGTTACACCGGCATCCAAAACAAAGTTTCCAAAAAAACCTCGGGATACTATAATGGGTTTTCAGCTTATGATGTTGGCATAATGGCCGGTTACAGAAAAGATTTATTTGAAAATTTCGGCTTAGGAATCTATCTCAACTACGGATTAATAAATATTCAGAAAGCCGGAAGCGCTACCGGGATTAACATTCACAATAATATTTCGGGACAACTTATGTTAACCTACAAATTATTTAAATAAAGTAAAATGAAAACAAAAATTATTTTTTATGCTCTAGCCGCGCTTTTTGTGCTTAGCATTTCATCCTGTAAAAAAAGTGATCCGGTGCAGGCTGGCGCGCCGGGTAATCAGCCTGTATTTACTTTTTCGGCTAACCTGAACGGTGCACCGGTAAGCTTAAATGCCGGCGTAAATAATTATTATATGTACACTTCGTATACACAAGATGCAAATAACGTTTATAATTTTACGGGCGATTTAAAACCGTACGGCTGCACTTCTAACTGCACTAACAGTTTGCAAATTATAGTTAACGATTATCAAAGTCTTGCAACGGGTGCTTCGGCAAATATTAACACCTCTCTTGTTCCGGGTTATTATGCTTTGCAAATTCCCGGAGGCACCGTTACCCAATACAGCATTGCTTTTACGTCTTATACGTACAACGTTGCCGCGCAGGCATGGGCATGGGATTTTGGCGACGGAACTACTTCTAATTTACAAAGCCCCACACACATTTATACACACCCCGGAAATTATACCACCTGCCTTACTACAACTTTTGCAAATTTAACAACACAAAGTCTTTGCAAGCCTGTTTATTTGGGCACGCCCAAATCAGGCATTAACGCAACTTTTACTTACACAGCAACTGTAAATTCTATAAGTTTCACAAGCAACGCAAGCGGAGGGGGCCCCTACTATTATCTATGGGATTTTGGAGACGGAAATACTTCCACTCTAGCAAACCCTACAAATAATTACACAGCACCCGGATTGTATAACGTAAGTTTAACAGTTACCAATGCGCAAAACCAGTTTGCAGTTTTTAACCGCCATTGCCAAACGCAAAGTTATACTCAGGGGGTTATGGGTTTTTATTATTTACCCGGGCCTACAATCACAAATCCAAACTCACTATCTAATGTAACGATAAACTGGACAGACGCTGCCGGAACTGTTTACACATCCGATAATGCCTCACAACCAAGTACCAGTTATTTTCAGGTTACAGCGGTTAGCCCCTATAGCAGCAATTCGTCCGGCCAAACCACAAAAAAAGTGCAGGCCCAATTAAAATGCACACTTTATAACGGCAGCAATACCATTACCTTAGATAATGGCAATGTGGCATTTGGCCTTGCGTACCATTAATTTTTTAAAACTACCCAACCTTTTGTTCTTTTGATGCGTGTTAGTTTATAAGAGGGGAAAATCCCCTTAAACAAAACTAAAAAAATAGAAATCATGAAACATTTAGCAACAGGTATACTTGTTACAGGTATTGCAGCTATCCTAACTCTGGCTATTATTTTTTCTACACAGTGTTAAGACATTTTAATTCAGTATCAATTATCCGATAAAAAACCAAGCCATGAAAAAACAACTATTTGTAATCCTATTTCTTCTTTGTGCTAAAACTTTCTTAGCTCAAGACTGGGTAACAACCTGGCAAAAAGAAAAAAACTTTTACGCCATCCGCGATTCTTTCAATGCGTATTGGAAAGATAAAGACAAAACCGTTCGCGGACAGGGCATTAAACAATTTAAGCGTTGGGCAGATTATGTTGAGCCACGCGTTTACCCAAGCGGCGATTTAACACAGCTGGGTACAACCTGGCAGAACTACCAGGATTATCTGAAAAAAAGTAATCAAAAAAATATTTCAAATAATCAAACGCAATCAACCACATGGACAGCCATGGGGCCATTTGGAAATCTTATCGGCAATGCCACCAATGGCCTTCCCAGAAAAGCGGGCCGCTTAAACTTTATAACTTTTGATCCTACCAATGCAAATATAATTTGGGTTGGTGCAGCAGCAGGCGGATTATGGAAATCTACCAATGGCGGAGTGAACTGGACAACAACTAACGATGCACTTTCGGTAATTGGCTGTACCGATTTGGCCATTGATCCAACCAACACCAATATTATGTATTTATCTACCGGCGATGGTTATGGTTCTTTCAGAGATATTTCTTCGATGGGAGTTTGGAAATCTATTGACGGTGGCCTTACCTGGAGCGCTACGCCACTTGTATTTAATGTTAGTCAAAAAATAGAATTAAGAAAAATTATTATTAATCCGGTTAATCCGCAAATTGTAATGGCTGCTGCGAGCAACGGAATATATCGCAGCACTACAGCGGCAGCAACCTGGTCGCTTACACCTGTACAAGCAGGAAATATTTATGATTTGGATTTTGCCCCCAATAATCCGGACACGGTTTACGCAGGCGGATTAAGTTTTAGGAGATCGGTTGACAAAGGTGCAACGTGGCAACAAATATCAAATGGAATTCCAACCAGCGGTTCTAACAGAATGGAAGTTGCAACAACAATTGCTAATCCAAATTTAGTTTACGTTGTTTCATCCGCTTCAGGAACCAGTGGCATGCAGGGATTTTATAAATCAACCGATAGAGGAACGACATTTACCGTTGTTGCAACATCTCCCAATACAAATTTAGTGGGACAGGATTGTTTTACAACTAGCGGAAACAGCGGGCAAGGTTGGTATGATTTAGGTATAGACGCATCAGCTACAAATGCAAATGAAGTTACCCTCGGAGCTTTAGGTGTTTGAACTTCTTTAGACGGCGGTATGAATTGGACCAATATTGGTTGCGCGTATCCATTCAGCAGTCCGGTTCCTTTTCTTCATGCAGACCATCACGAAATAGAGTATAGCCCTTCGGGAACATTATACACCGTTAACGACGGAGGCATTTGCTCGTATACAGGAAGTAGTTGGACAGATTTAACTGACCCGATGAACATCGCGCAGATTTATAAATTAGGTTTATCTAGTCTCTCTCCTAATTTATGGATTACAGGGCATCAGGATAACGGATCAAATATTTATAACAATGGAATATACTCGGCAAGTTTAGCGGCAGATGGCGCTGATTGTTTTATTGATTATACAAATGATAAAAATATATTTGCCAGTTTACCCAATAGCCAATTGTATAATCAGGTAAACGGCGGCCCTTGGACTGTGTGCACCTCAGGCTCAGGAGCTGCAGGCGGATGGATTACACCTTGGAAGCAAGACCCGCAGGTAGCTACAACATTTTGGTTGGGAAAAACACAAATGTTTAAATCAATTACGGGCGGTAGTATTTTATGGAATCAAACAACAGGAAGCATGACTGGTATTACAGCCGGAGAATACGTAAAAGAATTTGCTGTGGCTCCATCCAACAATCAATATATATATGTTATACATGGTACAAGCGGAATGCAAGTTAGCATTGATGGTGGAGCAACCTGGAATCAGCGCAACAACGGATTAACCGTTGCAACAATGCGCCCTTCTTTTGTAGTGATAGATCCAACAAATCCTCAAACAGCTTGGATTACCATTAGTGGATATTCCGGTAACAACAAGGTTTATAAAACAACTAACGCCGGAGGCCTCTGGGTAAACATTAGCAATGGCAACCTGCCAAACATTTCTGCTAACTGCGCGGTGTACGAATTAGGAAATACCAATGGCAGAATTTATATTGGAATGGATGTTGGCGTTTATTATGTTGATAATTCAAGTCCGATATGGCAATTGTATAACACAGGTTTGCCGAATACCCCGGTAAGTGATTTAGAAATCTCTCCGGCGGCACCTACAAAATTACGCGCTTCTACTTATGGCCGCGGAGTTTATCAGGTAGATATTGTGCCAAATAATGCGGCACCTGTTACTGCGTTTAATTATATGGGAAACATTTGTGCGGTACCAACAACATTAACTATGAACGATAATTCTACTAACTCGCCTACAAGCTGGAGTTGGAGTGTTACATCTGCAACCGGTGTTACAATAAATACTCCAACAGTGCAAGCACCTCCAATAACTTTCGCGAATGCCGGAACTTACACCATTTCATTAACTGCAACAAATAGTTTTGGCTCGGGGGCTTTAAGCACACAAGTAGTCACTATAGGTTCGCCGGCATTAAGTATCACTCCAACCACAACAACCATTTGTTTAGGGCAATCTTTTTCGCTAACCGGTTCGGGAGCTAATACGTATACCTGGCAACCCGGCAATAAAATAGGATCGGTTGCTACCTACACACCTATTACTACTAAAAATTATACGCTTAGCGCCACAGGCCCTAACGGTTGTATTTCTACTGATACAATAACCATTTTTGTTGGCTGTACCGGTGTATTACAAAACGGAAACACTACGTTGCCATTCCACATTTTCCCAAATCCGGCTAACGACAAATTAGTTGTTCATGTGGGCGTGACTGAGGAAACAGAATTTTTACTGGAGCTATTGGATATCAACGGCGGCCTCATTATTTCTAAAAGTGTACAATTTACAACAAACAATAACGAAGAATTATTAAATATATCGATGGTGCCAAAAGGAATTTACTTGTTTAGGGTAAGTTCTAAAGGCGGGGTGGCAAAAACAATTAAACTGATAAAAGATTAAGTTGACAGAAAAAAACAGGACCTTGTTCCTGTTTTTTTTATAATTTTTTTAATCGACCCAACCTTTTAGCTTTTTGTTACGTGTTAGTTAATAAGGAGAGAAATTCTCCGAAAAAAAATAACAATTAAAAAACCAAAACTATGAAAACAACTTTACGATTATTCGCCGCAGCTTTGCTTATCTCGTTCACTGCAACAGATATAAAAGCACAGGGTATTTGCTTTTTGCCACAAACCACTTTCACAACAAATCCTGCTCCGGTTGGCTCAACAACAGGGGATTTTGACGCTGACGGCAACGAGGATATTGTTACCGCTAACCAAACAGGAACAATTTCTCTTTTCTTAGGTACAGGCGCCGGAACTTTTGGACCGCCCGCAAATTTTCCGGGAGGTCCGCAGCCTTACGGCGTAGCTTGCGCTGATTTAGACAGCGATGGAAATCTGGATGTTGCTGTTGCCAACACGCAAAGTAATTCATACAGTATATTACTTGGTACAGGAACAGGAAGTTTTGGCCCTACTGCCACATATACCATTGCAGGAAATGCCCGTAATATAGCTATAGCCGATTTAAACAATGATTCTAAACCGGATTTAGTTGTAATTGCATCCGCATTAAACGGCGCCACTGTTTTACTGGGAAACGGAAATGGAACTTTTGGAGCGCCTATAGTTTACGCAACAGGTACAGCCCCTTATGATGTGGCTATCGCAGATTTAAATGCTGATGGCAAATTAGATTTAGCTGTTGCCAATGAAACTGGAAATTCGGTATCTGTATTATTTGGAACCGGCTCCGGAACTTTTGGTGTAGCAAATCCTATTTCTACAGGAGCAAACTCCAATCCATACAGTCTTGGTATCAGCGATTTTAACGGAGATGGCATGCCTGATATTGCCGCAGTTAATAACGGAACAAGTACTATTTCTATTATTTTAGCAACAGGCGTTGGAAATTTTGGCGCAGCAAATAACTTTCCTACAAGTGCAACACAAAGAGATCTTGCACTTGGTGATTTTAACTCTGACGGAAAGATGGATGTGGCAGTTGTAGGATCGAACTCGGTTACCGCACATTTAGGCAACGGAGCAGGATTACTTGGCGCTGCAAACATTTTTGCTGTTGGAGGAGCACCTAATACTTTATCGGTTGCCGATTTTAATAATGATGGCAAACCGGATGTTGTTGCGGCTAATCAAGCTGCTTTCACTTGCTCTATTCTAATAAATAATGCACCAACGGTTATTGCTACTACATCGAGCCCTACTTTATGTGTAGGTTTTTCGGCAACACTTTCGGGAGCCGGTGCGAGCACTTATACTTGGAGTACAGGTGCAACCACTTCAAGCATTATGGTTAGCCCAATTGTTAACACAACTTATACTTTAACCGGTAGCGATGCTAACGGTTGTCAGGGCGGATTTATGTTTACTCAAATAACCGATCCATGTGGGGCGGGAATTGCGCAGACAACAAATAATTCGATGTTAAATGTTTTTCCTAATCCGTTTGCCAAACAAACATCTGTTGAACTGCTATTAACCTCTGCGAGTAAAGTTCAAATCTCTCTGTTTAACGCTTTAGGTCAGGAGGTAGAAAAAATTGAAAACAATCATTTACAAGCAGGGGCTTATTCGTATAAGCTGAGTGTTGATGCAGAAGGAATTTATTTCCTTAAAACAAATATTGAAGGAATTATTTCTACAAAAAAAATCATCAGGTGCGAGTAATTTTTAAAATCTTGCTTTAGTTTAAATATAGTTTGGTTGTTTAAAAAAAAGCGGGGAAGGGGCTTAAAAACCCCTTCTCTTTTAACTACTGTATACATTCATTTCATTTTTTCATTCGTAAAGCACAATTAAGTAATCTAACTCTGCTATGAAAAATATTCTGTCAATACTTTTTTTTACGCTGTTTTGCGGTTCGTTTTATCCGCACTCAAAGTTCACCTCGTTTGAATCTATTTATACTAAAACGCAATTTCCCTTTAGAGCAGCAGATTCCGGGAAGAGCAAAAATTTCACGTATAAAATTTGTATGCTTGAAAACAAAACATATTGCTATGATATTTATTTAAATGAACGGATGATTATACATCAACCTTCCATTCCAGGAGTTGCAGGCAACAATGGCTTTATAAAAAAATCAGATGCAAAAAAAGTGGCGCAATTAGTAATTCGTAAAATTAAAAATGGCGAAACACCACCAACCGTTACGCTACAAGAAATGAAAAAATTAAATATTATTAAATAAAATACAAACACTTATCAAAACCAAAACTATATGAACAAAAAAATCTCTCTTTTACTTTTATCCGCCACTCTATTAATTACAAATGCAAAAGCGCAATGTACATTTACGGCAAACATAACACCAAGTGGTTCTACAACAATTTGTGGGCCCGATTCTGTAAACCTGCTGGCAAATACTATTGGAAACACATGGACGCAAAAAGCAAATTTTGGAGGAACAGAAAGATGGGGCGCAACAAGCTTCAGCATAGGAAGCAAAGGTTACATTGCTACCGGATTTGACGGAGCAACACAAAATGATCTTTGGGAATATGACCCCACAACTGATGTTTGGACACAAAAAGCAAATTTTGCAGGAACACCACGCAAATGGGCTACTGCATTTTGCATTGGCGGCAAAGGTTATTTAGGTACCGGCGACGACGGTACTTACACAAACGATTTTTGGGAGTACGATCCGATAGGAAACACATGGACTAAAAAAGCAGATTTTGCCGGAACAGGAAGACACGGCGCTGTTGGTTTTAGCATTGGCAACAAAGGCTATCTTGGCACTGGGTACGATGGTTCTTTAACTAATGATTTTTGGGAGTATGATCCCAACCTGGATAGCTGGACACAAAAAGCAAATTTTGGAGGCGCGCCGCGCAGGTTAGCTTCAGCTTTTAGTATTGGAAATAAAGGTTACATAGGCACCGGCTTAGACGGAAGTTTTTTCAATGACTTTTGGGAATACAATGCGCAACTTGACTCATGGACGCAAAAAGTAAATTTTGGCGGAGTACCCCGTTACTATGCAGTTGGATTTACTATTTTAAACAAAGGTTATATAGGTACCGGAACCGGGTCTACAGGAAATTATAATGACTTTTGGGAATATGATACTTTGGCAAACAGTTGGGCACAAAAAACAAATTTTTTAGGTTCAGCCAGATTAGCGGCAACTGCATTTAGTATTGGAAGCAAAGGATACATTGGCGCGGGAGCAACTTCTTTTGCCTCGCAAAATGATTTTTACGAATATGAGCCTTCAGCTGAATATATGTGGTCAACAGGTGCAAATACACAATCAATTGAAGTTAAAACTTCCGGAACTTACACGCTTGTAATAACCAATGCATCGGGTTGCAAAGATTCTTCATCGCAGGTTGTAACATTTTTTCCTTTACCTACTATTACTTCAGTTACCAGCAATACATTACTATGCATAGGCCAAACAGCCACTCTCACAGCTTCGGGCGCTGCAACATACACATGGAGTACAAGCGCCGTTGGTGATTCTGTCTCTGTAAATCCAATTACAAATACGGCTTACACCGTAACCGGAACCGATGTAAACGGTTGTACAAATTCATCGGTTCTAATTCAAAATGTTACAACTTGTTCAACGGGTATTAGTGTAAATAATTTTAACTCAATTTTTTTATCGGCTTACCCTAACCCTGCAAGTAATTATATTGTTATTCCTGCTTCTGCACCAAATACAAAATATGTTCATTTATACTCGGCAAACGGCACTTCGGTTAAAGAATATAAATTTGAGGGTAATGATATCCGCGTTGATTTATCTTCTTATGAAAATGGCTTATATCTATTTATTATTACGGATGAAAATAATCTTCCCTTACACTTTTCAAAATTTCAGATTATTAAATAATGAGGTGTATAAAATTCATATTCGCCATTCTTTTGTTTTATCAAGCAGGCTTTTGTCAGGATGATAAAACAGCAAATATTCAGGTGCTCACAAAAGTAACGTTTAAGGAAACTTTATTGCCCGATTACAATGTGTTTTTATTTTACGACAGCCACACCAAAGACTCTCTTGCTATTACTGACTATTCACCAAAACATTTTTCGCTCAGTCCTAATAAATTATATACCATATACTACAAAAAAAAGGATGTGGCCGGAAAATATATTCTGATTGATACCAAATTACCCACAAAAATTGCTGCAAGAAAATTCAGGATACTGATACATATTGAACTTGATCCTGAGAGCAGCAAGCAAAAAATAAATACGGATGATTTTCCTTCAGCTATTATTAAGTATGATTTGAAATCGAGGAACTTTGAATACGTTAAGGATTACCACAAGCAAATTCATAGGTGAAGTTTATTTACTGAATTTACAGATAGTTTATTTTGATGGTTATCAGTTATTTAAGTTTATGCCCCTATTTCGTTCTTCCTATACCCAACCTTTAGGCTTTTCCATCCGTTTTAGTTAGTAAGAGGGGCTTAAAGCAAGCGCCGGCTACTAACAACAAAAACAAACGTTATGAAATACTTTAAAACTTCGCTACTGATTATCGGCTTAGCCGCAATCGTACTATTAGCTATTAAATTCAGTTAAAAAAAAATTATTCATCAACCTTTAAAAAATATTTTTATGAAAACAAAACTATCCCTACTGTTCCTTGCACTTTTTGCCGTCGCCATTTCAAAATCAACCGCGCAGGACAAAGCCAAAGAAATCACTGAAAAAAGTGAATCGTATTCTTTCGAAAAAAATGATGCCGTGCATCCCTGCATTTCCGAAGCAGAATATAAAGTGCTGGATGAAATCTGTGTTAAAAATTCAAAGTATCCGGCCAGCCCAGGTTTACAAAAAAATGCTTTCACCACCCAACTTAACTGGCCCTTACAGGCGGGAGGTGGTTTAACCGATTGCAGTTTTTATTTTATAAGCGCACACGTTGATCAGGATTTTACCGCTACCAATTTTAAAGATTACAATTGCGGAAGCATTACGTATGATGGGCATAAAGGAACCGACATTGCCATTGGGCCTTTTCCATTTTATAAAATGGATAATAATCAGGTGCAGGTAATTGCGGCGGCGGCCGGAACAATTGTGCAATGGCACGACGGCGAGTTTGACCGTCAGTGTTTGGGAAGCGGAAGCAACGCAACAGCCAATTCAATAATTGTTCAGCACTCAGATGGTTCATGCGCATTGTACTGGCACATGAAAAGCGGTTCGCTTACAAATAAAGGTGTTGGACAAACAGTTGTTGCCGGAGAATATTTAGGTGTAGTTGGAAGTTCAGGAAGTTCATCGGGCCCGC
Source organism: Bacteroidia bacterium (assembly GCA_038214655.1). GTDB lineage: Bacteria > Bacteroidota > Bacteroidia > B-17B0 > Aurantibacillaceae > PALSA-968. Next base: position 95,261 of record JBBQRR010000005.1, on the reverse strand, counting down.
ATTTACATTTTGAAGTTTGGAGCGGCAACACTTCAGCAACTTATAATGATCCGTTTTCGGGAAGTTGTAATTCTTTAAATGCTTCAAGTTGGTGGACTGTACAAAAACCTTATGTTGAGCCCGCAATTGTAAAAGCATCTGTGCACACAACGGATTACATAGCACCTGCTTGCGGCGTTACAGAAACTTCAAACGAAAGTACTTCTTATACAATTCCTTTTCAGGGTCAGGGAATGACGCCGGGCTACGCTAAGTTTTACATTTTTATTCGCAACGAAACCAGTGGCAATGTTGCAACCATGAAAATTTTAAACCCTAACGCAAGTGTGTTTAATACCTGGACAAGTACCAGTAACTCTACTTATAAATTTAGCTATAAAGCTTATTCTAAATTATTGCCAACCGTGCAGGGCACTTATACTTTTGAAGCTACATATAATGGCATTACCTGCGCACAGAGTTTTGATATTATAAATTCGGCAGGTGTTGCAGAGGCTGTTAATTTTAAAGACATCCGCGTGTATCCAAATCCCACTTCCGGAAAATTTAAAGTTGATGTGGGAAATAATCCCGAAACAGTTATCGAAATTTATAACGCAATAGGCGAAATGGTATTTAAGTCGGATAAAAATATTTCGGAAATAGATTTAAGTGAAAAACCGAAAGGCGTTTATTTTTTACAACTTCGTACGAAGGAACTAAAATCGTACAAGAAAATAATTATTGATTGATTTTAACCTAATACTATTGCCATGCTTGCTAAAAAAAACATTTTGTTCCTTACCTTGCTTGCTTTTGTATTATTTTTAATACAACAAATATTGCTTGTAAGCATCGTTAACTAAAATTTTCTTGCTGGAAATCAAATAATTACATCAGTTTGTTATACATATAAGTCTTATGTATAATAAACTGATGTATATTTGCGTTATACATAAAACATAACGCATGCTATTTTCATCCGAACTTATTAAAGGCACACTCAAAACCATCATCCTGAAATTACTTTCAGAAAACAAACGTATGTATGGTTACGAGATTACACAAAAAGTAAAAGACCTTACCGCAGACCGCATTCAACTTACCGAAGGCGCGCTCTACCCCACGCTTCATGCATTAGAGGCTGACGGTTTTCTTACCACCGAAACCGAGTACATCGGTAAGCGTGTAAGAAAATATTATTCTTTAAGCAAAGAAGGCAAAGCAAAATCGAAAGAAAAACTCAGCGAGTTTTCCGATTTTATGGATACCATGAAATTTTTATTAGACATTAAACCGAAGGTTGCATAATGTATTGCGTTACTGAACAACAAATTGATTTTATTCTTAATGACATGAGACGTCGTGGCCTTGAGATGGAGGACCTGCAGTTAAACCTCCTGGATCATGTTTGTTGTATAGCTGAGCAAAATCTCAAAGATGGTGATGACTTTGAGAGCTTCTATCAAAAAACCATAAAGCAGTTTTTTAAACACGAGCTATGGGAGATTGAGGAAGAAACCATCACACTATTAACTTTTAAAAACTACTACGCTATGAAAAAAACAATGATAGTAAGCGGGGCAACAGCAGTTGGCCTTCTTTTAATGGGTTCTTTCTTAAAAATAATGCACTGGCCGGGTGCAGGAATGTGTCTGGTACTAGGCATAAGCTTAATAAGCTTTTTGTTTCTTCCACTGATGCTGATTTTAAAAAACAGAGAAGCAAGCACCCGCAGAGATAAGATAATTATCTCTATGGGAACACTTATCGGAATATTACTTTGCATGTCAACCCTTTTTAAGATTATGCATTGGCCGGGGGCAAGTTTACTTTGGATTTCAACGAGCGCGATTTCCATTTTTATTCTTATTCCTGTTTACTTTTTTACCGGGATAAGAAATCCTTTAACCAAAGTAAATACCATTGTTACATCGATTATATTAGTTGGGGCAACAGGTTTACTGTTTACATTAACTTCTTTGCGAAAAAGTTCGAAGCTCACCTTTCTGGAGACTAAAACTTATTATAAAAATCAGCAGCTACTTCAAAATATGAAATCAAAAGTTGTAATAGATGAAGCAGGTAAAAAAGAATTTAACGATATTCAAAATATCTGCGAGAAACTAAAAGAACTGATTATACGCTCCGAAACCGGCCTACCCGCATTACCCGCTGATTTTGAAAGTAAAAATATTGTAATTTATGAAGGCGGCCTGGGCGATGAATTTATGGAGAACGGAGAAGCCGTAAAGTCAATATCGGAATTAAAAAAACTAATTTCGAAATATAATTTAAAAGCTGGTAACACGGGTAATTTACTTGACTACACTATTTTTGAAGGAAGTTCCGAAGGCATTTTTATCTACAGCAATTTAGCTGTGTTAAATGCCCTTACTCAAATTCAAATGGGCCTGGTAACTTCAAATATAAATCCGGCAATTGTTTCTAAGTAATTAAAAGGCTCCCGGTAAAACGGGAGCCCTTTTTAATCCTTCTTATCCTTTTCCTCCACATGAGGCATTTTTAATTTATCCGTTTTTGTTAAGCCCTCCAAAACCTCAATATAAATTCCATCAGATAGACCCGTTTTTATAAAACGTTTTTCGAATATGCCCGGAGATTTTTCCACTTCTACATAAGGTTTTTCTTTTTCGAACGACATAACACTTTCAGGTATCGCCATTACTTTTTCTTTTTTGGCGATGATGATATCGGCGCTGGCGCTGTAAGCGGCGCGCAGAAAAATATTACCTTTTTGCTTACCCACAGAGGCACGTATTAAAAACTGAATTGCACCGTTCTCAGCAACGCCCTTGGGCGCGATATACTCCAGGTTAGCATTGAATGTTTCATTGTCAATAGCCCCTACGGTCAATACCAATGGCATTCCCAATAAAATCTTTCCTACTTCACTTTCGTCCACCTTTCCTTCAAAAATCATTTCACCCATATTGGCAACAATGGCAATGGTAGTGCCTTCATTAAAAGTATTACTTTCAATCACCGAACTTCCTTCCTTAATCGGCACATCCAGTACCATACCGCTAATAGTAGATTTAACAATAGTGTTAGAGGCCGTCTCCATCGATTTACTTACACCCTCTTTCATAATCTGCAAATTATCTTCGGCAGCTCTTACTTCAAGCTCAGCACTTTTGTATTTTAATTCGGAAGGCATATAATCTGCTTTTGCAATTACGACTTGCTCTAATAAAGTTTTATTTCTGTCATATTCAATCTTGGCATTATCAAAACTTATTTTAGCCTGATTAACGCGCGTTTCGGCCGATTGCAAGGCTGCCATGTTCGGAATAATTTTTATGCGGGCAATAATATCGCCTGCTTTTATTTCTTGCCCCGCCACCACATAAAATTTCTCTATCACCCCCGAAACGCGCGATTTCATGTTTACTTCCCTGCGCGGAATAATTGAACCGGTAGCCACTGCTTTTTTTATAACCACAGTGTCTATCGGTGATTTGGTTTTAAATTCCTCCGGCGGTTTTTGCGATTTGCTATACAGAAAATAAATTGTCCATACAAAAATTACACCTGCAATAAGTAAAAGTAAAATTTTAATAACGCGCTTAATCATATTTGTGTTGTTTATATTTTTATTCTGTTCTTAATGCTTCTACCGGATGTATGGATACTGCTCTTCTTGCCGGAATAAATCCGGCGATTAATCCGCCGATAATAATTACTACTAATGCTTTCACTGCAATATTTATATCAACAGTTGGATTTGTAAACATCGATCCCTCATCATCTCCAATTAATTTATTTAAGCCCTCAAGCAAATAAATACCGGCAGTTAAACCTGTATAGCCGGCAACAGATGTAAGAAATGTTGCCTCCAGTAATATTTGCATAATAATATTTGCCGGCGTTGCACCCAAAGCACGTTTTACACCAATTTCTTTTGTCCGCTCTTTAATCACAATCAACATAATATTACTGATACCAATAACTCCTGCCAACAGCGTGCCTATTCCAACTATCCAAACTAAAATTTCAATTCCGGTAAACAACCCGCTTAGTTTTTTAAATTCTACTCCCGCGTTCCAATGACCTATGGCAACTTTATCATCTGGAGCAATTTTATGATTTAGCTTTAGTGCCCTTATAACTTTCTCTTCAGCTGTTGCTGCATCTATTCCGTCTTTTGCTTTACAAACAAATACATGCACTTTATCATTGGCATTAAACGTTTTTTGAAAAGTAGTAAAAGGGAGATTAATTAATTGCGCCTGCTCCTGCCCCTCCTGCCCACCCATTAAAGAGGCAGTTGTGCCTACTACCATAAAATAAACTCCGCTTATGCGAATGTATTGGCCCAATGGGTTTTCCTGTTTCTTAAACAAAACTTCTTTCACTCGCGAACCAATCACACAAACTTTACGTTTATCAGTAAGGTCCTTGTGATTTAAAAATCTGCCGGTTGTTAATTTTAATTTTACAAGTGAATTTACTTCGGGCATATCACCAATTACCTCAAACGAACCCGCCTTTACTCCCCGGGTAATATTATTGCCGGCTCTAAATCCACCTAATATTAAACGCGGACAAACAGTTTCAAGTTCATCAATCTGCTTTAAAATAGTTATGTCGGCATTATTATATAAAAAATTCCTACCTGCTTTCAACCCTTTGTATGGTTTAGTGGTTGACTGCGTCCAAATAAACATCGTGTTTTGCGCAAGGCTGCTGAAACCTCTTAGTACGCCGTTACGCAAACCGCTTCCACAACCAAGCATAATAACAAGCATAAAAATTCCCCAGCCTACTCCCAACATGGTAAGCGCGGTACGCAACTTATTTTTTTTAATGGTTGCGAAAATTTCCTGCCAGCTATCTTTATCAAATACTACCATTTCAATCTTCTCTTAATGCTACAACCGGTTCAATTCTTGATGCACGCAAACTTGGAATCAACCCTGCAAAGGCTCCCGAAACTATCAGCAGAATAACAGAAAAAATTGCCATCTTAAAATCTACGTCGGGGTTTTTAAAAAATTCGCTGTCGATACCTATTGATTTTATGAGTTCTATTAATCCAACTCCCACAACAAGACCTGTATAGCCGGCTGCACCGGTAATAAAAATACTTTCCATCATAATTTGCCCCACAATAGAAGCGGGCGTAGCGCCTAATGCTTTGCGTATGCCTATTTCTTTAGTTCGCTCTTTTACAATAATCATCATAATATTACTTACGCCAACAATACCCGCAAAAAGCGTAAATACACCAATGATACTTACAAATATTTTAATTCCGTCCAACATATTCATTACGCGCACATACTCCGCGTTGTTATTATAAACACCAAGTGCATTTTTGTCGGCAGGATTAAAATTATGTTTCTTGGCCATCATCTGCCTTATCTCGTTGGTAATTTCCTCGCTTCGTTGTAAAGAAGCTGTTCCGGTACTTACCCAAATAGTATTAACATTTGTTTTTCCGTTCCAGGCACGTTGCGCGGTTGTTATCGGAATATAAATACGGTTATTATCTCCATTGCCCTGATCTTTAAATACACCTACTACCATGTATTTAGAATTTTCTACATCAATAAATTTTCCAAGCGGTTCTTCCTTTTTAAAAAGTGCTTCCTGCACCGGTTTTCCGATGCAACATACTTTAGCGTAACTTTTAATATCAGAACTATTTATAAAACGCCCCTTAATTAATTTTGCTTTCTCTAGGTCTCTGTGGTCGGGCATTACGGGGCGCACTGTAAAACCTGCATGCTCTTTTTTATACGACAAAGGCTTGCTTCCCCATCCCTTATGCACCGCTGATGCCATATCAATTTCGGAAAATGTATTGCGAATGGATTTATAATCTTCGTTGGTGAGAATAATTTCGCGATTTGGTTTTAATCCGTTCCAGGCCAAACTTGTATGATCGGCTTCTATCCAGATACTGTTTTGCGCATCGTTGCCAAACTGGCTTTGTGCACCATTTTTTAATCCGTTACCCGCTCCCGATAAAATAACAAGAATGAAAATTCCCCAGGCCACACTAAAGGCTGTAAGAAACGTACGCAATTTGTTCTTGCTCATCGTTTCAAAAATTTCCTGCCAGCTATCTCGTTCAAATATAATCACGGTGTGTTTATTATTTCTTTTTGTTCGCTCACTATAATCCCGTCGTGCAAACGAATAATTCTATCAGTCATTTTACTTATATCGTTTTCATGCGTAACAATAATTACTGTGATGCCTTGCTTATTTATGTCTTTAAATAAATCAACTACTTCCAAAGATGTTTGCGAATCCAGAGCGCCTGTAGGTTCATCCGCAAAAATTACTTTTGGTTTTGCAATAAGTGCGCGCGCAATGGCTACACGTTGTTTTTGTCCGCCGCTAAGCTCACTTGGTAAATGATGCGCCCAATCAAGCAAGCCCACTTTATCTAAATACTCCTGCGCCAGTTTATTTCTTTCTTTGCGCGAGACTTTTTGGTAGTATAAAGGAAGCGCCACATTTTCGGCAGCATTTTTAAAAGAAAGTAAATTGAACGATTGAAAAACAAATCCCAAAAACTTATTACGCAATTGCGCGGCCTGTGTTTGCGATAAATTTTTCATCAATATTCCATTCAGATGATATTCCCCCGAATCGTAATTATCTAAAAGCCCCAATACATTTAGCAAAGTAGATTTTCCGGAACCGGAAGAGCCCATGATAGAAACAAATTCTCCGGGCTTTATATGCATGTCAATACCTTTCAGCACAGGAAACTCGTTCTTGCCGATGTGATATGATTTACGGACCTTCTGTAACTTTATCAAAACCTCTGATTTTCACTCAAAAATACGAAGAATATAAGCTACAAACGTACCGTTTGCAGGTAAAAGTGTGCGTTTATACAAAATTTTTCTTGCTATTTTTTAGCCCGGAGGCAGAATATATTTAATTCATCATCTTTAATTTTGGCCTGCTCAGGGTTATTCTCTCCTTTATTTGATTTATTAATTTTTGAAGGGAATAACATACCCCCTTTGGGGTGAGAAGACTTAAATCGATTATCTTTGTTTTATGCAAATTAAAAACCCGCTAAGTTTTATTGCGCTTGCAATCTGCATGGCCAACACCTGCTATGCACAGCTTATTAATTTGCAGGTAAGCGCGCCTGCCAGCACCGACCCTAATGAAACACACGCCGCTATACATCCGCTCGATCCGCACAAGATCGTTGCAGGCGCTAACATGAATTATATTTACCGCTCAACCGACAGCGCAAACACCTGGACAGAAACTATAATCAGCAGCACAGCAGGAACATTGCATGGCGATCCGTGTTTTGCATTTGATGCTTACGGCGGCAATTTATATTGCGCGCATATTCTCACTTCCTTCGGTTCAATCGTTATTCAACGTTCAACCGATGAAGGAATAACCTGGGATAACGGAATTTCTGTTGCACAAAACGGAACTAACTCTCAGGACAAACCATGGATATGCACCGAAAAAAATTACGCGCCCTTTCGAAATAATTTATATTTGGCCTGGACAGATATTAAAATGATTTTTTTTGGTCCTACATTAACTCGCATACGGTTTACCCGCTCTACAGATAGTGCTGCAACTTGGAGCGCACCGGTTGATATTATTCCCTACGACACATTAAAAACAAGCGATAAGGATGATTACAATTTAGGCACTTCGCTCTCTACCGGCCCTAATGGAGAAATTTATCTTTGCTGGGCCAGCGGACAGGGAATTAAATTTTGCAGTTCGTTAGATGGAGGGCTTACTTTTTCTACACCAGTACTTGTAGGTACCCAGCCCAATGGCGGATTGGATTATGCGGTATCGGGGCTTATAAGATATCTTGCTTTGCCTGCCATTGCAACCGATCACAGCGCAGGAGCAAACAGCGGAAATATTTACATCACATGGTCTGATTGCAGAAATGGGTCTACTAATTCAGATATTTTCATTGTGCGCTCTGCTGACGGAGGAATAACTTGGAGCACGGAAATGAAAGTGAATACAGACGCAAGCAACAGACAGCAATTTATGCCCGCAATAAGTGTTGATCCTGTAAGCGGATTTTTATATGTGATGTATTACGACAGAAGATCTACTACAGGCAATCAGACGGATGTATTTATTTCGCGCTCGGCGGATGGTGCAAATACTTTTAGCGACAGTAAAATTACAATCAGTCCTTTTACTCCGGATGTTTCTAAATTTATGGGAGATTACAATGTGATTGAGGCGAGCGGCAAACACGTGTATCCTATATGGGCCATGCGCGACGCTAACGGGACCAGTGTATGGACCGCGCCTATGATAGATACTTTGGGAATGGTTTCTGTTTATGATGAATTGAATGGGAACACCGGTAAATTAGTATTTACCCTGTATCCAAATCCGGCGAAAGAATTTATTTATTTTGCTGTAAAAAATAATACTTCTTCGCATATTGGCATTTACGATTCATTTGGAAGAAAACTGCAAACGCTTGCAACTAAAAACACGAACGAATTACTCTCTCTTACAATTTCTTCTTGGCCTGCCGGAATTTATTTTTGCAGGCTGGAAGGCCCGCAGGGAAACTCTAAAATGATACGATTCATTAAAATTGATTGATTGCTACAAATTTCCGGTAGCAACGAGATAAGCAAAAACAAAAGGTGTTGCAATTACTCAGGGCGGAGAAACGGGTTTGTTTGCGGTAGATAGAAATTTCTTTAGCACCTATTGGATTGCGAAAGATTTTGGGTTGATTCCATAACCTTTTTGTATAAACGCCGTATTTGACCTATGCGCGTTTCACTTTCCAAAATAACAACTCTTTTTCTCGTTCTTTTTTCAGTTGCTGCTTATGGTCAAAAAAACGGTCAATTAAAGGGCTCTTGGGCAATTTACAAAACAAGTTATGAGGGCAAGAAAAATTGTTCCAACTCATTAAGTATAACCCTAAGCTTTTATCGGAATAGATTTCAATTCGTTCATTCACCAATGGGTAATTCGCTCAATTCCGCTGGTAAGTGGAAAACAAAGGACAGTTTACTCATTTTTAAAAAAATTGATAGTTATTCGGATAACGAATTTTTGTTCCGCGAGAAGAGAGAAGAATTCAAAATTATTTCCTGTACTGAGAATGAATTAATTCTTTACCATTGGGCCACAAGCGAATTTTTTCCATATGAAAGGATGTATTTCCGTAGGGTAGCTGTAACCGGCCCAGTTAATTTTCATAACCTTCAACATACTAAAAAAAGAAAAGAAGATTCTCTAAAAAAGATCATTGAAGTAAGAGAGGATTCCGTTACGCAAATAGCCTTATTTCTTACGGATAATAATGGCAAGAAAATGAAAATAAATCCGCGAGGAGAGCTCACCATGTACACTAAACCTTTTAGTTATTACGCAAGGGACGCAGAGTACGAAATACGATCTTTTACCTCTATTAATGATTCTACACTTACTTTTTTTCCACGCAGTTTTAAAGTTCTTGCATATGATAGCCTAGGCATCTCACTCACACGATCAAAACATTATCCCAAGAATGAAGTTTTACCCTACACCATGAAGAAGGATGATGTGATATGTTTCATGTATTCAAGTCCTGTACGCATGAAAACCAATCGTTTTTTTGCCAGAACAGGATGGTTCGCTTTCGCTACAGCATTATTTGTAGCTCCCTTAATCAGCATACAATACAAGCACCTCGGTTTCGATAAAGAAAAGTATTTTATGGTAGCTGGCTCAAGTCTGAGCTATTCTATATTAAGCTTTAGCATTTGTATGAGTTCCCGTTCAAAATATTATGGTTTTGGCAAACACCAGAAAAGAAAATGGATAATGGAAAAGCTCGCTTCGAATTAAAGATTCCCAGTAGCAACGAGATAAGCAAAAACAAAAGGTGTTGCAAAAAATATACTGTCAAAGCGGTCAAGTACGCCACCATGGCCGGGCATTATGTTGCCGCTATCTTTTACTCCTGCAATTCGCTTTAGCATAGATTCTACGAGGTCGCCTAATGTTCCGAAGACGGCAACGAGTACTGATATTGCAATCCAGTGTTTGAGTTCAAGCTCAGGAAAAATTCTTACCATCAAAAAAGAAAGCGCAATGCAAAGTATTACTCCGCCTATAGTTCCTTCCCAGGTTTTGCCGGGAGAAATCCTTTCATATAATTTATGCTTACCTAAAAAACTTCCAACTAAATAAGCGCCCGTATCATTTATCCAGATAAAAAAAATCATACCTAAAACTACATGTGGAAAATAAGTAGTCTCACCGGATGCAGTGCCCACTTTTGGAAACGTCATTAACATTAATAGCAGACACGGAATTGTTACATATAAAAAAGAAGTAATAAATCCCGGAACATTAAAAATACTGCTTTTCTTTTTAAATAATTCAACTAGCATGTAAAGCGGGCCGGCTAAAATAACAAGTAGTAAAAAAGGACTGCTATAAAAATCGCGAACACGCTCAAAAAAAAGAATACAACTGTAAATACTAAAAACATGAAACGCGTACCCTAAAGCTGCGTAAGGCCTATGCCCGGTAATTTTTGACAACTTAAAAAATTCAAACAAGCCAACCATTCCAACCAGGCCGAAAAAAATAATGAAACTTATTTGATTAAAAAGAATTGAGCCGATTAATAAAACAACAAAAACCGCTGCTGAGGCGGTTCTTGTAAAAAATGTTTGTTTATTAAGTGCCATAGAGTGCCTACGCCTCGGTTGGAGTTATATTATTTAAATTAACTACCGGCTCTTCTTCCTTATCAAAAGGGCGCTTGCCAAAAATAGTTTCCAAATCATCACGGAAAATAACTTCCTTCTCCAATAATTTATCGGCAAGCATCGTTAACTTCTCTTTGTTGTTCATCAAAATTTCTTTTGTGCGAACGTAAGCTTCATCGGTCATCTTCTTCACTTCTTCATCAATTGTTTTAGCCGTACTTTCGCTATAAGGCTTGCCAAACATCTCCTGCTGTCCGCTGCTGTCGTAGTAACTTACGTTACCTATTTTATCGTTCAATCCAAAATACACAATGGATGCAAATGCTTGCTTTGTTATTTTTTCCAAATCGCTTAAGGCACCTGTGCTCACTTTACCAAAAATAATTTCTTCGGCAGCTCTTCCGCCTAAGGCAGCGCACATCTCATCAAAAATTTGTTCTTTGGTATTCAATTGTCTCTCTTCCGGTAAATACCAGGCAGCACCTAAAGAACGGCCACGTGGCACAATAGTAACTTTTACCAATGGAGAAGCGTATTCTAACATCCAGCTAACAGTAGCATGTCCCGCTTCGTGAAAAGCAATGGTACGTTTTTCGTTAGGTGTAATAATTTTATTTTTCTTTTCCAAGCCACCAATAATACGATCAACCGCATCTAAGAAATCCTGCTTTTCTACAACTTTTTTATTATTACGCGCTGCAATCAAAGCCGCTTCATTACAAATATTTGCAATATCAGCGCCGCTGAAACCGGGAGTTTGCTTTGCCAAGAAATCAATATCTAAATTAGTGTCAAGCTTCAAAGGTTTTAAATGCACCAAGAAAATTTCCCTGCGCTCGTTTAAATCCGGAAGGTCAACATGTATCTGCCTGTCGAAACGACCGGCGCGCATTAAAGCCTTATCTAAAATATCGGCGCGGTTTGTTGCAGCTAAAATAATTACACCGCTGTTAGAACCAAAGCCATCCATCTCGGTTAATAATTGATTGAGGGTATTTTCTCTTTCATCATTTCCGCCAAACGAAGCATTTTTACCTCGGGCTCTTCCAATGGCGTCAATCTCATCAATAAAAATAATGCAAGGCGCTTTTTCTTTTGCCTGACGAAATAAATCGCGCACACGCGAAGCACCTACACCCACAAACATCTCCACAAAATCAGAACCTGATAAAGAGAAGAAAGGAACTTTAGCTTCGCCTGCAACTGCTTTTGCCAATAATGTTTTACCGGTACCCGGAGGGCCAACCAATAATGCTCCCTTGGGAATTTTTGCGCCGAGGTCGGTATATTTTTTCGGCATTTTTAAAAAATCAACAATTTCTTTTATCTCCACTTTCGCTTCTTCCAAACCGGCAACATCGCTAAAAGTAATATTTACATTAGTATCCTTATCAAACAACACTGCTTTGCTTCGGCCAATATTAAATATTTGTCCTCCTGCACCACCACCACCACCCATGCGGCGCATGATAATCATCCAGATAACAACCATAAATAATAGTCCCCATATCCAACTTAAGTATTCGCTCCAATCGGTACGGTCTTCGCGCACGGGGCGTACTCTTTTATTATCCGGCACACTAGCTTTTGCTTGTTCGTTATCAATTTGTGTTAAAAAATAATTTACATCCGTAATAGCTAAAAGATAATGCGGGCCCGCGTATTTTAATTTTGGGTCAAAATCAGCTTTGTTATTATGATAATATCTGAACTGTTTAAGGCTGTCGGGGTTAATGGTAACCTCAGCCACTTTGCCGTTTACAATTACAATACCGGTAACATCTCCTTTAGCCAGCATGCTATAAAACTCGTTTTCGGTAGCTTTACGTGCATGGCCGCTTGCGCCAACATTATCATAGTAGGTAATTAAAATAAGAATAACGATGATGATTGCGTAAATCCAGTAAAAATTAAAACCGCCGCCACCTTTAGGTGCGGGGCCGCCTTTACGAAAACGCTCGCGCATTTTATCAAACTGATCTTTTAGCTCGTCGTTTTTTTGCTGATCGTTAGACGAATTATTCTTGGCGTTAGGGTCAGTATTTTCTTTCTGTTTATTTTCGGGATTCTCGCTCATTACTTGGAAATTAATTAATTTTTTGAATTTCGGCATCGGCCCACAGGGCTTCTAAATTATAAAACTCGCGCACCGGGCGCTGAAAAACGTGCACTACAATATTTATATAATCCAATAAAATCCACTCGGCATTTTGCCAGCCTTCTGTATGATACGGACGCTCCTGCAATTTCTTTTTCACTTCCTCTTCAACCGACGAAGCTATTGATTCTACGTGTGTGTTAGAATCTGCATCGGCAATTACAAAATAATCAAACGAGCGGTTTGCGATTTTGCTTAAGTCAATTATCGTAATGTTTTTTGCTTTTCTTTCTTCCAGCCCTTCTACCATTGTTTTTAGCAACTCAGGGTAGTCGGTTCTCATTTTAGTGATTGCAGTTACCACCGGAGCACTTACTTTTTTAACAGAAACTTTTTCGGTTTTCTTTATAACGGCTTTTTTAGTAACCGCATCGATTTTTGCAGGCGCAACTTTTTTAGGAGCTTCTTTTGGGGCAATTATCTTTGGAGCAACAATTTTTTTAGCTGCAACTTTTTTGGCTGCGACTTTTTTAACAATTGCTTTTTTGGGCGCTGCCTTTTTAACCGCAACTTTCTTGGTAACTACTTTTTTTGCAACTACTTTTTTAGCCGCACTCTTTTTAGGAGCCGCCTTTTTAGTTACAATTTTTTTCGCAGTCTTTTTTGCCACAGTCTTTTTCACGGGTTTCGTGACTTTTGACTTTTGACTTTTGACTTTTGATTTCTTTACAGTCGGTTTGCTTGTCTTTTTTGCAGCTTTGCTGACTTTTGACTTCTGACTTTTGGCTTTTGACTTGGTTTTAACGGCTTTCTTACTCATATAATTTCTTAGCGGAAATGCTTATTTTAAAGGTATTTTAATATTATTACAAAGATAGGATTATTTTTACCATCGGTATGAATACACTCTTTACAGGAAGACATATAGTTGAGTTAGATACAACACCTTCTACCAATACTTATGCCATGCAGCTTTTGAAGCAAGGTAACCTGACAGAAGGGTCTCTTATAAAAGCAATTCATCAAACCCAAGGTCGAGGGCAATACGGCAATAACTGGCAGGCCGAAAGTGGTAAAAACCTTACTTTTTCATTGGTAATGCATCCCGTTTTTTTGGCCACCGAAAAGCAATTTTACCTGAGCAAAATAACCTCTTTAGCGGTTTTGGGGATGCTGACAGAATTTTTGCCGGCAAGTCAGTATGACATACAAATAAAGTGGCCAAATGATGTATTAGTTAACGGAGATAAAATTGCCGGTATTTTGATTGAGAACATTTTATCTGCCTCAACAGGCGCGGGCAGACTTCAAAGTTCAATCATCGGGGTTGGAATAAACGTAAATCAGGTGGTTTTTGATGCTACCAAAAGAAGCGCTGCCTCTCTTTGTTTATTGCTGGATAAAGAACTTGATTTAAATCTAGTGCTGGAGCGTTTTTGTAAGCATTTTGAGGCGCTTTACCTCAGCCTGAAACAAAATCGTTTTGAACATATAAACAAGCAATATTTGCTCAACCTTTTTCAATACAATCAAACTGCTGCTTATAGTGCATCAAATAAAAATTTTAATGCAAAATTAATTGCTGTAGAAGAAAGCGGGCTTTTAGTTTTAGAAACTGAGGAGGGCAAAACGCTTTCTTTTAATTTTAAAGAAGTACAATTTCTCTAAATAAAAAACCCCGATTTTTACAAACCGGGGTTTTAATTTTTTTCGTTTTGGCGAATAGAATTAGTTAGTTCCGCCTTTTTGCATTTTCATCATCTCGCTATAGCTTTTCTCGGTATATCCTTCGGTAGATGCAACAAACCTTGAATCGGGTAATGGAGAAGTAGAAACGCTGGTAGCACTCATTTGCATTTTAAATTGCCCCTGGTTCATAGAGAACTCAAGCGGTGCACCTTTTAAACCTTTAAAGCCTGCCATCTTTCCGCCGTTGCCCGAACTCTGAATTTTATCCGTGTACCAAACATCAATTTTTTGTACTTCGCCTTTTTCGTTTTTAGTTTCTACGATGGCTTTTTTACACTCGTAACCGGCAATGGTTTTTTTCTCTTCGGTATAGGTGATTTTTGGATCCGGATTTTTTTTGCTATCCTTTTCCATTTCAGCCTTAGTCATTTTATAAAAATACTTTTGGCCCATGGCATCTACCAAAGTAGTAGCATTTGTTTCATCGCTGATGGTAGTATTGCTGCTAAAAGCGCTGGTAAACTCGGTACGCGATTTTTTATCTTTAAAGAATACTTTTAATTCGCTGCCCTTCATCATTCCGGCAGCTTCGGGAGGTAATCCCTCAAAGTTTACGCTATAAGTAATAGAGCCCTCTTTAACCTGAGCTTGTGTAGCCAGCATTCCTGCAACAGCAATCATGCTTAAAAAAAGTTTTTTCATTGGATGTGTTTTTTAGTTTAATTTTTACGGGAGTGAAATTACAATTAATGTGCCAAACTGAAGCTACTTTTTTAAGAAATGCCTAAAGGGCTGATAGAAGGACGAATTACAAGGTGTTGCGGCAGACTTTTAATGCTAAAACTGCAAGGTACTATTGGATAGATTTAAAATAGTCGTCCATCTCCTTTTTAGTAATAACCTTGTAGTAAGCAGGTAATTCAAAGGATTCGGCGGTAATTTCTTCTTTTGTTACGCTTTTGGCGGTAAACTCCATTTCAATGCCAAATTTCTTAAGTCTGTATTGCATTAACATTCCTTTTATGGCGGCGTAAGGTGTCGAAAAATTAGGCGCTGTAACATTTAACTCATCCGTATAAAAAACATCAAATTTTATGCTTGGGTCATCCTCCATAGTAGCAATTACTCTTTTGCATTTGTATCCCGCAATTTCTTTGGTATCTTTCGTTTCTTCAAATTTGATTTTATACGCATCGCTCTCTGCCTGCAAAGCTTTCTCATCGTCAATACAAGCCTGCTTCACATCAAACATTCTTACTAAAGTGGTTAATGTCTTTTTTTGCGGGTCAGTAATAAAGGAAGTATTAAAAACACCCATCACACTCATTTCAGCAGCAAAGAGGTCCTTCTTAAATTTTACCGTCATACTTCCCGGCATTAAGCCTGCCATCGGATGGTTTTCATTAACTACTTTGGCGTTATATTCAATTTCACCTTCGTTAATAAATTTAGGATTGGTGTAATTGCAAGAAGATGCAATTAACCCTATTAATGCGCTTATGAATGCTATTTTTTTCACAGAGAAATCAGCGAAGGCGCAAGTTAGTATTTTTTACCAAATGAGCCGTATTAATCGGACTAATAACCAAGAATCTTAAGCATACTCTTAAAGCTCTGCTCTTTAGCAAAAAGGCGGGTTGTTAATTCGCCTTTCTCATCCAAGTCAATTAAAATATGTTTGGGCGCAGGTATTAAGCAGTGCTGCGTTCCGCCATATCCCGCCAATGATTCCTGATAAGCGCCGGTATGAAAAAATCCTATATATAAAGGCTGCTTATCTTCTTTGCCAATTTTAGGTAAAAACACCTGGTTGGTATGGGCCTCACTATTATAATAATCCATACTATCGCAGGTTAAGCCGCCCAGGTTAACAGGCTCGTAGGGTTTATCCCAATGGTTTATTGCCAGTAAAATAAAATGCTGCTTAATTCCCCAGGTATCGGGTAATGTAGTAATAAAAGAACTGTCAATCATACTCCAGGTTTCCCGGTCGTTTTGTTTTTTTTGATCGATGATAGAATACAGCGTAGCGCCGCTCTCTGCAACCGTAAACGAACCAAATTCAGTATAAATATGCGGGTCTTCTATTTCATTTTTAGTGCAAAAACTTTTTATCTGCTCTACAATTTCTTCAATCATGTATTCGTAATCGTACTCAAATCCCAACGAAGTGCGGATGGGCATGCCGCCGCCGATGTTTAACGAATCTAGCGTAGGACAAACTTTTTTCAGCTCTAAATAAATCTTCAAACACTTGTTTAATTCCGTCCAATAATAAATGGTGTCTTTAATTCCGGTATTAATAAAAAAGTGAAGCAGTTTTAATTCGAATTTTGGATTTGATTTTATTTTTTCATGATAAAAATCGATGATGTCGGTATGTCTTATTCCTAAACGCGAAGTATAAAAAGCAAACGAAGGTTCTTCTTCGGTGGCAATACGTATTCCCAATTTCATTTTGGGCACTTTAAGGTTCTTAGCGTAATATTCAATTTCCTCCTTGTGATCAAGCACCGGCATTACATTAAAGCCCTCGTTGGCAAGCTCTATAATGTTTTGTTGGTACAATGGGCGCTTGTACCCGTTACAGATTATATGCGTATCTTTGGCCAGTGCTTTTTTCTTAAATTGTTCTTTGATAATTGGTATATCAAAAGCCGATGAGGTCTCTAAATGAACCTCGTTTTTGAGTACCTCATCTAAAACAAAAGAAAAATGCGAGCTTTTGGTGCAATAACAGTAAAAGTACTTGCCTTTATAGTCGGTTTTGGCCATTGCCACGTTAAACAATCGCTTTGCCTTCTGTATTTGCAGGCCTATTTTAGGCAAATAAGTAATTTTAAGGGGCGTACCATATTGTTTAATAATGTCCATTAAAGGTATTTCATTAAAAAACAGTTCGTTATCGGCTACACGAAAACCTTCCTGCGGAAAGTTAAAGGTTTGGTTGATTAAGTCGGAGTAGTTGGTTTCCTTCATTTTTGCTGATCTAAGTGAGTTACATTGCTTAAATAAAGTGCAAATTAAGTGAATTACATTAATAAAATTAAAGAAAACAGATAAAATTTACGTTATGATTAAGCCCATAAAGATTATAGAAGTTAAATCAGAGATAGGCGCCGGTACGCGCGGAAGTAGTCTGGGAGTAGACGCCATTAAAATTGCCGCCCTCGATTTTGGAAGCAATTACTTTAAAAAATTCAAGTCGGTTGAGATTAAAACCGAAAACCAACTCTTACTGGAGCCTGTTGTAAACGATTACGCAAAACGTATTAAAGGCATATTTGCTTTAAATGAGCGCATAGCCAACGAAATACAGAAAACACTTATAAAAGATAACGCAGTTCCTATGGTTTTGGCCGGCGATCACAGTTCAGCTATAGGCACCGTATCTGGCATTAAAATGGCCTACCCCGAAGCTAAGATTGGCGTGATTTGGATTGACGCCCATGCCGACCTCCACTCGCCTTACACTACTCCATCGGGCAACATGCACGGCATGCCGATAGCCTGTTTGTTAGCCGAAGATAACCCCGATAGGGCCCAAAACAAACCCGACGATGAAACAGTTGAATATTGGGAAAAGCTAAAGAGTTTGGGCGGCATTACTCCTAAAATTAATTACAACGACCTTGTTTACATTGCCCTTCGCGACTACGAACCGCAAGAAGATTATTTGATTAAGAAAAACAAGGTGCGCATTTTTAACTTACCCGAAATCAGGAAGAAAGCGGTTGAGCGTATTGCCATAGAGGCTTTAAATTACCTCGATCATTGCGATTATATATATGTAAGTTTTGATGTAGACAGTATGGATAGCCGCATAAGCAGCGGAACCGGAACGCCCGCACCTAACGGAATTACCGAAAAAGAAGCGGGTAATTTGATTTACTACATGATGCGCAGCAAAAAAATTGTTTGTTTCGAGATGGTTGAAATTAATCCCACTTTGGATAAAGAAAATTTAATGGCCGAAAATGCTTTCGAGATTTTGCAGAAGGCTACTAACCAATTGAGCCACGATTTTTAATACAATAGAACACGGATAGCGCGGATGATTATGATTTGCATGGTTTTGTTTTGCGTGATGTCGTATTAGCTTCTCCCCTTAAGGGGAGATGTCGCCTTTCAGTTGAGCCACGATTTTTAATACAATAGAACACGGATAACGCGGATGGTTATGATTTGCGCGGTTTTTTAGTTTGATGCTGTATTAAATTTTCCCCTTAAGGGGAGATGTCGCCTTAGCGATAGAGGGGTCGTGGTTCTGAAAATTTCCGTAAATTAGTGTATGCGTTTCAGAAAACTTTTACTGATTTTCGTTTTATCTTCCTTTTTTGTCCATACGCAGGTACGACTTACAATTGACGTTACCGTTTTGAGTATGGATGATAAAACCGTTATTGAAGGTTGTCCCATTATACTAAAAACTGACGAAGGAAAAATTTTCGAGTTTAAAACAGATGACGAAGGGAAGTTCCACTATTTAAACTCATCTTCAACATTTAAAAAAGGTGAGATATATACACAAACTAATAAAGATGTAAAAACGGATTATGCCCCGATGGGTTTCCTTGCGTCTGATGACCGCTTAAAAATTGATATTTCAGATAAAACACCAAATACCAAAATTATTTTATCGGATACTTTTTATTTAAAACCCGTTTCTTTTTGTCCAGATTTTCCGGCTTTTAATTTCAAAAACAACTCGCTTAGCTATGACACGGTTTTTCGTTTCGACATATATTCCGGAGTAGACTCATCTTATTTTTACCCGGTAAAATCGATGGAAAAACTATTGAACATTTTAAACATTGCTCCAAGAATAATAATTGAAGTTGCCGCCTACGCAGATTACGAAGAAATCAATCCTGACAGTATATGCATGGCAAGAGCTGAGCAAATGATAAATGAATTAGTAAAGCGCGGCATAAATAAAAAAAGACTTATTGGCAAAGCTTATGGAATTAAAAGACTTCACTACGATAAAAAAGAAATTAAAAAACATAAAAGAAAAGAGAGAGAAAGATTACATGCCATTAACCGTCGCATAGTTTTTAAAATTTTAAGTTGGGATTTTGTTCCTTCAACCGTTATTCTTAAAGGCTCCGTTTTGAACGGGAGCGATCATACCCCAATACCCGGAGCAAAAATTATTTACAGAGATAATCTCGGAATTTTGAAACAATTTGCAGCCGACAAAGATGGAACGTATTACCTTAAATTTGAGGAAGCAAAATTTAAAAAAGCGGAATTATATATACAAACAGATAAGGACACGCGCACTCCCTCTTCTCCAAACGGGTTTATATCCACGGATGATCGGCTGAAAGTAGAAATAACAGATTCAACCAAATTTCCTTTAAAATTAAAAAAAGATTTTGAGCTCACTCCAAACCCGGGTTGTACCTGGTTTGAATCAATAAAATTTAAACCAAACAGCACGGTATACGATACTGTTTATCCACCTCAAATTGACCCCATCATGGGAGGAGATTCCTCAAGTTTTTATCCATCGACTACAATAGAATTACTTAAAAACACTTTACTTAACAATCCAAGTATAATTATTGAATTAAGTGCTCATTGCAGTGCCGAAGAAAAAAAACCGGATAAACTTTCACAGCAAAGAGCAGAAAAAGTAAAAACAGCGTTGATCAAGTTTGGTATCAATCCAAAAAGATTAAGCGCTAAAGGTTACGGAATCAAAAAATTGAAAATTACTACTCAACAAATCGCAAAAGCAAAAAGTAAAAGCGAAAAAGAAGAATTAAGCGCCATGAATCGTCGCTGCATTTTCAAAATAATTGCCTGGGATTTTGTCGATCCTAATGCGCCTCCGGTCAAAGAAGAAAAATATCATCCTAAAATCAGTGGAGAAGAAGAAAAATAATGAATCGATTTTTGAATTTTGTTTTTTTTCTTTTCTGCATAAACAGTTTTGCACAGCAGTTACCTAAAGCTATTGTTGTAAAAGGAAATGTATATGATCGTGAAGATTCAACTGCCGTTGAAGGCGTTACAATAATTTTGAAAGATGACAAAGGACGGAATATAATAAGGACCACGGACAGCGCCGGGAAATATTTTTTTGAAATCAAAGGAAATTTTTTCTCCCTCGCAGAAATACAATGCATCGTTACTAAGGATGTGCATTCAAAAACTAAAGGGGCAAAATATTTGGCTAATGATGATAAAGGAATTATAAATTTAACCGATACAAACGACCTCCCTATTATTTATCTCAAAACATTTAGTCTACAAAAATACTTTGTACACCTGCCTACTCCCCGGATAACCTTTAAAAAAAATTCTTTACAAATAGATACATCCCGTTATCTTTACCCTGCATTTGATGAAGCAGATTCGGGAAGAAAAATTCCCGATTACTGCATTGATATTCTTGAACATATATTAAAAGAAAATCCTGAAATAATTATTGAACTGGATGCGCATTGTAGCGGTGACGAAAAAGATGTTGACTCGCTCTCATTAAAAAGAGCTCAAAAAGTAAAAGAATTACTTTTAGCAAAGAAGGTTAATCCCAAAAGAATAGAAGCCAAGGGCTGGGGCATTCAAAAGCAAATGGTTACCGAAGTACAAATTAAAAAAGCCAAAAATAAAAAAGAGAAAGAAGAGTTAAACGCCCGTAACCGCCGCTGCGTATTTAAAATTTTAAGTTGGGATTATGTAGAGAAAAAAAAATAGAAAACATCAGGCTCCTATATTTTTTTCTTGTTGCGCTTTCCCCACAAATATAAATTGGCGCCAATGCGTAAGCCGGTAAAATTATGGTCGTAGGTAAAAGGTATATTTCCGTTTACCGTTGCCAAAACTTCTCGTCCATGCAATTGTCTATAGTAAACACCTACGTTTACATCAAAAATACCGGCCTGAAACCCAAGTAATACACCCTCCGAAAAACTTTTTTCGTTTTGCGAAACTATATTTGTTTTATACCCGTCTTCATAATTAAAAAACCAATAGCCGTACCTGAAAAAAGTGCCCACATAAAATACAGTTTCTTGTTTCTGTCTGAATTTTTGCGGTGCAAAATAATAGCGGTAATTAACAAATACGGCTTTATCATTTCGTCCTGATGCATATCCCGGAACATATTCCTTTTTTATAGAATCGTATATTTCTGATGAGCCTCCCACAGCAAGCAGGTAAAGATCTACACCAAGAGACTGATTCTTTAAAAAACCGAGCTCGCCTCCCAAAAAAAGATTTATGCCGCCGCCGTTTCCAAAAACAAAAGGAAGTATTTTACCTTTTAACACCATTGTATTATAGTCGGCCTTAGGGTTAAAGGGCGTTTCGTTGGAAGTGCTTTGTGCAAATAAAGACACGCTTCCAATGGCCATAAAAATTATGATTGCTTTTAGCTGCTTGGACATCACCCTAAAGATAAAAAAATATTGCGTTTTTATAGCTCGTTAAAGAGCCAAAAATTTGCTATTTTTGCATCCCATATGGCAAAATTTCATTCTCTTAAAGTAAACGATGTGCACCGCGAAACCGCTGATGCAGTATCAGTAGCATTTGCAGTACCCGCAAACTTGTGGCCCGAGTATCAATACAAACCCGGGCAATACCTTACCTTAAAATTAAAAGTTAATGGCGAAGAAATACGCCGCTCGTACAGTCTATGCACCAGCCCCTTTGCCGAAAAAGAATTACGCATTGCCATTAAAGAAGTAAAAGACGGCCGCGCCTCTACACAAATTAACCGCAATTTAAAAGTGGGCGATGTTGTTGAGGTAATGACCCCCATGGGAAATTTTCATACTCCTCTATCGGGCTCAGCAAAAAAACACTATGTGTTATTTGCGGGCGGCAGCGGCATTACACCCATGATGAGCATTTTAAAAAGTATTTTATACGTAGAAAAACAAAGCAGTGTTACACTGGTGTACGCCAACCGCAACGAAGACAGCACCATTTTTAAAACAGACATAGAAAAAATTGCGGCCAACAATAAAGAAAAAGTAAACGTTATTTTTGTTTACGATGCTCCTAAAAATAAAACTGTGGATTTACACACAGGTTTAATGACAAAAGAAAAAGTTGTTTCCATAGGGGAACATCATAAGATAACAGATGCCAACGAATATTTTATTTGCGGCCCCGGCCCGATGATGGAAAATGTGAAGGCAGCTTTGGAGCAATTGAAAATTGCAAAAGAAAAAATTCATATAGAATATTTTACTGCGGTAATTGAAGCAGTTGACAAAGCACTGGGCGAAGGAAAAAATGTAAAAAGTAAAGTCACCGTTTTACAATACGGCGTTGAAACCCATTTTGATTTAGAAACTGAAGGCTCAACCATTTTAGAAGCGGCCATAGATGCAGGTGTTGACGCGCCCTTTAGTTGCAAAGGCGCGGTATGTTGTACCTGCCGTGCAAAAGTGCTTGAGGGAAAAGTAAAAATGGATGCCAACTTTGCATTGACAGATGCCGAAGTTGAGCAGGGATTTATTTTAACCTGCCAGAGTCATCCCCTTACCGAAAAAGTGGTTTTGGATTACGACGCTATTTAGCCGCGAATTTTCGCTGATGGCCTTTTGTTTGAACTGGGTTTAATTAATACAAAAATAATTTTGCTTCTATTTTAAAAAATTAATCTGTGTTAATCTGCGAAATCTGTGGCTAAAAATGAAGCTCCGCGAAACCATACTCAAAGAACATTCTAAAAAGCAATGTTTAAAAATTGTTGCCTGGGTTGGCGATGATAAAAATAATTTTGCCGAATTAATTAATTTGATGCTTAACGATGAGTACCGTGTAGCACAACGCGCCGCTTATCCGGTTAGTTATTGCATACGCAAACATCCGGCATTGGTAAAACCCTGGTATGGCAGGATGATTAAAAAGATGGGCGATAAAACCAGTCATGATGCTGTACGTAGAAATATTTTGCGCGTTTTGGAAGATATGGATATTCCCGAAAAATACTGCGGCGTTTTATTTGAAATAAGCAATACCTATTTGCATAATATTAAAGAGCCTATTGCGGTGCGCGCTTTTTCAATAAGTGTGATGGCCAACATCGCCAAAAAATTTCCGGATTTAAAAACTGAGGTGAAATTAAATGCTGAAAGTTTATTGCAGTGTGGTATACCTGCTCTTGAAGCGAGAGGGAGGAATACTTTGAAGATGCTTTCCAAATAAAAAACGGAAGCCCTTTTCAGAGCCTCCGTTTATAAAACTGTTCTTAGTTTAAAGAACGCAAGGACATGTACTGCTTTTAAAAATATATTTCATAATTTATTTAATAATTTTTACAGAACCCAATACTGAATTTGCGCCGGTAACATTAAGTAAGTAGATTCCCTCGACTAACTTTTTAGTGTCGACCGTAAAAATATTTTTTCCTTTATTAAGCGCTTTCTCTTCGCTGCCCACAATTTGGCCAAGCATATCAATAATCTGGATGGTTACGTTACCTGTTTCTGTTGATTGCAAAGTAAGTTGCGTAAAATCACTTACAGGATTTGGCGCTACAGAAATTTTGCTAATTGCATTTATTATTTCGTTCACTCCCACTCCAACGCTGATTGTATTAAGCGTTGAGTTTGTAACTACCGTTGGATTGAAGTCAAAATAAATATAGGCAGTATTGGTGTATTGCGTACCACCGGGCTGATTGGCTTTGGCTTTTATTTTATAGGTTACCCATCCCTGACTTGCAACCTGGCTTGTGACGCTATCTGGCAGCATAATATTATTGAATTCGAATTTAATTAAATTACTTCCAATTACGTGCGGCTGCACGTAGTGGCTGGCCGCAATAATTTGAAAAGTATTCATATCCAAATCAACATCCATGGTATCAAGCACCGCAATATTATGCGCAGGCGCCGTACCGGTATTTTGAAAATGTATGGTGTAAGTAAATTCTGTATTCTGCGCCACATAACCCTGAGCACCTACTCCTCTCGGATAAACTTCTTTAAAGTTAGGATCCCACGAACTTTTTACAGGATAACATCTTGTTATAGTATTGTTGGCAGGATTTATATCTCCGCTGGTTGGAGCAACATCCAATGTATAACAAACGCTGTCGCCTATTTGTAAATTAGAGCTGCAATTTAATCCAACGTAGCGGTCAACCGAGCCATAATACCACCACCAGCCGCTCATAGAAGTTAATCCCGAAAAATTCCAAATTACCTGGTTTCCACTAACCGTAACCGGCCTTCCGTATATTTCGTTAACAAAAGTTGTGTTCGGATCTAAAGTAAGTGTCGCTGTTCCTGTTTGCGGTAGGCACGAATAATTTTGTGGCCATGCTTCCACCCTGGCGCCTACGCCCGGAGTAAAATGCCAGCCCCACATATCGCCCGATAAATCAAATCCCGCAGGAAAAATCACTCCTATATTTACGGAGGAAGGAACCGTTACACCATTTAAACCCGCTCCGCCACATGTGTATGTGTAACCATAATAATTTAAATACGGAACAGAAAGCGTGTAAGTATTAGCCACAGGTAAATCAATGCTATAATAGCCTAACGAATCTGTCCATGCCCAATAATAATTACCGGTTGAGCTATAAACATTAATCCAGACGTTTGATAAAATAGAATCGCTGTTATCAAATTGGCAATTTCCGTTTATATCTACATACATATAACCGTGCAGGTTTCCGCAAGTATCCTGCAAATCCAATTGATTGTAATTTGTAATAGTATCTCCATAGGTCCCCGCATTATCCAGAAATATATACTGAACAGAATAAAGTCCCGGCGTAGTATATGCATGGTTAAAATATGCACTAATTGTACCGCTTCCGCCTGAATAATATGATGGAGATACTTTAAACGTAGTATCGCTTCCATCGCCAAAATACACTTTTGCGTTAATTGAATCGGATGGCGTATAACCCATCACTGTTCCGTTCATGTAAAAACTAACATTTGCGGGTAATTGCGGACAAACATTAAACCAGGTTGAATCGTTTGCTGAATTTAAAACCACAGATTTTGGAGGAAGCGTTGTAGAACTTACCGTAAAACCTTGGCAACTTGAAATATTACATGCACCGCTTACCGATGAGTAATTTAAACAAACTGTATATGAGCCGGTGGCCGAATAGGTATGTGCAATTGAAGGATAATTCCAATTGGTATAATAAGTTGTATCATTTGCCGAGCCATCTCCCCAATTCCAGATATAAAGGGCGTCGGTATAGTTAAAATTTTGTTGGTACACCATGGCCGTTGCCGGTATGTTAGGATTTCCCCAAACATTAAACGAAGCGTTACACTGCGCTGTCAGTTTTCCGGATGCAATAATAAGTATTGCAAAAAAAGAATTTTGAATTGATTTTTTCATAGTGTGTTTTTAAAAAAAGCGGAGATTTACCTCCGCTTTTATATTTTGTGTTTTTATTTCACAACTTTCAATGTACTCACTTTCTTACCATCGTTCCCAACAATATTTACAAAGTAAACTCCTTGGTTCAGTCCATCTGTTTTCAATTTAAACTCATTATCACCTTTGTTTACCAATACATTTTCTTTCAAAATTAAGTTGCCCATCATATCATACATTGCGCAGATTACATTATTGCTTTGGTACGAGCTAAGGTTAACCGTTAAATTATCGGTAAAAGGATTAGGATAAATTTTAATTCCAGAAATAGCATTTGTGTTTGTTTTTATTCCGTTACTTCCACCAATAACAGTTACCGTCACCATATTTGCACTAGTACTGTTGTGAGCCATTCGATACACTGAATCCATTTGGCAAGTAGAAGAAGAATCACCGCATGAAGCGTAAACTTCAACGCAGATAGTATACCAGCCCGCAGCCGCGTATGTATGCGAAGGATACATACCCGCGGTTGAAGTACCATCTCCCCAACTCCAAACTGCACTCGAAACCTGTGATGAATAATTTGGATTTACGTTCCAGATACTCATACCCGGATATAATGAATCAGGCAGCACACTAAAACTTGCAGTAGGAACACAAGGCTGCGTAGCCGTATTTGTTATAACAATTGTATTAGTTGTTGAACCGTTACAAGCAAAGTTGGCAGAATCCTTAACCGTTAAGGTAACATAATAGGTGCCATTGTAAGGATATGTAAAAGAAGTTGCAGCAGAAGTAGAATTGTTACCCTGATAATTAAAATTCCAATTAAAAGTAGGTGATGAAGACGAGCCGGTATAAAGGCTTGTAAAACTTACCAAGCCTGTACTTCCTAATGTATAAGTAAAAGCAGAAGTACATGCCGGTGCGTTGTTTGCATTACTTATTGTAATTACCTGCGAAGATATACTGTTGCAACCCGAAAACGGATTGTAAACATTTAACGATACCGTATAAGTTCCATTATAAATATAAGTGTGCGTTGGTGAGGGTAGAACATAAGCCGAATCGTAAGCATTACCGCCAAAATTCCAGGTATAATAGGTAGGTGAACCGGTGTAGGTTGTTGAAGTGCTTGTTAACATTACTTGGCCACCTGCCCCAAGCGTATAGGTAAAAGCCGATTGACAAGGAGGTTGCGGCGCTGTATTATTTATTGTAATCGTATTTGTTACGTTGCCCCAACAGCTATTTGTCGAATCATTAATATATAAGGTAACGTTGTATGTTCCGTTAAAAGGATAAGTATATGAAGTTGTAATACCTGTATCCGTATTATTCGCGAATCCAAAATTCCAATTGTAATGCGCGGTACCTGATGTTCCCGCTGTTGTACTTGCAAAATTTACTAAGCCCGAACTTCCTAAAGTATAACTGAAAGCCGGCGTACATTGCGAATGTGCCATTGTTGCGAGAAATAAAAGCAGCGTTGTTATACCTGCAATTTTTTTAAACTTTGTAATTGTTTTTTTCATCGTTTTTATTTTAAAAAAATGCACTAGCAGAGATTGCTCTCTGCTAGTACAAATTTACATTTTTATATGCTTACTTAACCACTTTTAAAGTACTTACTTTTTTGCCATCGCTTCCGCTGATGTTAATGAAATAAACTCCTTGGTTCAGTCCATCTGTTTTAAGCTTAAACTCGTTATCACCTTTGTTAACGTTTACATTTTCTTTTAAGATAAGGTTGCCCATCATATCATACATAGCGCAGGTAACGTTATTGCTTTCGTACGAAGTAAGGTTAACCGTTAAGTTATCGGTAAAAGGATTTGGGTAAATTTTTACACCTGTCATAGTTTTTGTGTTTGTGTGAATTCCGTTTGATCCGTTAATTACATTTATTGTCACCATCTGAGCGCTGCTTCTGTAAACCGAATCGTATTCGCAATAGGTGGAAGAATCGCCGCAGGCAAAATAGGCCGTTACGCAGATACTATACCAGCCCGGAGTTGAATAGGTATGTGTTGGATATAAACCGGTTGAACTTGTTCCGTCGCCCCAGGTCCACACTGCATTTATTGGGTAAGCGCTGTTAAAAGTATACAGGTAAGCATCCCAAACTCCTGCTTGCGTGCTATCCTGATACAGATAAAAATAAGCGCTGTCGTTACAAGCCATGCCACTTACTGTAACATTATAGCAAATAGAATCCGCGCAACCCAGGAAAGTTGAATCTTGAACTTGTTCGCAAACTGTAAAAGTTCCGTTGTTGTTAAAAGTATAAGTAAATGGATTTCCGAAACCCACATAAGAACCGTTAACATACCAGCGGTGAAATGCATTTGCCGGATTAGCTGAAACTGTGTCAGTAAAAATAAACACTCCGCTACCACTGTTGGTAGAAGTAAATGCTGACATAACACCGCAAGCCATTGCATTTGTAATGACAATTGTTGCCTGTGCATATCCGCCGCAGTATCCGCCTGTAGTATCGGCCCAAACGTAAACATTGTAAGTGCCATTGTATAAATATGTGTTTTGCGGAGATGTTAGAGTAGAAGAGTTTCCATCACCAAAATTCCAGTAATAACTTACGTTACCTTGCGAAGTGTTTGTAAAACTTACCTGACCATTAGTACCGATAGTGTAAGTAAAACTTACCTGGCAAGCCTGGGCATTTGTAATTACTACCGAATCCATTACATAACTCTGGCAATTTGCATTTGAATCGCTCATGTTTAAATAAATATAATACGTGCCATTATATGTAAAATTTATTGTTGGGGAAGTCTGGTAAGAATAACCCCAGCTGCTCATGCCCTGCCAGCTCCACTGATAGGCTGTATTTGTCGTTGTTCCTACTGATGTATTTGTAAGACTAACTTGTCCGTTTGTACCTAAGGTATACGTAAAGCTTGCCGTACAGGTACTTTGCGCAAATAAACCTGTGCTTAAACACAAGCTTAAAACTAATAAACCAAAAAATCTTTTCGGGTTTATAATTGTAGCGATTATTCTGTTTGTAGTTTTCATAGTGTTTATTTTTTAATTTTTTGTTTTATTTGTTTTGTTGATACAAAGATGCGGCTTAAGAGGGGGGAATGAAAACCAATTTACTCCATTTCTTACCTATTCAAATTACAATATAACACTAATTGTATTAATTATCAATTAATTAAGTCTAAGTAAACTTACCTGTATAATGACTTAGTTTTTAAGTTTTTCCAGCAGCCAATCCGTGTAATTAATGATTTCTGCCTCGTCTTTCTGAGTAGATGCCGCCTGATTTGTGAAGTTTTTAATAACCTGCTGCACTTTTTTATCGGCCTTAACCGAAACTGTATTTATAAGAAGAAGTATTATTTCAATTAGTTTTTTCTCGCGCGAAAATTCTTCCGATGCAAGACTGTGTTTAAATTCTTTCTTCAATTGTTTAACCCGCTGTTCAATATAATCGGTATCGCTTAACTCATACCGCACAATTAACTCGGTAATAGAAATTTTAAAACGGAAGGCCTCGTCCAGTTTTTTATAACTCTCAAGCATATACAATTTCACAATACTTTTTAACGAGGCTTTAAAATCCTTAATGCCAAAATAGGAAACCGCCAAATTCAAATACACAAAACCAATGTACACCGGACGATCCTTAATGGCTTTTTGTTCTTTGGCTTCGTTCAATATTTCTATCGCTTTCTCAACCTGAGTTTTGGCGTAATTATTTACCAAAATGTTATAATAAAAAAACAAATATTTATCGTACAGTAAATCAGAAAACTCTTTCATGGCTCCGTTGAGCAGAGTAGCGTACTTTAAAGATTCAGTAATCTTACTGTTTTTAAATAAGGCATTACATATATACGTAAGCATCTGCAATTTAGTATCGTGATTGCTCTTTGTAAACAGCTCTTCCTTCTCAAACTCGGCATAGGTTTTTAATAAATATTTTTCGAGTGCCTTAAAATTGTGCTGTTGCAATAAAATACGGCTAACCGAATCGTAAATTTTAAAACGCAGCAGCGGGGAGTTTTTTACCTCTGTGCTATTGGCATATGTATTTACCGTTTTACTTAAGAGTTCGTTAATCCGCTCATTTCCTTTTCCAAAATTCTGACTGACTTTAACCTGATAAATTACAACAGCAAGCACATCGTCGATTTCCTGGAGGCGGTTTAGCTTTTGCCGGTTGTCTTTACGCCTTTGTATATAATCCTCCGGGTTAATATCTAAAATCTCGTGCGATAATTTAATGTACTCGTTGTACAGCATATCTAATAAATGAAAAGCCTCTATTGTGTTAGCTTTCTTTTCGGCCTTGGCCATGTAGTACAAAGAAAGGTCGCGCTTATTTTTTGCGATAAACAATTTTGCCAGCAGGTAATTATTTAAAATATAATTTATATCCGATGAGTTGAAATGCAAAAGAGAAAGGCTTACTCCAATATCTTCAGTTAACCGGTTTTTTAAACGGTAAAACGAGTTTTTGTCCTTGCCCGAGTATAGTTTTTTAAAGATTTTCTCTTCATCAAAATCCGGATAGGCCTTTTTTAAGTAATCAAACAAGATAATGTCCTTACGCTCGCCGTCTGCATTGGTGCGATTGGCAAAGAGTTTAAAATTTCGAGCCTCCTCCTTGTTTAAGAGGCTTATTATTTCGGGCAATACATTCATTTAATCTATTTGAACGCGTAAGATAAGAAGATTTTTTCTTTTCACAGCAACTATTTATCGCTTACTTTTATAGCATCAAAACGGAACTATGAAAAAAGGGATTGTATTAGGGATATGTTTACTGCTTAGCAGTATTTCCATTATAAAAGCGCAGAGCAGTCTGGGCATAGACAGTGTTAATTACATCTATAGCGACACTGTATGTTTTAACGATTATGACGGATTTACGGTAAACGTTGTTAATTATGGCCCTCAGCCTTATAGCGGAATGATATCTCTTGAATACGGGGTAGATTCATCAAATACTGGTAATTCACTTGTGTCTCTCAGAACTGATACTTTCCAGTCTAACAATTTAAGTGTTTTCGGGTACATAGGGGATAGCGCAAACATACTTATCTCAACGGGCTTCAGATCAGGAATAAACACGGTAGTTATATGGCCGCGAAGTACCAGCAGTAGTTTTACAACATACGATTCATTAAAAATTCCTGTTTGGGTAATGTGTTTTGCAGGAATAAATAATCCGGAAATAAAAATAAGCGCCAAAGTTTTCCCTAACCCTGCCAAACAAGAGCTATTTATAGCAAATAACGACAAAATCTTTATCATTGAACAGGTAAGGGTTTTAAGTACAGACGGGAAATTACTGAGCGATGAACGCTTTACAGGAAAAGTTGACCTAAGCACACTTGCACCCGGCATTTACTTTATTGAATTTCAAAGTACATCAGGCAAAACATCCCGCTATAAGGTTATAAAGGAATAGTTTAAAAATTTCTTTCATCCTTAACCCCTCTTAACAGCTTTTTAAGAAAGAATTACCTAATTTTCGGGTTCAAAACAAGAACATGAAAAAAATAGGAATTTTAGGCTCGGGCATTGTTGGAAAAACATTAGCCGCCGGATTTATTAAACACGGATACGAGGTTACCATAGGAACACGCGATACCGCAAAATTAAGCGAGTGGCAAAGTAAAAATCCAAAAGCAAAAATTGCTTCGTTTGAACAGGCCGCAAAATACGGCGATATTATTGTACTCGCCTGCAAAGGCCACGCTGCCGAAGACGTTTTAAAATTAGCAGGAATAAATAACCTCGACGGAAAAACAATTATTGATGCAACCAATCCCATCGACGAAAAAACTCTGCCTGCAAATGGTGTTTTAAATTTCTTTACCGATTTGCGCAGTTCATTGATGGAGCAATTGCAAAAATCTGCGCCCAAAGCAAATTTTGTAAAATCATTTAGCTGCGTGGGTAGCGCTTTTATGGTTGATCCGGATTTTGGCGCTACAAAACCAAGTATGTTTATTTGCGGCAATAACGACGAAGCAAAAAAACAAACTACAGAAATTTTAACGGCTTTTGGCTGGGAAGTGGAAGATATGGGCAAAGCCGAAAGCGCCCGTGCCATAGAGCCACTTTGCATTTTGTGGTGCATTCCGGGCATGTTAAGCAATAAATGGAATCACGCGTTTAAGCTTTTGAAAAAATAATCAATAATTCATCAACACGAATTACACAAATTTATTTTCTATAAAAATTAGTGAAATTAGTGTCAAAAAACGCATGAGATGTTTCGTATAAACACTTTTGAAGAATATCAATCAGAATACAAAAAATCGGTAGAGAGTCCAGAAGAATTTTGGGCAGAGAAAGCCGAACACTTTACCTGGAAAAAAAAGTGGGATAAAGTTTTGGATTGGAATTTTACCGAGCCAAAATCAAACTGGTTTATTGGCGGCAAATTAAATATTACCGAAAATTGTTTAGACCGGCATTTACCGCATAAAGCAAACGATATCGCTTTTTATTGGGAAGCGAATAATCCAAACGAGGAAGGAAAAAAAATTACCTACAAACAGTTATACGAAGATGTTTGTAAACTGGCTAACGTATTAAAAAACCAAAATATAAAAAAAGGCGATCGCGTTTGCATTTACATGCCCATGGTGTCCGAGGCAGTTGTTGCCATGTTGGCCTGCGCACGCATTGGCGCCGTACACACTGTAGTGTTTGGCGGGTTTTCGGCAAGCTCGCTGGCCGGCCGAATTCAGGATTGCGATTGCAAAATTGTTTTAACAAGTGATGGCGCCTTTCGCGGCGACAAAGCTATTGCAATGAAAGCAACCGTTGACGAGGCTTTAGAAGTTTGCAGCTCTGTAGAAAAAGTTTTAGTGTTAAATCGCACCAACACAAACATAACGATGAAAGCCGGAAGAGATTTGTGGTGGCACGATGAAATTAAAAATGCCGCGGCGGATTGTGTAGCTGAAGAAATGGACAGTGAAGATTTACTTTTTATTTTATATACATCGGGCAGCACAGGAAAACCAAAAGGAGTCGTGCATACTTGCGGCGGGTATATGGTTTATACATGCTATTCGTTCGAAAATGTTTTTCAGTATAATCCCGGCGAAATTTTTTGGTGCACTGCCGACGTAGGTTGGATTACGGGGCACTCGTACATTACCTATGGCCCCTTATTAGCAGGAGCAAGTTCTGTAATTTTTGAAGGCACTCCAACTTATCCCGACGCTGGAAGATTTTGGAAAGTGATTGATAAATACAAAGTAAATATTTTTTACACAGCGCCAACTGCCATCCGCTCATTAGAGGCTGCCGGTTTGGATTTTGTAAAACCGTATAAACTTGATTCGTTGCGCGTACTTGGAAGTGTGGGTGAGCCGATTAACGAAGAAGCGTGGCAGTGGTATCATAAAAACATCGGCAAAAAAAAATGTCCGATTGTAGATACCTGGTGGCAAACCGAAACGGGCGGAATTTTAATTTCGCCATTGGCAAATATCACCAAAACAAAACCAAGCTTTGCAACTTTACCTTTGCCCGGCGTGCAACCTTTATTGGTAGATGAAAAAGGAAATGAAATTACCGGCAATGGCGTTGAAGGAAATCTTTGTATTAAATTTCCGTGGCCATCCATCATTCGCACAACGTATGGCGACCACGAGCGTTGCAGGCAAACGTATTTTTCTACTTATAAAAATTTATATTTTACAGGCGACGGTTGCAAGCGCGATGAAAACGGATACTACAGAATAACCGGCCGTGTGGATGATGTAATGAACGTTAGCGGCCACCGCATAGGCACTGCCGAGGTAGAAAGCGCGATAAACACACACGCAGACGTGGTGGAGAGCGCAGTGGTAGGTTACCCGCACGACATAAAAGGCCAGGGCATTTACGCCTATGTAATTTGCACCAACAAAGAAAAAAATGTGGATGCATTGCGCAAAGAAATTTTAGCGGAGGTAACAAAAGTCATTGGCCCCATTGCTAAACCCGATAAAATACAAGTAGTAAGCGGCCTTCCCAAAACCCGCAGCGGAAAAATTATGCGCCGCATTTTGCGCAAGGTTGCCGAAGGTGATGTAAACAATTTAGGAGATACCTCCACCCTGCTCGACCCCGCAGTTGTAGAGGAGATTAAAAGGGGGGCTTTGTAAATTATTGAAATAACACGAATATTTTTATCTTAGTAAAAAATTAACCCATGCGCAATCAATTTATTTTAGGCAGTCTGTTTACCGTATTAGCGGCAGGCTTCATTTCTTATTTATGGCAGCCGTTTATCTGGTCGTTTATTTTAATCGTGCCCATTTTATTATTGGGTGTTTACGATATGGTGCAAACGCATCACACCATTATGAGCAACTTCCCGGTAGTTGGGCGCATGCGTTGGCTGGCAGAATGGTTACGGCCTAAAATGTATCAGTATTTTATTGAGAGTGATACCGATGGAACTCCGTATAGTCGCTTAAGCCGTAATGTAATTTATCGCCGTGCAAAAAAAGTAAACGATACTACTCCGTTTGGAACGCAGTTAGATGTTTATCAAGCCGGCTACGAGTGGCTCAATCACAGCATCGCACCTTTGCATCACGATAAAGTAGATCATAATCCTCGCGTATTGGTTGGCGGGCCCGATTGCAAAC
This sequence comes from Bacteroidia bacterium, assembly GCA_038214655.1. GTDB lineage: Bacteria > Bacteroidota > Bacteroidia > B-17B0 > Aurantibacillaceae > PALSA-968. The sequence continues at coordinate 60,816 of JBBQRR010000005.1, read as the reverse complement.
AACCGTATTCGGCAAGTATTTACAACGTTAGTGCAATGAGTTTTGGTTCGCTTAGTAAAAATGCAATTATGGCATTAAACGGCGGAGCAAAAATTGGAGGCTTTGCGCACAATACCGGCGAGGGAGGATTAAGTCCGTATCACTTAGAGCCGGGCGGAGATATTTTCTGGCAAATTGGTACCGGGTATTTTTCTTGTCGTAATCCGGACGGTACTTTTAATTACGAAGCCTTTGCCGAGCGCGCTATATTGCCCAATGTAAAAATGGTTGAAATAAAACTTTCGCAGGGCGCAAAACCCGGGCATGGCGGTATTTTACCTGCCGCAAAAGTTACCGAGGAAATTGCAAAAATACGTTTGGTAGAAAAAGGAAAAGATGTTTTATCGCCTCCGTATCATACCGCTTTCTCAGATCCTATTGGCCTTGTTCAGTACATAAAAAAATTACGTGATTTATCCGGTGGCAAACCGATTGGTTTTAAATTGTGTATCGGTCAAAAAAGTCAGTTTATTGCAATTTGCAAAGCGATGATTAAAACAGGTATTAAGCCCGATTTTATTACAGTAGATGGCGGCGAAGGAGGAACGGGTGCTGCGCCGCTTGAATTTACAAATTCGGTGGGTATGCCTTTGCGTGATGCGCTTGCGTTTGTATACGATACGCTGCACGGTTTCGGTTTAAAAAAACATATTAAAATTATTGCTTCCGGAAAAGTACATACCGGTTTTGATTTAGTGAGAAACATTGCATTGGGTGCCGATATGTGCAATGCCGCACGCGCAATGATGATTTCATTGGGATGTATTCAGGCTTTAGAGTGCAATACCAATACTTGTCCTACCGGTGTAGCCACACAGGATCCAAAACTATTCAAAGGTTTGGATGTTGCAGATAAACGTGTGCGTGTTGCAAATTTTCATCACGAAACAATTAAAGCGGCGGTTGAGTTAATGGCCGCTGCCGGAATTTCTCATCCGGATCATTTACACCGCTCGCATATTTATCGCAGGGTAAGCGCCAATCAAATTCAAACGTATGCGGAGATGTATCCGTATTTATTGAAGAGCGCGTTGTTGGAAGCTCCGTTCCCTGCCGGTTGGGAATTGGAAATGATGAATAGCCACGCCGAAACATTTGAGCCCGCGATACAATACGCATAAATAATTAAGAATGTAGAATTAGGAGTGCAGAACTTTAAAATGCATTTTCGCTAATTCTGAATTCTGAACCCTTAATTTTAAATTATATGATACTGTCCATAATTGTAGCTGTTTCCGAAAATCAAGTAATTGGTAAAGACAACAAACTTATCTGGCATTTGCCTGCCGATATTAAATTTTTTAAAGACAAAACCTCGGGCCATTTTATTATTACCGGGCGCAAAAACTACGATTCTATTCCCGAAAAATACAGGCCCTTGCCAAACCGCACTAACATTGTTATTACGCGGCAAAAAAATTACCACGCTCCTTTTGCATTGGTAATGCCATCGGTTGAAACAGCACTAACTTTTGCGAAAGAAAAAAGTGAAGAGGGCGAGGTTTTTATTATTGGAGGTGCCGAAATTTACAAGCAGACACTCGGAGTTTGTGATAGAATTTATTTAACGCGCATTCATCACTCCTTTGAGGGCGACGCTTTTTTTCCGGAGTTGAATATGGAAGAATGGGAATTAAAACATGCCGAGCATCATGAGCCCGACGAAAAAAACAAATATGCTTTTACAATAGAAACACTTGAGCGGAAACATTAAAATGAAAATTCGCTTATTACTACTCTTTATTTTTTGGCTTGGTACAACTTTTGGCCAGCACAACACGAATCCTGATTCGCTTAAAAAAATAGTTGCTTCCATGCCCGACGACAGCATGAAAGTGAAAAAGATTAATAACATTTCGATGTTTTATTTAAGTACAGGAAGATACGATGATGCCGAGGCTTCTATAAAACAGGGATTGGAACTATCCGAAAAAGTAAATTATAAAAAAGGAATCGCCGGCGCTTATAATTACCGCGGTATTATTTGCGACGATAAAGGGCAAATGGCCATGGCCTTAGAAAATTATTTTAAAGCGCTTAAGATTTTTGAGGAGATAAATCACTACGGCGGCCAGTCTGATTGCTGTAATAACATTGGTATTATTTATTTAAACCAGATGCAACTCGATAAAGCCCTGCTTTATTTTCAGCGATCGGAGAGATTTGCCGAGCTGAGTAAGAAAAGATTTATACTTGACAATTGTGTAAACAACATGGGAACAGTTTATTTAAAGAAAAAAGATTTTAAAAATGCCTTGCTTTATTATCAAAGAGCCTATGAGTTGCGCAAAGAATTTGGCTATACCGAAGGTTGCATAGAATCGCTTAACAACCTTGGGAATCTTTATCTTGTAATGCAGGATACGGCTGAGGCGATAACTACTTATAAGGAGGCTGTTGATTTATCAATCAAAGAAAAAAATGAAAAATCAATAGCCATTTCACAATATGCTTTGGGATATATTTTATTGAAAAGCAATTTTACTAAGGGAAAATTGCTTATAGAAGAGGCTTTACAAATTGCCGAGCGAATTAATTTAAGTGAGATAAAACGCGATGCGAACCACGAATTAAGCGATATCTATCTTAAACTTAAGGATACAAACAAATCTTACATGCACTATAAAAGATTTATTGCGGCGCGTGATAGTTTTTTTAATGAGGAAAACACAAAGAAATCGGTACGGCTGGAAATGAATTACCTGTTTGAAAAGAAAGAAGCTGCAACAACCGCCGAACAAGAAAAGAAGGCAGTAGTAACAGAATTAGAAAGCCGGAAACAACGCGTTGTCTTGGTTCTTGTGTCTTTTGTCTTGATTCTTGTATTTGTATTTGCCGTGTTTGCCTATCGCAGTAATTTACAAAAACAAAAAACTAATATTGAGCTTGCCGATAAAAACCAAAAAATTGAACAGGCTTATCAGGTAATTGAAGTGCGCAATAAAGAAGTGTTGGATTCTATTCATTATGCTAAACGTATACAGCATGCGCTGATTACGTCTGACGGGTATTTGTCGGAACACCTGCAGGATTATTTTATATTTCACAAGCCAAAAGATATTGTTAGCGGCGATTTTTACTGGGCTTCGCAAAAAGAAAACTGGTTTTATTTTATTTCGGCCGATTGTACAGGCCATGGCGTGCCCGGCGCATTTATGAGCTTATTAAATATTTCATTTTTAAACGAAGCCATCCACGCAACCACGCTTACAAAACCCAATGAGATTTTAGGCTTTGTGCGCAAACTTATTATAGAATCTTTAAAAACTGACGGGAGCGAGGAAGGCGGCAAAGACGGGATGGATTGTGTGCTTTGCGCTTATAATTTTAAAGAAAATAAACTCCTGGCCAGCTGCTCCAATAATCCGCTGTTAATAATCCGCAATAAAGAACTTTTGGAAATTAAGCCCGACAAGTTTCCGGTTGGCAAGCACGACCGCGACGCAGAGCCTTTTACCTTGAAAGAAATTTCATTGCAAAAAGGCGATATTGTTTACACTTTTACCGATGGTTATGCCGACCAGTTTGGAGGCCCAAAGGGTAAAAAATTTAAGTACAAACAGCTAAAAGTTACGCTTTTGGATATTCATCATAAGACGATGGCCGAGCAAAATGCTATTTTGAAAGATACGTTTGACAGCTGGAAAAAAGACCTTGAGCAGATAGATGATGTGCTTATTACAGGCATCCGCGTCTAAAATAACATTCCTCACGCTAAAAAATTTCTGTTTTCCTTCGCGTTTTAGCGCCTTCGTGGCGAAAATCCTGAAGCCGAATAGTAATATGAATTGTTAATAGAAATTAAAACAATTTATGGTCTGCTTCCTGCATTAAAAGCTATTTTTGATCAAAATAATACTTATGAAATTTTTTATAGACACAGCCAACTTAGCACAAATTAAAGAAGCGCAGGATTTAGGCGTTTTAGACGGAGTAACCACAAACCCTTCTCTAATGGCCAAAGAAGGCATTAAGGGCGATGCCAAAATAAAAAAACATTACGTTGATATTTGCAAAATTGTTACGGGCGATGTAAGCGCCGAAGTTATAGCCACCGATTATGCAGGAATGGTAAAAGAAGGCGAAGCCCTTGCCAAATTGCACAAACAAATTGTGGTAAAAATACCCATGATAAAAGACGGCATTAAGGCCATAAAATATTTTAGTGATAAAGGAATTAAAACCAATTGCACATTGGTTTTTTCGGCGGGACAAGCTTTGCTGGCTGCGAAAGCAGGCGCAACGTATGTTTCTCCGTTCATTGGCCGTTTAGATGATGTTAGTACAGATGGCTTACGTTTAATTGACGATATCCGCATTATTTACGATAACTACGGTTACGAAACACAAATTTTAGCTGCCAGCGTGCGCCATCCGATGCACATTATCGATTGCGCTAAATTAGGTGCTGATGTGGCTACTTGTCCGCTAAGCGCGATTTTAGCTTTGCTGAAACACCCCTTAACTGATAGTGGCTTGGCGCAGTTTTTGGCTGACGCGAAAAAATAGCATTCTATAACTTCAATTTTTTTAATCCTTATGGTCCCGGAGGGATCTTATGTTTGCAGCTAATAAAATAGTTGAAGCCCATTGCCCCAGCGGGGCAAAACGTTTCCTACAGCAATGCCGGCCGTTCGGTAATCTCGTGGTATTTAATTACGTCTTCAGCAAAATAATGTACAACCATACTTTTGCGTGTAGAGCCTGCACGAATAATTTTTTCTCCGCCGTGAATTAAATTTGCGTGCCAGATTAGTACGTCGCCCTTTTTAGCGGTAAATATTTTTTTGGGAATTTGTTTTTGCTTTACAACCTCCCCTATTTTTTCTTCGTATTTTAAATAATTACTGTCGGCACCCACCGTAAAAACATTCCCGCCCCGCTCGTACCCATCGTTTAACAAGTATGGGAGTTTATGACTACCCGGGTAATAACTCAGCGGGCCGCAATCTTCTGTTACGTCTTCCAGGGCAACCCATATCGCAACTAAATATCCAAGTGGGTAGGTTGTCATATGTATAGAGTCGCTATGCGCTTCCTGCTGACTACCCTCAATAAAATTGATGGTTTGAAAAGGAATTACTTTTCTTCCCAATAAAAAATCTAAGATATTTGTGATGTTTCTATTTACAGTAATATTTTCAATCAGATTAGAAGCTTTATTGGCAAACATTATTTTATTGCCCAGCGTAAACTCAATTTTCTTTTCGGTAAGCAGTGTTTCAATTTCCTTATTGATTGCATCAACGGTTTTTTCATCCAGAAATTTATTCAGAATAGCGAAGCCGTTATTTCTCCAATCAAGGATAGATTTTTTTATTTCCGCATTAAAATCCGTAGCTGCCAATTTTTTATTTATCTCCTCGTCGCTAATTTCCTTATCCATCCACGGAATCTCTCCCTGAGGCAATCCCGCAAAATCACGCGAAGAAATACTGGTAAACAAAAATTTACGCATGCCCGCATCTTTGTAAGGACCACGATTATGCTCTAGCCCCGACTTATGCAAAAAATTATAAGTCGAGTAGGTAACTTTAAGCGAACGTAAAAAATCTTTCAGCTTAGTATCGGCCATTTTTTTATTTACTCAGCGACTGAATAATATCGTGTTTTGTAATAATATGAATTTCGCCTAAACGGTCCTTTAAAAGCACCGCGTTGTTTTCTTTGGTAATTAATTTAGAAACTTCGTCAATACCCGCATTCATTCCCACAAACGGAAAAGCCTTTTGCATTACCTTATCAACTGTTTGCTGTTTTAATTTATCGTCGGCAATTAATTGCGAAAAAACATAACTGTCGTTTAACGCGCCTACAAATTCAGTTCCTTTTTTAACCGGAATCTGAGAAATATTAAATTTCGACATTAGTGCAACTGCATCTACAATTTTATCATCTGCATTAACGGTCATTAATTTTTGATGCTGATGGCCCGAAATTAAATCAATAGCTTTTGGCTTGCTGTTGTCTAAAAATCCGCGGTCGCGCATCCAATCATCATTAAACATTTTGCCTAAGTAACGCGTACCGTGATCGTGAAAAATAATTACTACCACATCGTCTTTCTTAAACATGTTTTTCATTTGCAGTAAGCCCGCCATGGCAGAGCCGGCCGAGTTACCTGCTAAAATTCCTTCTTCGCGCGCAATGCGGCGCGTCATCAGGGCTGCATCCTTATCGGTAACTTTTTCAAAATGATCAATTATATTGAAGTCAACATTCTGCGGTAAAAAATCTTCTCCTATTCCCTCCGTGATATAAGGGTAAATTTCGTTCTTATCAAAAATGCCGGTCTCTTTATATTTTTTAAACACAGAGCCGTACGTATCAATTCCTAAAATTTTTATGTTGGGGTTCTTCTCTTTTAAAAATTTCCCGGCTCCGCAAATTGTTCCACCGGTACCAACACCAACAACTAAGTGCGTAATTTTTCCTTCGGTTTGTTCCCAAATTTCGGGGCCCGTACTTTCGTAATGCGCCAGCGAGTTAGAAAGATTATCATATTGATTGGGTTTCCACGAATTGGGAGTTTCGTTTACCAAACGAGAGGAAACCGAATAATAAGAGCGCTCATCCTCAGGATCAACGTTAGTTGGACAAACAACTACCTCTGCACCAAAAGCACGCAGCGCGTCAAATTTTTCTTTTGATTGCTTATCGGTAGATGTGAAAATACATTTGTACCCTTTAATTACCGCAGCAATTGCTAAGCCCATACCTGTATTACCCGAAGTTCCTTCAATGATTGTTCCGCCCGGTTTTAATCTTCCGTCTTTTTCGGCATCTTCTATCATTTTAAGCGCCATGCGGTCCTTTATAGAATTGCCGGGATTGAATGTTTCAACCTTGGCCAATACCAATGCAGGAATATCGGCAGTTATTTTATTGATTTTAACCATCGGGGTATTACCGATAGTTTCGAGGATGTTTTTGCAGTATTTCATTTAGATAAGTGGTTTTTTAAGAACGCGTAAAATTAACAAATTAAAGCAAAAAGAGGGCAAGGCCTTGGCGACTATTACTGCAAAAGTGAATTATTTTGTAGGGGACTGTCCTTTTTTTATAAGTTCTGAAATCCAATAAATTGAAGGCAAATTCCATTATACAGATACCCAATAATTGCCATCTGAGCTCCAACAATATCCCCTGTTTTCATTGGCAGGCTCCTTTTTATGCGGTATTTTTGATTTCATACTCGTTCTTTCATTTTAAAAATACGGCTTACTTAATTGGCAAGGTTCAGTAAGCAAACTAAAACCTTTCCCTAAGTGGTGGGAGAGGTTTTTTTTATGCCCCAATTTGCAGAAAAAAAATTATCTCAGGCCAAAACGGCTATTACTTCTGCATCGGATTTTACATCCCTAAAATAACTCAGCATTTTTCTTAAAACGCGTTCTACTACCGCATCCGGGCAAGAGGCCCCGCTGGTTAAAATTATTTTTACTTTGTCTTTAGTTGGTATAAAATCAAAAGAGTTTAATTTTTGTTGATGGGGATAATCAAAATGGTGTATGGAATTTTGATTTTCAATTTCTTGCTCGGAGGAGATAAAATACGTAGGAAATTTTCTTTCGAGCAACTCTACCAAGTGTGAGGTGTTGGAAGAATTATACCCTCCCACAACAATGGCTAAATCGGCATCGGTTTCAAGCAAGCCATACGTGGCGTCTTGATTTTCGTTGGTGGCGTAACAAAGTGTATCGCGCGTATCGGCAAAATGTTGTTTTATGTTTTCTGCTCCGTGTTTTGCGCTCAATAGTTTTTTAAAGTAATCGGCAATCTCCTGCGTTTCGGTGGCCAGCATGGTGGTTTGATTAATTACACCAACTTTTTGCAAATGCTTGGTTACCTCAAATCCTTCAGAGTACCTGCCTTTAAACTCTTCGTAAAATAATTCCGGATTACTAGTTCCGTTAATAAATTCTCCCAATTTTTTTGCTTCTTGCAAATCTCTTACAACTACCGATGGTGCATTTAAAATACTGCGCGAAAAAGTAGCACGAGTTTCTTCATGTTTATATTTTCCATGAATGATAATGGTGCATTCCTCCTTACCAATCTGCTCAGATTTTTTCCAGACCCGCTCTACAAACGGGCAGGTAGTATTGTATTTTTTAATTTCAATGTTTTTCTCCTGCAATTTCTTTTCAATTTCAACAGTAGTTCCAAAGGCAGGAATAATTACAACGTCATCAGGCGTTAAAGTATCAAAAGGAATTAATTGTTTGCCCTCGGTATCTTGCAAAAATTGTACGCCGCTCTCTGTTAAATCCTTATTCACCTCGGGGTTATGTATCATCTGGCTTAACAAGAAAATTCTTTTGCCCGGGTTTTCGTCCACCGCCTTAAAAGAAATCTCAATGGCATTTTCTACCCCATAACAAAAACCAAAGTGGCGCGCAATGTAAAAAGCAACGGGACCAAAATCTATATACGCAGGCGCATTATTTTGCTTACGCGGATCATTTACACGCTGATGAATTTTAATTTTAGAAATAAGGGGGCTACGGTAAAATTCAGGAATCTGAAACGTCTTCATTAGTTTACGTGAAGCTCTTCGGCAAGAAGGTTATTTTTTACGGCAAACATAACTACACCCGCTGTATTATTAACTTTTAATTTTTGTAGAATATTTTTACGGTGTGTATTTACTGTATGTAAACTCAGGCAAAGTTTATCGGCAATTTGCTTGTTTGATAAGCCTGTTGCAATCAGTTTTATAATTTCAACCTCACGTTCAGAAACCACAAATCCTTCGCACGAAAGTTTTTTTGAAAAAACAACGGAAGTTTTTACCTCTGTATTACCAAGCAATATCTCAGCTATTTTACCACATAAGAAACGCTCGCCTTTACGTGTACTCTCAACGGCTTCGCAAATTTCATCTTTATCGCAATCTTTCAATAAAAATCCGGTAACGCCTGAGCTTAAATAAGAAGCGATTTCCTCTTTTGACAAAGGGTTTGTAATTGCCAGAATATGCAGATTTTTAAACTCTTTTTTTAAAGCTGAAATTCCGGCATGCGTAATTTCAAAAGAAACGGGGTCGATAACTAAAACTTCGGGGTTGTTTTTTTTAATTAATCCGGGTAAAAACTTGCTCTCAGCAACCTCTATCGCTTCGCATAATGGAATAGCCTTTATAAGGGATTTTAATCCTTCGCGCATTAAAACACTGCTATCTGCTACCAAAAGTTTAAACATTTTACTGAACTTGATTTACACAAAGATAACGAAAAAACACGAATCTAAAAAGCATCCAAAACCCATTGTTTACAAGGGCTTTACCCTAGTATTTTTTATTCGTAAGCAAATAATTGCCGGCCTGAAACATCGCTTGCATATAGTTTTTTAGCGAGTCGGCATGGGGCTTTTTTTGCGTGATAAAATTGGTGTCGTTCAGTTCCTTATATTCAATCAAATATTCTTTTCCGCCTGCATACAAAAGGTTAAAATAAAAATTTGAATCATCCAGGCACCCTATCCTATCGTCTTGCGAGAAGAAAGCATATTTTCTTTTTTCGTTAAGTAAATTCATTCCCATGCTGTGGTTGGCATAACCATAACCCAACATTCCCATAATGGTTGGAAAAACATCAATTTGCAAAGCGGGACTCTCAAATTTTTGTGGACTCAGGTATTTTGGGCAGTAAAAAACACAGGGCACATGGCTAAAAGCTAAATCCATATGATACGTTTTGCCGTGGTTAGAGCCGTGATCACCTAAAAAAACAAACAGTGTATTATCAAACCATTTTTCTTTTTTTACACTTTCTATAAATCTGCCAATGCTCCAATCTGCATACTGGGTTGCCCTTTCTTGTTCGTCATTACTACTTGGCTTAAAAGGAATGTCCTCGGGTATCTCCCATGGACCATGATCGGATGACGTTAGGAGAAGCGAAAAGAAAGGTTGCTTTACTTTGCCTATTTTTTGAACCGCAAACTCAAACAACAAATGATCGGGTACTCCCATCGGACCCAATGAAGCCGAGGAAGGAAAATCTTTATCTGAATAAATATTATCGATGCCGTTGTATTTTAAAAATCCACTCATATTATCAAACTGCTCGTCGTGCGAAACAAAAAACGAAGTATGGTAGCCAAGAGCTTTTAAATTAGAAGGAAGGCAATTAAATTTTTTGTACACGTAATTCTCCAATGCATGTTCGTGCAAAATTGCCGGATATCCTGTTATTGTACTAAAAATACCATTATACGTGTGGCTTCCGGCCGAATAAAAATTGCTGAACCAAAATCCATTTTGCATTATTTTAAGCAACTCGGGCGTAAGTACTTTTTTATGAAAGTGGCCGGTTTTAAAGCCGCTCATGCTTTCCATCAAAACTACTACAACGTTTAATTTTTTTACAGTATCGCTTTGTTTTATAACGCGCTCAAATTCATTGCCGCTTATATTTAAATATTTTTTTGCTTTTTCGAGGCTGCTTAAATCATTTGCCGGACCAAAGATCTCTTTGTGTGCTTTGGGAAAAAACCAGCTATACATTAACGTAAAATTGGCGTTTAAGCCTGCCTGGTTAACCAACATGTTTTCTGAAATATAAGCTACCCCGGGATGGATGGGGGTTTTTGCAATACGGCCCCTTACACCCAAAAACAAAAGTGAGCCTGCAATAAGAAACGAGGCAACTGCCGGTTTCCATTCACTATTTACGGCAGTGCTTTTGCGAAAAAATACCGACGTGGTTTTTATGCTCGTATATGCCAACGGAATAAAAAGCAAAAGGTACCCCCAATAATTAAAATCAGAAAACACAAGTTCCAGGGAAGTGGCTCCGTGCCTCATCCATCCAAAATCTTCGCCTGTTATATGCTTTTGAAATTGTATGTAATAAGGAATATCTGCGCAAGCCAGTAATAAAGTGATTGGCAAAATAATTTTTAAAATCACTTTGGCAATTTTTTCAAGAATTGAAATCTGAAAAATCGTGTGAAAAAAAAGTAAGGTAAAGGGTATTAAAAAAATACTACAAAGCACTGCAGTATCAAAACGGATTCCTACAATGTACGATTCAACAATTAACCCCGCCGCCGGGTTTGTGTTTCCAAACCAATACAGATTTGCCAGCACAAAAGCCAATCTCGTCATAAAAAACAGAACAAGATGAACAATACATATTTTAAAAGTAACGCTGACGAAAAAAGGGATTTTTTTCATCCGCCGGCTTAGTTTTTTGATTTCAATAATTCTCGGGCGTTGTCCATAGCCGCCGTAGTTGGTTTACCCGTGCTTAGCATTTTCGCAATTTCTACAACGCGCTCATCACCTGCAAGGGTTTTAATTTCTGATTGAGTGATATTTTTTACATCGCGTTTATACACAAACAAATGTTGTTTGCCTTTAGAAGCAATTTGTGGTAAATGCGTGATGGCTATTACCTGCATGTGCTTGCCCATTTCTAAAAGTATGCTGCCTATTTTATGTGCTACGTCTCCTGAGACCCCTGTATCTATTTCATCAAAAATAATTGTTGGCAAGGATGTTTTTTCAGCCAGATGCGCTTTTAAACACAGCATTAAACGTGAAAGTTCACCTCCCGAAGCAACTTTGTGTAATTCGCTTAAGGGAAGTCCCTTGTTTGCCGAAAATAAAAACTGCAACTCATCACAACCGTACTGGTTGCAAGTTTCCTGCGTTTTGCAATTAATTTCTAAGCGCGCATTAGGCATACTTAGGGCCGATAACATTTTTTGCACCGAAGTATGTATCGAGGGAATTGCTTTTTTTCTTTTCTCGGAAAGCTTATTAGCTTTGGCCCATACATTTTCGTTTAGCTTTTTTATTTCGGCCTGCAAGCTTTTAATCTCTTCTTCTACCGAGCCGAACTGTTTTAATTTTTCTTCTATTTCAAGTTTAATCTTCAAAAGGCCTTCCTCATCAGTTACAGCATGCTTTTTTAACAAGCGATTTAGCAAGTCTAATTGACTTGTAATAACTTCCAATTTCTTTTGATCGAAAACTACCTTGTCGTTGGCTCCGCCAACTTCATTGCCAATATCTTTTAACTCTATATAAACCGAATTTACACGCGTGGTTAGTTCCTCATAATTTTTACCGTAGCGGCTCAATTGCGTTAACATGTTTTTTAAAGCGATGATGCGCGATAAAATATTTTCTTCGCCCCCATCAATACTTTGAGTGGCATTAACGAGGTTCTGCTTTATAAATTCGGCATTATTTAAGGTATCGTAAGCTTGCTCCAGTTCCTGTAATTGGCCTTTTTGCAGATTGGCCTGCTCCAATTCATTAAACTGAAACTGAAAATAGTCCAAATCTTTTTTTGCCTGCTGCTCAAATGCGCTTAGCTCGGCTAGTTTTTTTTCTTTCTCTTTGAGCTGATTAAAAAATGAAACAAAATGTTTTCGGTCTTCAAGGCACCCCGCAAAAGCATCTACCATTGTAAAGCGAAAAGAAGCCTGATTAAGCATCAATGTTTCGTGTTGCGAATGCACATCAATTAAATAGTGCGCAAGCTCTTTTAAGATGGCCAAGTTAACGGGGGTATCATTTATAAATGCCCGCGACTTTCCGTCGGGAGAAATTTCTCTTCTTAAATTGGTTTCTTTTTCATAGTCCAATTCGTTATCCCTAAAAAATTTCTCGAGCGAGTAGGAATCAATTAAAAAGGTGGCTTCGATAACGCATTTTTTTGTTTTATCGCGCAATACGGCCATATCTGCACGCTCTCCCAGCACGAGCCCAAGAGCACCAAGCATAATTGATTTTCCAGCGCCTGTTTCGCCGGTAATGACGGTTAAGGCTTTGTCAAAATCAATACTAACCTCTTCTAAAAGGGCATAATTTTTTATTTGTAAATGCTTGAGCATGGGGAAACGAATATCGGAAATTTTTAAGCAAAAAAAAAGGAAGATTTCAACAGGATTTAAGCCAGCTCCTCTCCCAATTTCACAAAATCAACCCCGTCAAAATTGCCGGAGGTCATCATAAGCAGGTTTTTATTGGCCCAGGTAATACCTTTCAGGTAATCGCTAACCTGCTTCGACTCAGTAAACACTTTCAGTTTTTTATCAGCAAACGCCTGCTGCACCTGCTCCATACTAATGGGTTTAAGTTTTTTGTGCTCGATGGTATGTGGGTTAAAATACACAATGGCATCATCGGCATCCTGCATGCAGCCTTTGTATTCTTTTAAAAAATTTTCATTCAAACTGCTAAAAGTGTGTAACTCCATACAAGCAACCAAATGCCTGTTTGGAAATTGTGCTTTCATTGCCTCGATTGTGGCTTTTAGTTTTGAAGGCGAGTGTGCAAAATCTTTATAGAAGGCAAAATCATTGGCGATTTTTACAGATTCTAAGCGCTTGGCTGCGCCTGTAAAACTCTGTATGGCTTCGTAAAATTTATCTGCACTCACTCCAAGTTTTTCGCAAACTAATTTTGCTCCCTGCAAATTCATCAAATTATGTTCGCCAAATATTTTAAGTGGAATTTTAGTGCCTTTCTCTATAAGATAGGTAACTCCGTTTTCAATTATATTGGGCGGAACTGCATACGGAATTTTTGTAAGCGGGGCATCTGTCTTTTCTACCAATGATTTTAATTCAGTATCCGCTGTACAATAAATTAAATTTCCCTCGGGTTCAATGAGGTGAATAAATTTTTCGAACTGCTCCACATAATTTTCATAGGTAGGAAAAACATTAATGTGATCCCAGGCAATACCACTAATAATGGCAATATGCGGTTTATACAAATGAAACTTAGGACGACGGTCGATAGGCGATGCCAAATATTCATCTCCCTCAAAAACGGCAATCGGAGCTTCTTTAGTTAATCTAACCATGGTATCAAAGCCTTGCAATTGCGCGCCAACCAGATAATCAAAATCTTTATTACAATGTTTAAGCACGTGCAAAATCATGGAGGTAATGGTGGTTTTGCCGTGACTACCACCTACCACTACACGAATTTTATCTTTAGTTTGCTCGTACATGTATTCGGGGTACGAATACACTCTTAAGCCCAATTCCTGCGCACGCAACAATTCAGGATTATCGGCGCGGGCATGCATTCCCAATATAACTTCATCGTAGGTTTTATCTAATTTTTCGGGAAACCATCCCATCTGTGCAGGCAGTAAACCTTGGTTTTGTAGGCGAGTACGGGAAGGCTCATTAATTTCATCATCGGAACCGGTAACGATATAACCTTTATTCTTCATGGCCAGTGCCATATTGTGCATTACACTTCCGCCTATAGCAATAAAATGGATTTTCATTATTCTAAGTACGGGTTTTATGGAGTATTGTGAAAGCACTTTAGCTTCTAATTATCCACAGGTTTTTGTTGAGAGAACTTCAACCGCTCCGCCGCCGCGGTGTAGTGAAAATAGGAGGCAAAAGACTACATTTGTAAGAATGAAAATTTTCATGTTGGGCGACGGGGGCTCGTCGCATATACAAAAATGGGTAAGCGGACTTGCTTTGCACAATGTGGAAGTTGGCCTTTTTAGCCTGCACCATTTTGATGAAACTATTTACAAAGGGGTTAAAGGATTTTCTTCACTTAATAATCCCGACTCAAGAAAGGCGAGTTCTTTTTTTTCGAAGCTCTCCTATTTAAAAAATACCGGCGCCCTAAAAAAACAATTGGTAAATTATAAACCTGATATTTTACACGCACACTACGCAACCAGTTACGGCTTGCTGGCTGCTAAAACAAAATTTCATCCCTTAGTGATTTCAGTTTGGGGCTCGGATGTGTATGATTTTCCGAAAGGCTCCATTCTTCATAAAAAATTATTGAAAAGCGTTTTATCCAAAGCCGATGTAATTTGTTCTACCAGCCATTGCATGAAAGAAGAAACAGCCAAATACCTTACTAAAAAAACAGAAGTGGTTCCTTTTGGGGTTGATACCCATTTATTTGTGCCGGGCAACAATGATTTCTCAAGTAAAAAAGAAATTACTATTGGTATTATTAAATCGTTAGAGAAAAAATACGGGATAGACTTTTTAATAAAAGCCTTTCACGAAACCGTTAAAATTAATCCAGAAAAAAAATTAAAACTTTTAATTGTTGGCGAGGGCTCTAAAAAAGCCGAATACCAAAAACTTTGTTCCACCTTAGGGATTTCTGATAAAGTAACATTTACCGGAAGAGTAAATCACAGCGAAGTTGCAAAATACCATCATCAAATAGATATTTTTGTAAGCCTATCTACACTAGACAGCGAAAGTTTTGGTGTTTCTTTAGCAGAGGCAATGGCTTGCGGAAAACCCGTTGTTGCCAGCGATGCGGCCGGATTTAAAGAAGTTTTAGGAGGAGAAAACTGTGGCATACTCGTTCCTAAAAATACTTTTAAAGAAGCAGCCTTGGCCATTAATCAATATCTGCAAAACCCGCAAAAAGCAATTGAAACAGGCATCAACGCGCGCAAAAGAGTTTTAGAAAATTACGATTGGGAAAAAAATCTTGAGCAAATGGTAACTATTTACCGGGCTCTGCTATAATGGGGCGGCTACCCTTATTTTCGTGAAATTGCACAAGCCCAAACATAGGCGATTGTAATATGGTGCCGGGCTTTAAGCCGCGCTCAGCCAAAACCTCCAGTAATAATTCTTTATTATTAAAAGCTACCGAGCCCACAAAATTGATTGGCAATTGTGTATGCCTGCTGTATTTTTCTACCTGGTAAATTAAAAAATCGGCAAAACATTTTTTTATAAGTGATACCATATAGGGATGGTGAATATACTCGGCTACAATTTTACCATACGAAGCCAGAAAACGGTTGGGCATTGGTTTTTGATAGATATTATCTAAAATATACTCGCGGTCGAAATCGTGTAGTGTAGAAAATTCCTTTTTTAAATCTTCGGGGAGCTTATCGTCAAAATGCGCCTGTATTAAATTTTTACCAATATGGCCGGCGCTGCCGTAATCACCAAAAAAATAACCTACTGATGGAATGTTTTCTTTTACTTCCTTGCCATCGTAATAACAACTGTTAGAGCCGGTGCCTATGATACATGCAATGCCGGGGTTACTGCCGCATAGCGCGCGCGCGCTTGCCAATAAATCATGCTCAACAAATATTTTAGCGTGTTTAAATATTTTACTGAGCGCATTTTTTACAATTTGTATTTTTTCCGGGGCAGAACAACCGGCTCCGTAATAATAAATAACTAAATCTTTATTTTGGGCCTGGCTTATTATTTCTTTAGGTAATTCGTTGCGCACCACATCTTCTATAATACGCGTAGTTTGAAAATACGGATTTAACCCTTGCGTATACGCTTCAATACTTTTGTTATCGTTACCCAAAAGGGCCCAATGTGCTTTGGTTGATCCGCTATCTGCTATTAATATCATAGAGTTTTTGTCGCTAAGGCAAAGATAAGAAATTTAGCCCTAATTAGTAAGCTGAATGAACCGGTAAAATATTTTTATTTAGCAATAAGCCGGCTTAAAGAAGAGGTAAGAAAATAAATATTTCGGTACGGACTGTTTTGCAGGGCGCTCAATGCACTTCGAGTTTTAGCAGTTACACTACTTTTTGCAAGTTGATTTATCAGCACCAATAGTTTTCTTTCATCCGAATAGCGCTCTTTACTGGAATTTCTGCTAATGTATTTTTTTAAAGATACAATCCGCGAATCAAGTAATTCATATTTACGTTCATCAAGTAAAGCGATTAATTCAATAATCCGAAGGTTTATCTCCATATCCGGAAAATCGAGGTGCGAGGGATCATTGTAAAAGGCTAAAAAATGCTTCCTGAAAAGCTCCTTGTCTTTTTCAATAAATGCTTTTATAGCATAAACAATGTGTTTGTATTGCCTATATTTAGAATTATCTTCCAGCTGCTCAAGGTTATTTAACCATCTCATCACTTCCGGAATATTTTGCAAATACAAATAATATTCAAGCATGGCATAGCACATGTTTGCCTCGCCCAATTTACCGGTATGGTGTATGGATTTTTTGAGATTTGTTATATATTTATCCGGACTGCCAAAGCCTCTGTAAATGGTTAAAAAATTTACTTGGGCATTTAAAATAACAGCTTTGGCCAGCGGGTTCATTGCAAAATCAAATTGCTTGGCATTGGCAAGCATTTTTTGTATGGTATCGTACACCGCCTCCGTATCATGTAAAAACCTCCCGGCAAATGTATAATGCAAGTGCTCAGCATTATGAATAAGCACATGATGATTTAATCGGTATGCTTCCTTTTTTAGACCCGAAAGAACAAGCAAATACTTTTTTAAATTCGGATTCCGATTTTTAAATCCCTCCAACCGAATCATTTCATTTACCAGTTCCGAATAAAGTTTTACATATTGTTCGAGGCGTTGTGCATTTTTAGTTCGTTTTGCTTGCAACTTAAGCGATTCTTGGATATTTCCGTTTACGTAACATATTCTGGATGCTTCTACGTAAAGTACTTCCAGCTGAAGCCAGAGTTGTTTTTTTTCGAGCTCTTTTTCTTTTTCGGTAAGAAGCTTTTGAGCCAAGCCCGTCTCTCCCGAAAAAATAAGTTTTTGTATTACATAGATACTGTCAAACGGAGTGCTTATATTTTTTTCGGCCTCTTTTAATAAATATTCTTTAGCCAGGCTACAGGTTTTATTATAGGTGTTTTCTGAAATTTTAAGTTTTGATATAGCTTCTGTGTTAGAACAACTCCTTTTCTGCAACATCAATAAAATCAACTTACAGGTAAGATTATTCTGCGCATGGCACTCAACCGCGAGCTGCTGCAATGAAGCCTCATCAAATAATAAATGTAACAATTTTAAAAGCTTGTTCATATCCCACTTTATACAGGTGGTAAAAATCATCAAAATTTGTCCACTATGCAAATAAAGAAAAAAATTACCTTTGGTCCATATTTAAACATTTTAATAAAAAGCGACATGAAAAAATTAATTCTTACAATTATTGCTATGGCAGTGGTATTTGCGGGGCATTCGCAGATTGATATCGGCGGAAAAATAAAAAACAAATTGAACGACCGCGCAAACCAAAAAACAGACGAAGCCATAGATAAAGGACTTAATGAAGCAGAGAATGATGCAAAAAAATCAACCAAAAAAAAGGACAAAAACTCTAAAGACGGGGCGCAAACCACAACCACAGAAGAGCAAACTCAAGGCACTCCTACTTCTTCGGCGGCTGGAGAAAAGCCTAACGGTGATAACCGCGATTTAAAAAGTTATTCTAAATTTGATTTTATCCCGGGCGATAAAGTTACTTTTTACGATGATTTTACGCAGGCCGCTATCGGCGATTTTCCTGCAAACTGGAATACAAGCGGCACCGGCGAAGTAGTTACCATTGGATCAAATACAACCGAACGTTGGTTGAAATGGGGCGCAGGCGTTTCCTACGCACCTACCTTAACAACTCCTTTTCCGGATAACTTTACTATGGAGTTTGATCTTTTTCTAAATAAGGGCGAAAATTCAACCGGAGCCGAAAGAAATGATCCATACTTTGGACTTACAATTTACTCTTCGGGTAAGGATGAGTTTGACGGTAGTGAGGGAGGTAAAGCAGGAGTTAACCTTACCACGCAGGGAGCATGGCAAATTCAAAATTGGAGTGAAGGAGAAGATGTTCGTGCCATTGGCGAAAGCAAACAAATTACAAACAGTACTTTATATGGTAAAAAAACACATATATCTGTTTGGGGTCAAAAACAAAGACTGCGGATTTATGTTAATGAAACAAAGGTACTGGATCTACCGCAAGCTATTCCTGCCGGATTTGTTTATAACAGAATAAAATTCATAAATAATCCCGGTTTAAATCTTTCTAATGACGATGCCGGCGAAATTTATTTAGCGAACATTCGTGTAGCAATTGGCGCTCCGGATATGAGAAGCAAATTAATTACCGACGGAAAATTAGTTACCCGAGGCATAACTTTTAATTCGGGATCAGACCTTATAAAGGCTGAATCTTATGGTACATTAAAAGAAATTGCGCAAGTTTTAAAAGATAATGCAGCCGTTAAAGTAAAAATTATTGGCCACACCGATAGTGATGGAGCGGATGCTGCAAACCTTGAGCTTTCTAAAAAGAGGGCTGCCGCTATTAAAAATTCGTTGATAAAAGATTTTGGGATTGACGAATCCAGATTGGTAACTGATGGCAAAGGCGAGGCTGAGCCCGTTTCGCCAAACACAAGCGCCGAAGGAAAAGCGAACAACAGACGTGTAGAGTTCATCAAATTATAATTCATAAAAATAAATATCAAAAAAAATGAAAATGAAAAAATTAAGTCTTTACATTCCGGCTATTCTAATCAGTTTAAGTTTAGCCTCCTGCTCAGGTAATAAAAACGGCGAGGCTGCGAGCGTTACAACAAATGTGGCAGAAAAAGTAAAAGAAGTAAATGTAGGCGTGGTTGAAAACGCGCCTGTAGCAAGAAAAAAATATGATGTAAAATCGGGCATAGTAACCTTTGAAACTATAATGGAAATGTCGGGCATGAAAATGGCGGACAAAAAAATACTTTATTTTGACGACTACGGAATGAAAGAATGCGAAGAGACTTATAAAGACGGGAAGTTAACCGAATCTTTTGTGAGTGACGGAAAAGAACGTTTTAAACTATTTCATGAAAAAAAGGGCGTGTATAAAGCCGGAGCGGCAAGTAATGGAACGGCGATGCCATTTAATTGGAACGAAGTCTCGCAGAGTGATAAAGATGGCGGCATAGCAAAGCAGGGAGAAAAAATGACGGTTGCAGGTAAGGATTGCGAAACATTTACTTTTATAACCGAAACTGCCGGCGAAAAAACAACTACTAAATACGCAGGCTGGAACCATGTTCTTCTTTCGATGGAATTACAATCCAAAAGCATGAAGTCTAGTGAGAAGGCCGTAAAGGTAGAAGAAAACGCTAGTGTACCTGCCGATAAGTTTTCTATTCCTGCTGATTATAAACCTCTGTAGATTTCACTGCCAATCAGTTAAATTACTTCCTAATCGAATTCAATTTGCGTACACAAATTAGCTGGTCGTAATAGGTGCCTTGCTGGCGGTGGTAAACGTAAACGGTATAGTCGTTTTCAGTTTCCCAATGATTTCCTTCTATAAAATTCATATCGGCAGCCGTTTTGCCGTCTTCTAAAAAACCAAACTGGTAATCGTAATACCCTTGTTTTAAATACAAGCTTATCTCATAACGATGTTTAAAATAGTTATACTCTAAACGGTTTTGTTTGGTAAATTTATTGTCGGTTAAATTTCCCATCAAATAAAAATTACCATCCGCCATTGGGTAATCGTAAGGCACAAAAAAATGTACCCAGCAATAATCTGCATTTATTTCGCTGTTATCGCGCTCTTCTGCCTTAATTAAAAAACGCCCGTTAATATCCTGATATTGCCAATAGCGTTTAAATTCTTTTATTTCTTCGGGCTTTTGATCGAGGTGCCATACCAATGCCGAATCGCGGTAAATTTTATCGACAAAAGTGGTAATAAATTTAAAATTTTTAGAATTTACATACCGATGCTCGTTAGCGCCCTGAAAACAATTTGTACCGTCGTCATAATCAAAGGTAAGCTCGCTGGGTTTTGTAAACATGGGTTTGATATCGTAAATGGCATTATCCCAACGGTTATTTTGTTGTATAGTAATTTTTAAATCGGTGAAAGGATTGGTGAGGTTGTAGGCCGAGTAAAATAAACTAAAATCCACTTCCTGCCGATTCATAAAATCATCTGCACCTGCTGCCTGATGCACATTGCCAACCACACTTACCTTGCTAGAGAAACACATAAAGCGACGAGTTAAAACGGGCTTCTCTTTTTCAATATCGGTATACACTTTTACAATGTAATTGCCCGTTTTTGTAAGCTTAATGTTGTTGTTTGGAAAAGTCCATTTATAATGCGTGTATTTTTGCAAAGTGCCTTGCGAGTAATTGTAATTGGTAATTTGTTCTTCAAAAAATCCGCCCAAATATTCCTGCTGCATTAAATCGCTGGGTTTCCAAAGCGCATCGCAATGAATTACGGTGTACCAATAGTTTTTATTATCACCATCCAAATCATCAAAACTCAACAGTAATTGCTGACCGGTTTCAAAATCTATAAGTGGCGGCGACAATTCCCAGGAAACTTCGTGCAACAAAACACTTTTAATATTTGGTTTATAAACCCAATCTTCGTAACGCAGCGCGCCCGAGCTTACGTAATCCTCATCGGCTACTTTTTTCTTGTCTTGTGCGGTAGCAGAAAAAGAAATTGCGAGCAAAGCAAAAAGAAAAATATTTTTTAGAAAAAAATTCATTTAAAACTTAATGAGCTTACCTGTACCTGTAATTTTTACATTTACAACGGCCGGATTTGAAGTATAGTATAGGTTACCGGTGCTTGCTATTTCTGCATCCAAATGCCCTGTAATGTTTACACGCGCCTCTCCATTGGATTTATAATAGATATATCCGTAGCCGGCAGCAAAACTTTGCGCATATATAAAGCCCTGCCCAACAGTATTGGTAAAAAAACTATTTGCTACTCCACTTAGATACAAATCACCTATACCGTGCATATGCCCCGTTACATTGCGTGTTTTTACATCCAAGTGTATATCGCCCGAATTTCTTATGCTACAATCCACACTATCCTGTATTACAGTATTTGTGCCAAAAATAGTACCTACCCCATCCTGTATAAAGTACTTTACATAAGGCGCAGTAACGTAAACAGTTACGTCGTTATGCGAACCACGCACAAAATTACAACGATTATTGTTTTCAATTTTTAACTCGCCTTCGCTTACTTCAGTAGTAATACTCGACACAAGGTGCTTACCCGTAACCACTTTAATTACCGGCGTTGTTAGAGTAGAATCCTGCGTAAAATAAACATCAATTTTATCGAACACGCGTAAAGAATAAAAGTTAGCTACACCACGTGTTTCAATAACGGTTGCTCCGCGCGGCTTAAAACAGTCGCACATGTTTTGTTTTTTACAGGAACTAACCAGAAAAAAAAAGCCCGCAATAAACAGGGTTATGTGCGGGCTCTTTAGCATTATAAAATTATTTGAAATCTATCAGTTCAACATCAAAAACCAACCATGCGTTTGGCGGTATTGTGCCGGGGATTCCGTTTGCTCCATAGCCTAAATTTGGAGGAATAATTAATGTATAT
The DNA here is from genome assembly GCA_038214655.1 of Bacteroidia bacterium. Taxonomy (GTDB): domain Bacteria; phylum Bacteroidota; class Bacteroidia; order B-17B0; family Aurantibacillaceae; genus PALSA-968. The sequence continues at coordinate 38,612 of JBBQRR010000005.1, read as the reverse complement.
CTCGAACCTTTATTCATTAATTGCAAACCTTCTGTCCAACCCGGTATTACCTGGCCCAAACCAAAAGTAATTGGCTGTCCGCGATCGCGCGAGCTATCGAATTTTTTACCATCCAATAAAGTACCGGTATAATGTACCGTAACCTGAGATGCTGAATTTGGATTAGGGCCTGCGCCGGCTTTTTCTACAATATAACGTAAGCCGCTTTTGGTAACTTCGGTCTTAGCGTATTTTTCGTTTAATACCTTGTCCATTGCTGCCGCTTCGGCCTTTGCTTTATCTTCTGCTTTTTTAGTGAAATTATTTTTTTCGAATTCAAAAACTTTGGCTCCGTCAAACGCTTCTGCTTTTTTTCCTTTACGTAAAATGGTAACCGATTTTAATGTGTCGTTTTGTGCAATGGCATCAACCACATTTTGTCCTTCTACTACGTGCCCAAAAATAGAATGCTTGCCATCTAACCACGGAGTTTTTACGTGCGTAATAAAAAACTGGCTTCCATTTGTGCCGGGGCCCGCGTTTGCCATTGATAAAATACCGGGGGTGTTGTGTTTTAAGGTTGTGTCAAATTCGTCCTGAAATTTATATCCGGGCCCACCTGCGCCGGTTCCTGCAGGGTCGCCGCCTTGCACCATAAAGTTTGCAATTACACGGTGAAACTTTAATCCGTCGTAAAAAGGAACGCCTGCCTCTTTAGCAGTGTTCTTCACAGTGCCTTCGGCTAAGCCTACAAAGTTGCCAACTGTCATTGGTGTTTTTTCAAATTCTAATTGCAAATAAATATCGCCTTTGTTAGTATTCATTTTTGCATAAAGCCCATCGGCCTGTTTTGCTAAGAAATCTTTATCCATTTGAGTAAGTTTTTTTGGTTTTACAGTTGCAGTATCACTTGTTGTAACCATTTCCTTTTTGGTGCACATAACAAGCGAAGAAACTACAAGTGCTGATAAAATTATTTTTTTCATATTACTATTTTTAAATTTACTAATGAAGCCATCTGCGATGTACTTCATTATTTTCCGGGTCCTTGTGGCGGACCTTGCTGTGCAGGTTTTATACTTATCACTTCCATTTCAAAAACCAGTGGAGAAAAAGGAGGAATCGGACCCGAACCATTAGCCCCGTAACCCATTTTAGAAGGGCAAATCAAGGTCGCTTTTGATCCAACTGTCATTGTAAGTATAGCTTCATCCCAAGCCGGTATTACTTTTTGCATCCCCACAGGAAATACAAATGCTTCCTCATGTTTGTCAGAAGCATCAAACACCTGTCCGTTGGTAAGCATGCCTTTATACTTCATCTCTACATTATCGCCCAACTTAACTTTGGCGCCTTTTCCTTTTTCTTTAACAATAATATACAAACCACTTTCGGTAGGTTTTGCCGTAATTTTATTATCCGTTAGATATTTATTCATCAAACTGTCTTCGGCTACGCTTGCTTTTGCCATATAGGCTTCCTGCATAGCTTTGTTTTTCTTTTCAATCTCATCCACTTTTGCAGAAGAATAAATACTGTCGATTTTTACGTGATAGATAATAAACCCTTTTGGATCTAAAAATTTAGGAATGGGCTGGTGATAATATCTCTCAAACATAGAATCTATGCGAAGGCAAAAAGAAGCGCTGTCGCCCAGGTGAAGTTTGTAAATCATTTCAAACATATCGCCTTTATAAGCCGGAGGAGCCAAACGCATAGCGTAAGGTTGCCCTGGGCGCGTCATTGTTTTATAATCATAAATAACCGAATCCTTATCGGTGGTCATAGTATGATGCATAAAAATTACATCGCCTTTATTGATGGTCGATTTTTCATCGCCGGCTTTTTCCATTTTAAAATACGCGCCTGTTTCAGTGGCGTCGTAACCCGGAAATTTAGAGTTGTCTTTACATGATACAGCCAATACAACGATTGACAGGAATAGAATTGTTTTTTTCATAGTCGTTTTTAATTTTTTACGTCAAGTACTTCTACTTCGTACAACAGGGGGGTAAAAGGAGCAATGCTTCCATTAGAGCTTCCCCGGTTGCCAAAAGCAAGGCGCGAAGGTAATATAATTTTTGCTTTTTCGCCCTTTTTTAAGTGATAAAGCGCTAAGCGTAAACCATCTATAATTTGGCCCTCCTGCCCAATGATAAACTCAAAAGGCCTGTTATCGGGGGTAAAATCGGCCAAACGCCCATCGAGGTAATACCCTTTGTACAAAAGACTGATTTTACAGCCTTTTTTAACAGAATCTCCGGCAGTAGATTGGGTAATTTGCATAAAAGCGTCTTTGCTGAATTCGATCCCTTCTTTCAGGTTTTCCGTTACATAATTATTGATCTGAGTACGCTCATAATTCTCGCGTCCAATTGAATTCACCCTTAAACTATCGCTAATGCGCTCATACTGGTCCGGGCTGATTATCCGTAGAATTTTTATCGAAAATTTTACCGCGCTGTCTTTCTTACTAAAAACGGCGACTTCATTAAACCCGAAAAGTTCGTTGAAAAGTATTTGGGAGGGCACAAGGTATTGCACGCTGTCGCCCTCCGCCAAAGAATAAAGATGTTTGCCGAAAGAGAAGGAGTTTAATTTTACAATAAAGCTCTGGAAGGCGTTATGTTTTGTATCCCAGAAAAGTGAATCCTTTAAAGTGCGACAGGAAGCATCTATCCAAAGATAATCTGAAGTATCCGGTTTCATTTTTCCATCACCGATAGAAAGTAGTTTGTAATAAAAATTATCTTTTTTAGAGTAGCCCTTAAAGGCTTTTTGTTTTTCTCCACAGGAAAGTAAAAGCAAGGCACAAGAACCAAGAATCAAGATACCTAATTTGTAAAGTTTACGATGAGGGCTGCTTACTGCCAACTGCTTACTGCCAACTGCCAACTTCATCGCACTTCTAAAATTTCTATTTCATAAACTACAGCGGTTCTTGGCGGAATTTTATCTCTGTCGCCAATTAAACCAAAAGCCAAATGCGAGGGCAAAATAAATAACCCTTTTTCTCCTTCTCTCATTAATTGCACGCCTTCATGCACGCCACTTTCTACATTATCGGCACCCACAGCAAAAATTCTCGAGCCATTTTTATCTGAAGAATAACACACGGTGCCATCCAGCAAGGATACTTTAAATTTAATTTCAACTTCGTTCTTGCTTTTAATGGCTTTACCTTTTTTATTTTCTTTTATAAGCATATACCGTAGCCCCGTTCCTGTTGATTGCATGGTGTAGCCGTGTGCTTTTATGTAAGCATTAATTTCATCCTGCTCCATTACTACAGCGGGCTTGTTTATGTTTTCGATGTTCTTTTTTAATTTTTGCTTGTCGATAACAATTGGCTTTTGTTTAGGCGGATCGCCGCAGGAAACTAAAAGTAAACAGAAGAAAGTATAAAATAGAAGGTTCTTCATTATTTTTCGAGATCTGATTTATAGTGAGGAAGCAAACTCAAAAATCTTTCGGTTGTAACCTGCAAAGATTCAACGCTCTTTCCTCCTGCCGCGTTCATGTGGCCACCGCCGCCAAAGTGGGCGCGCGCAAATTTGTTTACATCAAACTTTCCCTGGCTGCGGAAAGAAATCCGTATTTCTCCCTCGCGCTGCGAGAAGAAGGCCGAGAATTTTATTCCGCGAACCGATAGTGCCTGATTTACTATTCCTTCGGTATCGCCCTTTTTAAAATCAAAACGCTTTAACTCTTCTTCGGTTATGGCAATGTAAGCCGCTTTATATTCGGGTAAGAAAACCAATTTTTCGGAAAGGCAATAGCCCAGTAATTTTAAACGCTGCGCACTATAATCGTCGTACACGTTATTGTATATCGTAGCGTTATCGGCACCTGCTTTTACCAATGAAGCGGCAATACTAAATGTTTTTTCGGTGGTACCCGGAAAACGGAAAGTCCCGGTATCCGTCATAATGCCCGTATACAAACAGGTGGCCATTTTTTTATCAATCATTTTTTGCGAATCTATGCCGCAAATAAAATCGTGCACCAATTCTGCCGTAGAGCTTGCATGCTCATCGTGAAAATAAAAATCAAAACAAGTGTCGGGCTGACGGTGATGGTCAATTAAAATTTTTGGTGCTTTGCTGTGATTTAAAAATTCGCCCAGTTTATCGAGGCGCGAATAATTATTAAAATCTAAAATAAAAAGTAAATCCGATTTTTCGATTTGCTTTTGCGTTTTTTCTTCGTTTCCTTCAAATACCAAAGATGATTTGGCGCCCGGCATCCACTCTAAAAATCCCGGAAATTTATTGGGGATAATTACTTTTACATTTTTCTTTTTCTTAAGCAGATAATGATACAAGCCTAAAGAAGAGCCCATCGCATCGCCATCGGGATTGGTGTGGGTAAGAATAGAAATGTTCTTTGCTTTTGAAACAACCTTTTTTAAATCACTGAATTTGTTTTTTTTCATAATAGAACGCTGATGACGCTGACTGTTTATGGTTAAATATAATTTTTTATTTTATTGAAATGTATTTCCGGTTTTTAGTTTATTTGTGTCAGCTATTCAAATTATTTATTAAGTACCTTCCAATCATCAAATTTTTAAATCAGTTCATCCCCAAAATTAATTACTTTTCTAAAATTAAAAATTCGGTTCGGCGGTTTTTTGCTTTACCATCTACAGTTGCATTGCTTGCCATTGGTTTACCCGCGCCGTATCCTTTAGCGGTAACGCGACTTGCTTTAATTCCTTTTGTCTCTAAATATTTTTTAACGTTATCGGCGCGTTTTTGTGATAAGGCAATATTATCTGCATCGTGCCCCACATTATCGGTATGCCCTTGTATTTCTATTTTAAAACTTGGGTTCTCTTTTAAATACTCGGCAAATTCATCCAGCGTAACAAAAGATTCGGGATACAATTCGGCGGCACCTGTGGCGTATAAAATATTATTTATTACAAATGATCTTCCTGTTTCTACTTTTTCAATAGCCATGTCAACAGGTGCCGGAGGTTTTGCAAAAGTGGCCTCTTTTATCTCTACCTTTTGCGAAGCAAAAGAATGATCTGGCGCTTTTACAGTTACCACAACACCTTCTTTATGCTTTTTTGTATTTACCGCCGCCACATAATGCCCGGTGGTAGAATCATAAACAGCCTGTGTTTTTTCGTGTGTTTTTATATCCTTAATTTCAATAATAACATTTGTTTTTGGCACTTCGCCGTCAGGTAATTTAACTTGCCCGCGCAAAAAAGTTACGGCCTCGGGGCGTGCCTCTTTATACAAGTCAAAATAATACACATCGTATTTTCCTACTCCTTGTCCGCGTACCTTGCCCTCATTACTGTACGAACAAAAAAAGCCGGTCGTTCCGTCGGTACTCACAAAAAAACCTGCGTCATCGGCCGCCGAGTTAATGGGCGAACCAATATTCTCGGGCTCTTTCCAATTTCCTTTTTCATCTTTCCTCACATAAAAAATATCCAATCCTCCAAAACCATATAATCCATCGCTGCTATAATACAAAGTTTCAAAATCCGAATGTATAAAAGGGCATTTTTCAATACCCGGAGTATTTATTTTTGGGCCCATGTTAACCGGCTTTTTCCATTGCCTGGTTGCAGGGTCGCGGTCGGTTTTCCAAATATCTACTTTTCCTAATCCCCCCGGACGATCACTTGCAAAATAAATGGTGTTTCCATCCGCCGAAACCGAAGGCTGAGAATCCCAATACACCGGATCGTTAATGTTTGGTACTTTTTTTATTTCGCTCCAGGCACCATCCACCAAATCGCTGTAATAAATATCCGCATTGGGTTGCTGACCTCCCTCCATTTTATAAATGGTATAATATAAATGTTGGTTATCAATAGTTAAACTGGCGCCGCCTTCATTGCTGTTTTCATTAAACGGCCATTCCATGGGTTCGCCCTTATCAAAGCTTCCGTCTTTTTGTTTTTTAGAAATCATAAAGACTTCTTTTTCTTTATCCGTTTGATAAATCTTATCCTTGCTTTGATTGGGCATGGTGCGCGTAAAAAGAATCATCGTTTCGTCGGGAGAAATGTAGGGCAGATACTCGTTATTGCCGGTAGAAATGTTTGCAAGCACCTTTGGACTAAAAGGAACAATTTTCTTTTTTAATTCGGCTTCCTTTTTGGCGGCCTTAATCATTTCCTTCGATTGGTATTGTTCAAACGGATAATCTTTTCCGAATTTTTTTTCATCGTCATCCGTAAATTTCAAAAACAGGTTCAGGTATTTTATAGCCGAATCGTTCATTGCATCTTCGTAAAAACTAAAACCAATAAAATAGTATGGTTCCGAATGTATTTTGGGGCAAGCATTAACGGCCGCTAAAAATTGCGGGCGGGCAGTTGAAAAAGGGAGATTATCAAGTTTACATTTAACAATAATTTCGTTTCCCAAAGCCATACTTGCTTCAGCGTAAGCGGGCTCAATCTTTAAAGCTTCTTGTAAAAAATTTAAACGCTCGGGTTTGTGGTATTTCTTTTTATCGGTGCCTTTTTTGTAAAGTTCAACCGCTTTTTTATCATCGGGCTCTGGGCAGGTGCTTTTCTTTTCTTCGTCCTGCGCCATAGCAAACGAGCCTAAAAAAAGAGTGAAAATTATGCTTAAAACAAGCTTTTGCATAGAATTTGTAAAGTTACCAAAAATAAATAAACGCCTTGCCGGAGGCTTTCGTATTTAAGATGCCAAAATCGTGCATTATCCACATATTTCGGTTAATTACTTTAGATAAGATAGATTGGGTTTTGTGGCCAAAAGTTATAACTTTAAAAGCTTATTTTATCTTATGAAGGCATACGTTTTTCCGGGTCAGGGTTCGCAGTTTTCAGGTATGGGAAAGGGCCTTTACGAAAGCAATGCAACTGCTAAAAATCTTTTCGAAAAAGCCAACGAAATACTGGGTTTCAGAATTACAGACACAATGTTTGGCGGCACCGATGAAGAACTAAGGCAAACACGCGTTACACAGCCCGCTATTTTTTTACATTCGGTTGTTTTAGCAAGCACATTGGGAGATTTTAAACCAGATATGGTAGCGGGACATTCTTTAGGGGAATTTTCTGCTTTAGTAGCCAACAAAACTTTATCTTTTGAGGACGCGCTTAAATTAGTTTATAAACGCGCCATGGCCATGCAGCATGCTTGCGAAATAAACCCCAGCACAATGGCCGCGGTTTTAGGATTAGAAGACGCAAAAGTTGAAGAAGTTTGCGCCGGCATTACCGAAGAGGTGGTGGTTGCGGCAAATTATAATTGTCCTGGTCAATTAGTTATTTCGGGCAGCATCAAAGGAATTGAAATTGCTTGCGAAAAAATGAAAGCCGCAGGAGCAAAACGCGCATTAGTATTACCTGTGGGCGGAGCATTTCACTCGCCGCTAATGGAACCCGCGCGTGTTGAATTAGAAAAAGCAATAAACGAAACGAATTTTAGCACACCTGTTTGTCCGGTTTACCAAAACGTAACCGCAAAAGCTGTTAGCGACCCTAACGAAATAAAAAAGAATTTAATTGCTCAGCTTACAGCCCCTGTGCGTTGGACGCAAACAGTTGAGCAAATGCTTAAAGATGGCGCCACTCATTTTACAGAAGTTGGTCCCGGAAAAGTGTTGCAAGGCTTAATTAAAAAAGTAAATAAAGAAGTTGAAGCGCTGAGCGCATAATTACATGAAAGCATTTAGAAAAATATTTTTTATCCTTGCGCTGTTTACAATTCCTTACACCGTGTTTCCACAATTTTTAAGGGCATGGGCTGTATTTGCGGGCGAAACTTCTTCGCGCCATCGTTATAAAAACAAATATCCTTTAGATTTTCAGAGTGATCCTACTTTTCAGCACGCCAATCCTCCCTCACACAAATCAACCGAGTTTGAAAGTTGGAGCGCAGGAATTTTTTTAGAAATGTTGCGAAGCGATGTATGGCGCTGGCAAACCGAATTGGAATATTGCAATAAAGGCGCTAAAGAAAATGTGTTGCTGAATCCAATTACCGATGCGCAACAAAAAATGACTAACAAACTTACCTACATACAATGGAATAACTTTTTAAAGCGCTACATCAATATTGGTTTGCGCAGGCCCACTTATATTATGATTGGTGTAAGAGCCGAGTATCTTTTTTCTAAAAGCACACCTGCTTATTACGCCGGCAGTTTTAAGAAATTTTGGGCCAGCCCGGATATTGGAATAGGAATGGAATTTAAATTGCGTGGCAACTGGAGTTTGTTTGCAGAAGAACATTATAATCCGGATGCATGGTTTCAGTATAGCAGAGACAACAATAAAGTTTGGGGCATGAACCGCACCTGGGAAACACGCGTGGGAATTATTTACAGAATTAAACAAGGTATTGGTGCTTATGATTTGGATTGTAACGCGCCAAAATATCACGGACGATAAATTATAAAACAAGGTATGGTAATTTCAAAAGAAGCTCTTTACTCACTCACCAAAGGGGTGATGATGCCCCAGGAAGAAATGCTGGAAGTGGCCCGCAAAAAAGGGAAACTGTTTATTGGCATCCCTAATGAAATTGCTTATCAGGAAAACCGCGTGCCTCTTGTACCGGATGCCATTGCGCTTTTAGTAAACAACGGACATAAAGTAGTTATTGAAACCAACGCGGGCAAAGCAGCCAACTTTTTAGACAATGATTACAGTGAGGCCGGGGCAGAAATTGCTTATAGTGCCGAAGAAGTTTATAAAGCAGATATCGTTGTTAAGATTGCACCTCCAACAACTGAAGAAGTTGAGATGATGCAGCAAAAGCAAACTTTATTTTCAGCATTGCAATTTACCACGCAGCCAGAAGAATATTTAAAAAAATTATCTAATAAAAAAATTAATGCCGTTGCGGTCGACTGGATTACAGACGAGCAAGGCATTTTACCTTTTGTGCGCGCCATGGGCGAGATTGCAGGCGGAGCTTCGATATTAATTGCAGCTGAGTATTTATCAAATAACAACAACGGCATGGGTGCTATACTTGGAGGTATCTCCGGTATTTCGCCAACCGAAGTTGTAATTATCGGCGCCGGAACTGTTGCCGAATTTGCTGCACGCGCGGCTATCGGATTGGGCGCTTATGTAAAAGTATTTGATAATTCAACTACACGTTTGCGCCGCATACAAAGTAATTTGGGCTCGCGTGTTTTTACTTCCATCATACAACCAAAAGTTTTAGCTAAACATTTAAAGAGTGCCGATGTGGTGATTGGCGCCGTTAGAAGTAAAACGGGCCGCGCTCCAATTGTAATTTCTGAAGCGATGGTAAGTGAAATGAAAGTAGGTTCTGTTATTGTGGATGTAAGTATCGACCAGGGTGGCTGCTGCGAAACATCAGAAGTAACCAATCACTCTAAGCCGGTTTTTAGAAAACACGGTGTTATACATTATTGCGTTCCTAACATTGCTTCGCGTGTATCGCGCACTGCCTCGTATGCGTTTAGTAATTTGTTTGCGCAGATACTATTATCGCTTGGCGATGAAGGCGGATTTGAAAGCGTAGTGCGCCGCGATGCCGGTGTGCGCAACGGGGTGTACTTATACAATGGTGTTTTAACCAGCCAGTATTTAGCCGAAACGTTTAATATGCCTTTTAAGGATATCAACCTTTTAGTGGCGATGTACTAAGCGAGTGTGCAAACACTTCGAGATAGTCATTAACATGAGTCTGCAGTAGGTAGTTGGCAGTATGCAGTTAACAGCCCTTGAATAATGAATAAATTATCTTTCTCTTCAGTTTCATTAAATGTTCTTGACGAAGTAGCGCACGACATTGTTTCTTCATTGGACGACAAGAAAATAATTTTGTTTTACGGAGAAATGGGCAGTGGCAAAACAACGCTCATAAAAGAAATCTGCAAAGCTTTGGGCGTTACCGGCAATATGAGCAGTCCCACTTACGGATTGGTTAATGAATATAAAACCGGTGAAGGAAAAATTTACCATTTTGATTTGTATCGTGTAAAAAATTTAGAGGAGTGCCTGGATATTGGCATGGACGAATATTTACACAGCGGCAATTACTGTTTTATAGAGTGGCCCGATGTAGCCAAAGAAATTTTATCCGAAGATGCGGTGAAAGTTTTTATTGAGGGAGTTGGAGCAACCAGGGAGATTCGCCTCGAATGATTTGCCACGAAGGCACAAAGACGCGAAGATTTAATGTTGGATTACTATTTTCTGTCTTTCAAGGATTTTATTTTCTTGGAGGATATCTATGAAATAAATTCCGTTTTTTAGATTGCTCACATCCATCGAAGGGCTTTTCTCCCCTGAGGGGGAGATGTCCAAAGGACAGAGGGGGTTAACTATTTCGCCCACAACATTTGCAATTCTTATAGAAGTGTTTTTATTTAAATCAATTCCTTCGAAATAAATTTTATCGCTTGCGGGGTTTGGGAAGGTTTTGATTTTTATTTCATTTTGAATTGCAATACTATTTATGTGTTGACAAACGCCATTTGTGTCGGGGTAAAGCTTTTGGTTATTTTGCGAGAAACAAACAAGCATATCGCCGCCCTCCCAATCACCTGGATAAGGAACAAGTCCCTGAGCAGAACCAACACCTTCAATTATTTGTGTTCGGCTTGATTGGCCTGCATCCGGAAGATAAACCACATTTTGAACTTTTCTGCTAGTATTTCCAATAATAATTGTGGTTATGGAATCTATAACATAGGATCCCATTAAGGCTTGAACTGTATCTCCAACTAATTTAGAAAAATCATAAAGAAGGGTATCGCTTGAAGAATTAAACATGAAATAATTTCTAATGTAAACTCTCTGGTTAGCCGAATCATTTCTATAAAAACCATACGTTCCGTTTGTATAAGATTGATTGGTATTATAACATCCTTGATAAGCATTTATATAGTAATGATTGTGATACGCCAATTTAGAATACTTTAAATTATTAATTAATGTGTCCTTTTCAATGTAAATTTCATAGTCGTTAACCTGAATACACGGATAACTTCCACCCCATTGATGCGTCTCCACCCAAGTAGCATTAGAATCCGGAAAAGCATAATACGTTTGAGAAAACGAATTTCGTGTAGCAATGACAAATAAAATAATAAATAACGATTTCCTCATTATAGTAAATGTACAAAAAAAAAGTAATAGGTTGTATTTGCGTTCGGTATTTTTGCAACAAAGGCGCGAAATTAACTTAGCGCCTTTGCGGTAATTACTAAGTCTGTATCACCCCCACATTATATTTCTTAGTAATAGGCGCGTGATTTGCTGCTTCTATTCCTAAGTTAATCCATTTGCGGGTATCTGCAGGGTCAATTATAGCATCTAACCATAAACGCGATGCGGCGTAGTACGGCGATGTTTGCGCGTCGTAGCGGTCTTTTATTTTATTGTAGAGTTCTGCCTCTTTTTCGGGAGTAATTTCTTCGCCCTTGCCTTTTAATGATGCAACTTCTATTTGCACTAAAACTTTTGCAGCTTGCGAGCCGCCCATTACTGCTACCTGCGCCGTTGGCCAGCCAACGATTAAGCGTGGATCGTAAGCCTTGCCGCACATAGCGTAATTTGCCGCGCCAAACGAATTACCAATGATAACGGTAAACTTAGGCACAACCGAATTCGCCATAGCGTTTACCATTTTGGCGCCATCCTTAATAATGCCCCCGTGCTCACTCCTGCTTCCAACCATAAAACCGGTTGCATCCTGCAAAAACACTAATGGAATTTTTTTCTGGTTGCAATTCATAATAAATCTTGCCGACTTATCCGCGCTATCACTATAAATTACGCCGCCAAATTGCATTTCGCCTTTTTTGCTTTTTACAACTTTACGTTGGTTGGCAACAATACCAACTGCCCAACCTTCAATGCGCGCGTAACCGCAAATGATAGATTGTCCGTATAATTCTTTATACTCGTCAAAAGCACTTTCATCTACCAAACGCGCAATAACTTCGCGCATATCGTATTGCTTGTCGCGTGCTTCGGGAATGATGCCTGAAATTTCTTTTGCATCTTTTTTTGGCGCAACTGCTTTTACCCTGCTAAATCCTGCTTTATCAAAATCACCAATCTTACTGAAAATACTTCTTATGCGGGTTAAACAATCTTTATCGTCTTTACATTTGTGATCGGTAACACCGCTTATTTCACAATGTGTTGTGGCACCACCTAAAGTTTCGTTATCAATATTTTCTCCAACCGCTGCTTTCACTAAATAACTTCCGGCCAAAAATATACTTCCGGTTTTATCTACAATCATGGCTTCATCACTCATAATAGGCAAATACGCTCCACCGGCAACACAACTTCCCATCACAGCAGCAATTTGCAAAATGCCCATGCTGCTCATCACCGCGTTGTTTCTAAAAATTCTTCCGAAGTGTTCTTTGTCAGGAAAAATTTCATCCTGCATTGGCAAATAAACTCCGGCGCTATCCACTAAATAAACAATTGGCAAACGATTTTCCATTGCAATTTCCTGAGCACGCAAATTTTTCTTTCCTGTTATGGGAAACCATGCGCCTGCTTTCACCGTTGCGTCATTAGCAACAACAATTGCCTGCTTGCCCGAAATATATCCAATCACAATAACAACTCCTCCTCCCGGACAACCACCGTGCTCGGCATACATTTCGTAACCGGCAAAAGCGCCCATCTCAATTCGCTCAGAATCTTTATCTAATAAAAAATCAATGCGCTCGCGAGCAGTCATCTTGCCTTGCTCGTGCATTTTATCTATGCGGGCTTTTCCGCCACCTAAATAAATTTTTTCTAAGCGCTGCTCCATCTGAGAAATGAGCTGGCGCATCTTATCTTCGTTTTTGTTAAATTCTAAGTCCATAATTCTGATATTAAAGGTTTAAATATACGAGGTTTATGATTAAATTCATCTCAAAAACAAATTGAATATTTCGGTTAGTTCGAGCGGAGTGGAGAAGAGGGGCCTAAACTCGGATTTCGACCATGCTCAATCAGACATGATTAGGGTTTTGAGATGAATTTAGTATATTTTAACCTTACATGCGTTGAGATTATGCGTAACTTTGTTTAAATACTTTAAAGATGAAATTTCGTTTTTTAACTCTTATTATATCCTTACTTTCTTTTAGTCTTAGTACAGCCCAAGTGCCCGGTGGCGGCATGGGGGGCAATCCTAATGGTATGATGAGCCCGCAAATGTCTAACATGCCATCAAGCAGCGGAAGCGCTTCTAAAAAAGATGAGCCGCCGCACGGGGGCGATATTAAAGAAGCAGGAAAATACTTTATAGAGGTGGTTTTTGACCCTTTCTCGAACGAAGAAAAATTAAATGTATGGCTCTTAAAAGGAAATTATAAAGCTGCCAAAACCGAAAAAGCCACCGCTAAGGTAAAAATTAAATACCCTAAACTTGAAGGCAAGGAAGAAGATAAAGATTTGATACTTATTGAAGACCGTTTTTACTGCAACATAAGCGAACCCTCATCAACCTTTACGGCATTTATTACTATTACTTTAAAAGGTAAAGAATATAAAATGGTTTACAACCAAAAGGGAATGATAGGGAAGTAAAGTACGAGATGAAAGGTACGAGGTACGAAAAAAATACAAAATAAATTTCTTCTAAAACTACAGGCTTCTAGTAATACATCATCCGGCGTACTTCGGCCAATTGCTTAGCAAAGCGCATTACCTGACGTGTATATCCATACTCATTATCATACCAAACGTAAAGCACAATATTCCTTTTATCGGGAGAAATAATGGTTGCGTTACTGTCAAAAACAGAAGGGCAAGGATTTCCGATAACATCTGTTGATACTAATTCGTTAGAGAAAGCGTATTGAATTTGCTCCACCAGTTTTCCTTCCAAAGCATATTTTTTCATTGTTTCGTTAACCTCTTCTTTGGTAATCTCTCTGTTAATTGCAATGTTTAAAATTGCCAAAGAAACATTTGGAGTTGGTACACGCACCGAGTTAGCTGTAAATTTTCCGGCAAGTTGCGGCAACACTTTTTTCAAAGCACTCTCTGCACCTGTTTCGGTAATTACCATATTTAATGCGGCACTGCGGCCACGGCGATATTTTTTATGGTAGTTATCCAATAAGTTTTGGTCGTTGGTATACGAGTGCACGGTTTCAATATGCCCGCGCTGCACTCCAAATTCCTTATCTACCACATATAAAATGGGCATGATAGCGTTTGTGGTACACGACGCGGCTGAAAAAATAGATTCTTTATTTACATCAATTGTTTCGTGGTTTACACCATACACTACGTTAGGAATATCTTTTGCCGGCGCAGTTAATAATACTTTTGAAACGCCTTTTGCTTTTAAATGGCGGCTCAATTCCGCTTTGTCTCTGAATACACCTGTGTTATCAATTAGCAAAGCATCGTTAATGCCATACTGTGTATAATCTACATCTTCCGGATTTTTTGCGTCAATCATGTGTACGGTGTGCCCGTTAATGATTAAAGCTTTCTTTTCCAAATCTTCAATCACCGTTCCCGGAAAAGGACCGTGAACCGAATCGGTGCGTAATAAATCGGCGCGTTTTACAATTTCATCGTTGCTGTTACCGCGGGTAACAATTGCACGTAAACGCAATTGCTCGCCCTTGCCCGCCTGCGAAATTAATTCGCGTGCAGCCAAACGGCCAATACGGCCAAAGCCAAAAAGTATAACGTCTTTAGGAATGATGTGATGATTAGCGCCTTTAAAATCTTTTAATTTCGCATTGATAAATTCGGTTGCCGATTTAAAATTTGCTTTTTCCTGATGCCACTCAAAAGCCAATTTACCAATATCAATTTTTGAAGGACATATATCTGCCGCTTTATAAATTTCGCCGGCAAGCAAAACGGTATCCTGAACGGTAATGGGTTTTTTTACAAAATCGTTTGCATACATGTGCAGTTTCATCAACTCACTGGCACTGCGGTCAACCAGCTGGTTACGAAACAAAACCAATTCAATTGATTTCTCGAACCAAAGGCGGCCGATGGTGCTAATCAAATCAATAGTTGCCCGTTCGTTTTGTACCCACTCGTGCAACTGGCCTTCGTAACTTGCGTTCTCTTTTTTTAATGTATCTAAACTCATAAAGCTATTTTTTTCTGAAACTGTTAAAATAAAAAAACCGCCTGATGGCAGACGGTTTTACTATTAAAAATTTAACCTAAATACTGTTGCAATAATTTGCTGCGGCTGCTGTGGCGCAGGCGGCGTACCGCTTTTTCTTTTATCTGGCGCACACGCTCGCGGGTAAGGTCAAATTTTGCACCTATTTCTTCCAATGTTAATCCGTGCGGAATACCAATACCGAAAAATAATTTAATCACATCACGCTCGCGCTCTGTTAGGGTAGATAATGCGCGGTCAATTTCTTTAGAAAGAGATTCGTTCATTAACTGCCCGTCGGCCCGTGGCGAATCGTGATTCACCAATACATCCACCAAACTTCCTTCTTCTCCTTGTTGAAAAGGAGCATCCATAGAAACGTGACGGCCCGATACTTTCATAGTATCAGCAATTTTATCTTCGGGCAAATCTAAAATAGCGGCAAGTTCAGAAGGACTTGGTTCGCGCTCAAAAGACTGCTCTAATTTAGAATATGCTTTATTAATTTTATTTAAAGAACCTACCTGGTTTAAAGGCAAACGCACAATACGCGACTGCTCTGCCAAAGCCTGTAAAATACTTTGACGAATCCACCATACAGCATAAGAAATAAATTTGAAACCACGTGTTTCATCAAAACGTTTTGCCGCTTTAATTAAACCTAAGTTTCCTTCGTTAATTAAATCGGGTAAACTTAAACCCTGGTTTTGGTATTGTTTGGCAACCGATACTACGAAACGTAGGTTGGCACGCGTTAATTTTTCGAGGGCACTTTGATCGCCGTCTCGTATTTTTTTTGCTAACTGAACTTCTTCTTCGGCGGTAATTAATTCTTCACGCCCGATTTCCTGCAAATACTTATCCAGAGAAGCACTCTCGCGATTGGTAATCGATTTGGTTATCTTTAACTGTCTCATCTATATATAAGGTGTAATTATATTTAAAGAACGTGTTTCAGGGCGCAAAATTATGCCAATATTAACTCAAAACAAAATAATGTTACAAAAGGGTTAATTACTTATTAATGACTTGTTAAAATTACTTGATAAACAGGGTTTTATATAAATATTAGCGTACATTTACAAGCTCATGAAAGCACTTAAATTCAGCCTTTTTTGCCTTGTTTTAATGGCGTTTAGCCTAGCCACAAAACCCGTGCCTAAAGTAAATTATGAGGAGCTTGAAAGTGTTTGCCGAAAAAATAACGACACCTTATATATTGTAAATTATTGGGCCACTTGGTGCAGGCCTTGCGTGGGCGAGATGCCGTATTTTTTTGAATCGGCTAAAAAATTTAAAGCTCAAAAAGTAAAAATTATTTTTGCAAGTATAAATTCTGTAAAGGAAACCGATAAAGTAGAAAAATTTGTGGTCGCAAAAAAAATTGAACAGGATGTTTTTATATTGAGCGCCGGCAACCCCAATGTGTGGATTGATAAGGTTGACCCAAGTTGGGGAGGCTCAATACCGGCAACGATAATGTATAAGAAAAAAGAAAAACTATTTTTTAGAGAAGGAGAATTTACACAAACCGAATTAGACTCTATTATTAACTTAAAAATAAAATAAACATGCGTAAACTAACAACACTTGTTGCTGTTGCAGCAATTACTTTGATGGCCTCTTTTACTGAAGGCGGTTATAAGGTGGGCGATAAAGCCGCCGACTTTAAATTAAAAAACACGATAGATAACAAAACAGTTTCGATGGCTGATTACAAAGATGCTAAAGGAATTATTGTTGTTTTTACTTGTAACCACTGCCCTTTTGCCGTAAAATACGAAAGCAGAATTATGGATTTGGATAAAAAACTGAAGAGCAAAGGTTTTCCTGTAATTGCTATTAGTCCAAATGATCCTACAATAGTTGCTGATGATAGTCCTGAAAAAATGGCTGCGCTTGCTAAAGAAAAGAAATATTCTTTCCCGTATTTGTTTGACGCAACGCAGGAAACTGCAAAAACTTATGGCGCTACAAAAACGCCGCACGTTTATATTTTGGTAAAAGAGAAAAGCGATTACGTAGTAAAATACATTGGTGCAATTGATGATAATCCGGATGATGCAGGTGCGGTGAAAGAAAAATATGTGGAGAATGCCATTGAAAATATTTTAGCCGGCAAGCCCGTTACGCCCGAAACAACCAAAGCAATTGGTTGCGGAATTAAATGGAAGAAGGTTTAAGAAATTAAAAATATCCCTTCGGAAAAAGACAACTTATTGGTTGTCTTTTTTCTTTTTAAGTAATCCGATGATTACAGGAATTACAGATAGAAAAATAATTCCGAGGCAAACCAAGTCGATGTGTTTACGAATAAATTCAACGTTCCCTAATAAATAGCCTGCAATGGTTAAAGAGCCTATCCACAATGCGCCGCCCAATACATCGAAGCTGAAAAACTTTCTATAATTCATCTCGGCCACGCCCGCCGCAAAAGGTGCGAAGGTGCGCACAAAAGGAACAAAGCGCGCCATGATGATGGCTTTGCTACCGTACTTTTCGTAAAACGAATGTGTTTTATCTAAATACTCTTTTTTCACTAAAGGCTTACCGCGCAATTTTAAATTAAAAACCCTTAGCCCTATTTTTCTTCCAACCCAGTAATTGGTATTATCGCCAAGTACGGCGGCAATAAATAATAAGATAAGCAAATAAGCAATGTTTAAATATCCTGAGCGTGCAAAAAGACCCGCCGTAAATAAAAGTGAGTCGCCGGGCAAAAAAGGCATGGCCACCAAGCCGGTTTCCACAAAAATTACTAAAAATAAAATAACGTAAATATATATTCCGTAATTCTGAAAAAGCCAGTCAAAATCTAAATGTAAAATGTGCTTAAATAATTCCATACTTTTTTACGCGACTAGTATTTTGCCATCTCCGGGTCAATTTCTTCGGCCCAGGCCATAATGCCTCCTTTTAAATTGTACAGATTTGTAAAACCATGTTGCTGCTCTAACATCTGTAATACAGAAGCAGAACGCTTACCGGTGCGACAATGCAATACCACTTTTTTCGTTTTACTGATTTTATCCAGATGATCAACAATATCGCCCATCGGAATTAATTCTCCGCCCAAATCGCAAATGTCAAATTCGTATTCTTCGCGTATATCAATTAACTGAAAGTCCTCTTTTTTATCTCTCATGGCTTTCAATTCCTGAACCGTAACTTCTTTCATTTTACCCTTTTTTTTAAGGATGTAAATATAAACAATTCAATAAATAAAAAAGGAAATTTAGACGAAAAGCAAAGGGCCTATTTATTCTCGTCGAGAAACGTAAAGAAAGTGTCTCCTCTTAAACCTAAACGCAAGGTTTCCAGTGGAATTACCTCTTCAAAAGAGATATTACCCAGGTTAACATTGGCGCCCATTAACTTTATAAAATAAACCTGTTGGGGCTTTTGCGGTGTTTCCCAAATGATAGAATCGGCAGGGACTTTGGCAGTAATTTTATTTATAAGCAATACGTGGGCGCTGCCGTTGCGGTGAAAAATACCCACATTTCCGCTCTCGCGTGCTTCGGCAATAACTTTAAACGAACCGGCCTGTAATTCGGCGGTCATCATTTTTATCCATTTTGCGGGGTGAATGATAATGCCTTCTTCTTTAGAACCCACCTCAGATAAAATGGTAAAGTGTTTGGATAGTTTACTGATGTATTCGCATTTTGTATCATGCTCCAACACAATAGAACCATCCGATACCTCAGCCATTTCTAACTTAAGCGACTCGGCAAATTTTACGTAGTCATCTAATTTTTTACGAATTACAAAGGCTTCAAAAAGTGTTCCGCCCAAATAGGTTTTAATGCCTGCCTGTTTATATAAGGCAATTTTTTCTTTAAGATGTTTTGTAATAACAGAAGTACCGAAACCCAATTTTACAAAATCAACAAAATCGGCGCTGGTATCTAAATAATCTTCTACTTGTCGCAATGAAAGCCCTTTATCCATAACCATTGTTAAGCCGGCGGTGCGCGGCCTGGTTGTGCGTTTGGGTAAATTAAGAGAGTCTACGTTATAAATCATAAAGTTTTACGGTTTTTTAAAAGTATCGATTGCACGCAAAACAGTTTCATTGTCTTTTAGAGCGGGGGCAAATTCAAATAATTCGTTGTGTTTATCGTAATCTAAAGTTAATGCGTTTTGTAAATGAACTAATGCTTCCTGTTTTTTGCTAAGGCTTAAAAGCATCGCGCTCATACGGTACTGAAGTTCTGCCACTTCGGGGAATTGTTTAACGGCCTCCTGCAGCATTTCTAATGCTTGCGGTGCGTAATCGGCTTCAAACAATAAGTCGGCGTAATCCAACCAAATATCCCACTCGGGATAGTGCAATTCAATTACATGTGCGTAAGCATCGCCGGCTTCTTCAAAAAAACCAAGTTTGCGTTGCACATCGCCAAACACATACCAGTATTCGGGCTCTTTATCATTTAACTCAATTGCCTTTTTTAAATAATGTATTCCCTCGGTAAGCCTGTTTTGTAAATCAAGTATCACTCCAATCGCAAGCCAGGCATCGGCAAAATCAGGGTGTTTTTTAATACACTTATTATAGTACAGAAGCGCGCTGTGATAATCGTTCATCTGCTCGTAGCACTCTCCTATATAATAGTACGCGGTAGGATCGGGCTCTTCGTGGTCAAATGTTTCTTTATAAATATCAATAGCCTCGTTAAAGCGGTTAAGGCTGGCCAATGCATTTGCCTTATTAAAATAAGCCGAAGCAAACTTTTCGTTAATCGCAATCGCATAGTCGTACGACTCGAGTGCTTTATCATGCTCGCCGGTTTTGCTGCAGCATAAGCCAAAATTAAACCAGGCAAAATGATTGTAAGGATTTTCGTCAATTAACTCCTGAAAAAACGCTACTCCGTCTTCCAATTTTTGTGCGGCATCAAAAGCAATAAATAATTCGCTTAGGGCATAATCGTTTTCGGGATTGTGCTTTGCGGCTTTCTTTAAATAGTAAATAGCGTCTAAATATTTTTCCTGACTTAGAAATTCGGTTCCCAGGGCAACCATTACATCGTCGGGCTGATCAGTATAATTAAGCGCAGTTTTATAATTTTCTACGGCCTGCTCGCTTAATCCCATCTGGCTGTAAATATATCCTCGCGTAGTGTAAATATCCGGATTGGATGGTTCTACCAATTCTACATCATTTAAAAGTTTTAGTGCCTCTTGCGTTTTTTGATTATAGGCCAAAAATTGTGCACGGGCAATTTTAAAATCGGCCACATTGGGATAGCGATCCAATGCAAAATCAATAGCCTTTTTTAAATTAGCGGGGTTACCGATGTTAAAGTAATAGTCAATTATTTCTTCCAGCTCGTCAGATTCGAAGTAGTACGTCTCTTCTTGCTCGAGCATACTTTCAAAGCGCTTAACTAACTTATTGATATCGTTATCATCCGGAGTATTTCCCGGTAAATCATTTTTCTCCATACTTAAAAATTAAACCCTCTTTTAGCACATTTTCTCTTCACCGGGATTAAAAGAACGAATAGTTGAAATTACGCATTTTTTATTGAATACAAAAATATCTTTTTTTAGTTTTTGGCATACAATTTTTTTAAACATACTTACGTTGTAAATGTTAAGAAAAAAAGGGTGCTTATCTGCCCAATGAATTTAATTTTGTAAAAAAGAAAAAAGAAGTGACTTTAATAAAATCTATCTCGGGAATAAGAGGAACCATTGGCGGTATTGCGGGCGAAGGCCTTACGCCACCTGATGTTGTAAAATTTGTATCGGCATACGGCGCCTGGATAAAACAAAACCATAAAGGAAAAACTACTATTGTTATCGGGCGCGATGCGCGTATGTCGGGACAAATGGTAAATAACCTGGCTATTTCCGCGCTATCGGCATTGGGCATTAATTGTATTGATTTGGGATTATCCACCACACCAACTGTTGAAATTGCGGTAACCGAATTGAAAGCCAGTGGCGGGATTATTATTACTGCCAGCCATAATCCAAAACAATGGAACGCGCTTAAACTGCTTAATGATAAAGGAGAATTTATTAGCGAGGCCGACGGAATTAAAATATTAAGCATTGCCGAAAAGGGAAATTTTGAATATGCGGATGTAACGCTTTTAGGAAAAATTACCGAGCGTACAGATTTATTAAAAATACACATCGATAAAATTTTGAAGTTGCCTTATGTGGATGTAAAAGCCATTCGCGCCAAAAAATTAAAAGTGGTGGTTGATGCAGTTAACTCAAGCGGAGGTTTTGCTGTGCCTATGTTATTAGAGGCATTAGGCGTTACCGATATTATTAAACTGCATTGCGAGCCTAACGGACAATTTGCGCATAACCCCGAGCCCTTGCCCGAGAATTTGCGCGACTTATCTAAAACCGTTACAAAAAATAAAGCGCATTTAGGTATCTCGGTTGATCCGGATGTTGATCGTTTAGCTTTGGTTTGCGAAGACGGAGAAATGTTTGGCGAGGAATATACTTTGGTGGCGGTTGCCGACTATGTATTGCAGCACCATAAAAAAGGAAATACGGTTTCTAATCTATCTTCTACCCGTGCCCTGCGCGATGTTACCGAGAAAGCCGGGGGCAAGTACGCCGCATCGGCTGTTGGCGAAGTTAACGTGGTTACTTTAATGAAAGAAACCAAAGCCATTATTGGCGGCGAAGGTAATGGCGGAATTATTTTACCCGAATTGCATTATGGCCGCGATGCTTTGGTTGGGATTGCTATTTTTCTTACACATTTGGCAAAGTTTGGCAAGTCGGTTTCTATACTTCGTAAAAGCTATCCAAATTACCATATTTCAAAAAACAAAATTGAGCTTACGCCCGAGATTAATGTAGATAGAGTGCTTGAGAAAATTAAAATCAAATACAAAAAGCAGCCTGTAAATACGGTGGATGGCGTAAAGATTGAATTTGATAAAGAATGGGTGCATTTACGTAAATCGAACACAGAACCTATTATTCGCATATACTCAGAGAGTACCAGCATGACTACTGCCGAGAATCTGGCCAAAAAAATCATACAGGATATACGCGAGCTTATTAAAGAAAAAGTTGCATGAAATTGCGGCGTAAAGTGAAAAATCGTACATTTGGTATGGATTTATTTTATTACTAATGACTTTTCTTGCAATAAGTAACGTAGATAAAAAGACAGAAGAGATTCTTTCTTATATAGCTAAAAAGGCTGGTGGAAGTGTTGTGAAAGAAAAGAAAAGGAAAGCTGTGATAGAAGATGATTCAAAACAAGACTTTATAGCCAAAATGGAGAAAATTATAAAAGATATTGAAAAAGATTTCTATGCCAAAAAGAAAAATTCTCATCACAAGGAGCTTCGAAAAAGGACTTAAAAACTGGGAAGAATATAAAATTGAAACTGAAGAAGACTTAAAACATTATACAACAAAAATCCGCTTTATTACACAAGAAATAATTAGGATTTCGGAACAACAATCTTATCCTTTTAAAAAGGTTAATTACAGAAATAGCAAAAAGATTCAATATTTCATATATCAGCAGCATGTTATTTTCTTTAAACTATCTGACAAAACTTTAAACCTATTATACTTTATTGCAGCCAGACGTGTAAAAAACAGATATATTTAAAATTACCTTATATATGAATTACGTTTTATTTGATGATGCCGGTTGGAGCGATTTATTGCCCCTTACTTTTACCCGCCCCGCCTGCGAAATACGTATCGGTATTTTAACCATCAAAGAAAAATGGGAGAAGCGTTTAAAGAAAGAGATTTCTTATAAAACCGAAAGTTATTTAGCTCAAAAATTCCCAATGCACGTAAATCGTATTCATTCGGCGATTTATATAAACGGGAGGGTTTGCCCAAGCGATACGCTTGCAAACGAAGTAAAAAAACTTAAGCCCGGGCAAGCCTTATATAAAGGAGCCGTTTTGCTGGCTTATGCCGAAAAAGCTGCTGATAAAATTCAATCTAAAAGCAAGCCTATCATCCTTAATCATCCTTGGGATATTTTTAGGAATAATGGCATTGAGTTGGAAAATGATTTTGCCTTGCTTACTAAAGGAAAGAAATCAAAACCCTTATCTAAAACCAACAAGGTAATTGGCAAGGGTAAAATATTTTTAGAAAATGGCGCTACTGTTGAGTGCTCGATCTTAAATACCGTTAACGGACCTATATATATAGGTAAGAACGCAGTTGTAATGGAAGGATGCTTAATACGCGGAGGTTTTGCTTTAGGCGAACAGAGCGAATTAAAAATGGGTGCCAAAATTTACGGTCCAACAACCATAGGCCCGCATTGCAAAGTGGGTGGCGAAGTAAACAACTCAGTTATTTTTGGTTACAGCAATAAAGCGCACGATGGCTTTTTAGGAAACTCGGTTGTGGGCGAATGGTGCAATCTTGGAGCTGATACCAATAACTCGAACTTAAAAAATAATTACGGCGAGGTAAAGGCCTATAATTACACCCAACAAAAAATGATTGGCACAGGTTTACAGTTTTGTGGCTTATTAATGGGCGATCACAGTAAGGCGGGAATCAATACCATGTTTAATACCGGAACCGTTGTTGGTGTAAACGCAAATATTTTTGGCGGAAGCTTTCCTCCTACGCATATCCCATCGTTTGCATGGGGCGGAAGCGAGAAGATAGAGAAGTACGAACTCAACAAAGCATTGGAGGTGGCGCAGCGCGTTATGGAAAGACGAAAGATTCCTTTAACCGCCGCCGATAAGAAAATACTAAAAACAATCTCAGACAAGCACTAAAACAAAAAACCCTCACAATTGTGAAGGTTTTTTGTTTTAAGTCTGTTTTATATTAAGAAGCCTTCTTCTCGCTTACTTTCTTTTCTTTTACCAGTTTACAGGCGTCGAGCATTTTTTGTGTTGCTTCCTGAGTAAATGGTTCTCCCTTTATATCTTCAAACACATAAGTACGCTCGCCAACCTTTGCAATGTGATAAAAATGGAATTCTGATAAATCAGCAATGCCCGATTCCCACATTAAAGTAGTTGCATCGTCTATTACGTATTTTTTAAGTTTGTTTACATCATCGTTTGTGATGTCGGCTTTTCTTTGCGCAATGTCGCCGCTGTTTTCCATAACTGATATCTGGAAGTTTGGCCCCATCTTAATTAAATACTCGCCGCTTGATTGTGCCACAGTATCTAAAACTCCTTTTGTTGAATCGGGAGTGAGTACATACAGATTCATGCCGGTGCGGCTTATATCCAGATAACGCTGGCCTGCCGGAGCGGTTAGCTGCTCTTGTCCTTCTTCTTTCTTTCCACCACAGGAAATAATGCCTGCCATTAGCAGAAGTGCAAGAGTAAGTTTAATAAGGTGTTTCATGGTATTGAATGTTTATGATACAAATATATTAATAGTTGCTATTAAAAAAACATTTTTTACGTGGAAGGCAAAAAACAAACAAAAAAAAGCCCCGCTAAGCGGGGCGTTTTTTTACTTCCTTTTAGAAGATTTTTTCTTAGCTGCCTTTTTGTGCCCTTTTTTAGCGGCTTTCTTTTTGGCGGCTTTTTTTGCTTTTTTAGCCATGGTTTTTGTTTTTTGAGTTTGTAGTACGAAGTAAGTAATTTATTTAAGTAATAGAAAATAAATCGTGTATTTTTTATTAACACATAAATGTTGATATTGTTAACTTCCGAAAAAAACAAAAAATAAATGCGCGTTTTATTTTTTTAAAAAAATATTTCTGCATCGTTAAAAAAAATTACAGAAATTATTTTTTCTGAAAACAAAAAAACAAAAAATACATTTTTTCATTGGGGAAATAAGAAAAACAAAATCATTTTTTTTGTAACGAAATTATTTTCCATTCCGTTTCAACATCCCAACCTGCCGGAATTTTTACCGGTTTGTCGTAAAAATATACGCTTTCGGGCTGCTTACTTTTGCCATAATCGGCAGGCGAAAATTTTCTGCTTTGGTCGGCATCATCCGTCAATCTCAGCAAATAATCGCCGGCGGGCAAATTATAAAATACTTGCAAAACATCTTTTTTGTTTGCTCCGCTGCATTCTCGCACAACAATTCCCTTCTCAGTTAGCACCTGAAGTACATAATTTTTAATACTGTCATCCAATACTAATTTCACTTGTAAACTACCTTGTTCATCGGCCGCAAAGGTTTTAAAAGTGGTTTTTAGCGTATCTGCATTAAACGTTCCCCAAAAAGTTTCTATGGCTGCAGGCAAAAACATAAGTGTATATGTCTTCTGCGGTATCAATTTATTGGTAAGTCTCTTTTTATACAAAGGCAAATAGGTAGTAACAAGCGTTCCCTCTTCATTACTATTCTCCGAAGTAAATACAGGCGCTTCCATAACTGTATCCTTAAACAAAATACATTTCTCGGCCACAATATTCTTTACCGGAACCGAGAAGTTCAGCAACACATCCTCGTGCTTGGCGCCATAAGAAGTCTTTTCGCTACGCACGCTAAGTTTCTTCAAAGCTTTTTGGATTGTACTGTCAACTTTTGCTTTTGCAGGAATAGGTAAACTCAGGGTATCATACGAAGTCTTTTCGTTTTTAAGCACAAAGTCAAAATTACGGTCGTACAGGTTTTTGTAATACACCTCCAAGGTGTCATTACGCAGTTCGTAGTTATAATTATCCGTATCAATGCTTTTTTCAGTAATAATATACGAATTCGGAAAAGTATCATTCAATACATACTTATTATATCCCCAAAAAGCCTGAATTTTCTTTTTAATGAAAAGCCTCTCGCTTTTTGCTGTGCTAAGATTAAAATCCACCGTATCACGGTTTATCTCTACCGGCGCATTTAAAAAACCTACGGCTTCCGACAAATCATACATTTGGTTTTTATTTTTATCGCTTACAGCCATTACCTTATATACACCGGGTTTTATAGCCGAAAGAAAATATTTTCCGGTTTCGTTGGTTTTGGTAACATAATCGGGGTTTGATTTAAGCGGCGCCGAATCATTGAGATTACTATACAGCATCACCGAAACATCTGCAACCGGCTTCTTTGAAAGAGCATAAGTAACCTTCCCTGTAATATAAGCGCTATCCAAAACGGGCCCCGTACTAAAAATATAATTCAAATCGGCATAAGGATTGCCTTCGTGAATATCTGTAAGCGCGTTGCCAAATTGCAAAAAGTATGTTGTGTTGGGTAAAAGGTCCTTATAAAAAGTTACTGTTAAAGTTTTACCACTGGTGGTAACCTCGGGCATTTCTTGCATAACCGGGTTAATAATTAATTTTTGCGCCAAGCCCTGCCCGGTAATAAACTCGTTAAACTTAAAAACGATTTTTAAATTCTTTACCGGAACATGGGTTGATTTATTTAGAGGCAAAACTAAAAGCAACTCGGGTCCCTTGGCATCTTTTGCTCCGCCGGTTAAAGGCACTATTTGCGCGCAACGATACAATACTAAGGCTGCAACACATAAACTAATAAGAGCAAAGGGTTTTTTAAAAATCATTCTTAAAGAAGACCGGTTACTAAAACAGCTACTTTTTCGAGATACAGTTTATCGGTAGCATCAAACATGGCGTATTTATCTTCATCCACATCTAAAACGGCCACCACCTTTTTATCGGTACTATATATAGGTATAACAATTTCTGATTTTGAAGCGGCGCTGCAGGCTATGTGTCCGGGAAATTTTTCTACATCATCTACGATGATGGTTTCGGCATTTTTCCAAGAGGTGCCGCATACGCCTGCGCCCAGCGCAATGCGCGTGCAGGCAACCGGACCTTGAAAAGGGCCCAATACCAATTCATTATTTTTTACCATGTAAAAACCAACCCAAAAGAAACCAAATGTTTGGTGTAAGGCGGCCGCTATGTTTGCAAGATTAGCCGTTTGATCCGGCTCGCCTTTTACTAAGGCATGCAATTGCGGCAAAAGAGATTGATACTTCTCTTCTTTTGTTTCTCCTTGTATTGCAAAATTTTCGGCCATTACGAATTTACTAATCCTCCTTCTTTCAGTTTCTCGGCGTTCTCGGCAAATTGAAGTGCGTCTATCATTTGCTGTATATCGCCATTCATAAAATCATCGAGGTTATACAAAGTTAAATTAATTCTATGATCAGTAATACGATTTTGCGGATAATTATAGGTACGGATTTTTGCAGAGCGGTCGCCGGTACTTACCATAGTTTTACGCCTTTTGGTTGTTTCTTCCATACGCTTCTGATATTCCATATCAAAAATACGCGTGCGCAGCATGTTCATCGCCTTTTCGCGATTACCTAATTGCGAGCGCTGGGTTTGGCAAGTAACCACAATACCCGTTGGGTTGTGCGTTAGTATTACTTTCGATTCTACTTTGTTTACGTTTTGTCCGCCCGCCCCGCCGCTGCGCGCGGTGGCCATGGTAATTTCCGAATCTTTTAATTCAACATCCCAATCTTCAGCCTCGGGCAACACAACAACAGTTGCGGCCGATGTATGTACCCGCCCCTGTGTTTCGGTGGCGGGTACGCGTTGCACACGGTGCACGCCGCTTTCAAATTTCATGGTGCCGTAAGCGTTATCCCCGCCTACATTAATAATAATCTCTTTGTATCCGCCCATGGTGCCGGCGCTGGTATCTACAATTTCTACTTTATAACCCTTTGTATCAAAATAGCGGCGATACATATCATAAAGATTTCCTACAAAAATACTGGCTTCGTCTCCGCCTGTGCCGGCCCTAAATTCCATCACACAATTTTTAGCGTCTTCAGGGTCTTTCGGAATAAGCATTAAACGAATTTCATCCGCCAGTTTTAATTCGATGGCGCGATTTTCTTCCAGTTCGGCTTTTGCCATATCCAAAAAGTCTTTGTCCTTTTCGGTTTTTAAAACATCCTGCGCCGAGTTTATATTATTAAGTGCTTTTTGATAAAGTTCTAATATTTGTACGATGGGTTCAAGCTGACGATATTCAATATTCAGTTTTTTAAATAGGCGCATATCGCCAATAACTGCCGGGTCGGATAGTTTTAGTTCAACTTCTAAGTAACGTTGTTTTATGGCATTCAGTTTCTCGAGCATGTAATCGTACTATATATAAGGTGCGAAATTAAGGAAATAAGGTGGTTTTGGGAAATGAGTTTATCAATGCTTTTTCATCTTTAATAACTGCTCGTCCATAATTTTAATTCCCTCCTCAAAACTATGCGGCTCAAAGCCCAATTCCTTTCTAGCCTTCTCAATAATAAATCCCGTTTTAGGCGGACGCTGAGCAGGTTGTTTAATATCGGCCGACTTAGATGGTTTTACCAATGATTTATCGAGTTTGTAATAATCGGCCACGCGATACACCAATTCTAAAATGCTCATAAAATCTTTGCCCGAAATATTGTAAACGCCCTGCACTTTTTTCTGCACCATTAAAATACAACCATCCGCTAAATCTTCGGCAAGGGTTGGTGTGCGAAACTGATCATCCACCACATTAATATTTTTCTTCTGCTCTAAATTTTGTTTGGCCCACAATACAATATTGCTGCGGCTGGCATTATCCACAATTCCGTAAACAAGCATGGTGCGCGCAATGGCCCAATGCAATTTGCTGCCTGTTATAATGTTTTCGGCATCCAATTTAGTGCGCGCGTAATGACTAAGCGGATTTGGTTTTTCATCTTCGCTAAGCGGTCCATGCGTGCCATCAAAAATAAAATCTGTTGAGAGATGAATTAATTGAGGTTTGTACTGCGGGTTTTTTGATTGCAATGCCTCTAAAGCACTAACTATATATTGCACGGCAGTAACATTCATTAAAGTACAACTTGCAGGTTCCAATTCGCAACCATCAACGTTAGTTGTAGCAGCCGTATTTATTATACAATCGGGTAAATGTTTTGCTAAAACTGCTTTTACTTCCGGCTCATTAGTAATGTCCATCTCATCGTAAACATATCCGCTTTGTTCAACCAGGCGGTTTTTACCACGGGCTGTGGCAATAAGCGTAACAGCCTTCAGTTCTCTTAGCTTATACACTAATTTTTGCCCCAATAGCCCATTTGAGCCGGTAATTAGTATTTTCATTTTTTTGCTATATTCGTTACTGCAATTATTCCTCAAAAATAAGAAACTATGCTTGAATCACCCTTACACGAACATCATTTATTAAGATATCACGTAGATATTGAGGATAAGCCCATGCGCAGTTTCAGTAAAACCGCAAATATTGGTTTTTTTGACTCTAATGATAAAAAAGTGGCGGTCTTTAAATTTGGCGTGATTACCAAGGAAGAGATTTTTGAAAAAATTGATAAAGGCGAGGATCTGAATCTTAATAATGCCTATGTCCTTAATTTTTCGCTTACCGATTATAGAGTAGAAAAAGGATTTGACGATAGTGTGTATATAGCTCTTAAAAACTTTTCGGCCAAAAAAACTTTTTTTGATTGCGATATTTCTAACGATTTCAGCTACGCCCGTTTTGAAGGCGATAAAACTGTATTTGAGTCTACCATTTTTGGCAACGGCACCAATAATTTTGGGAATGCCGATTTTGGCAGCGGCGATGTAACCTTTAAAAAAGCCAAGTTTGGCAGTGGCAGCACCAATTTTCAGAGTGTGCAGTTTGGCGATGGCTTGGTTACTTTTAATAATACCTGTTTTGGCACCGGTAATTTATCTTTTGTTGATTGCAATTTCAGCAATGGTAATGTAGATTTTAGAACTACTTATTTTGGCGATGGCAATATTGATTTTAAGTTTGCCAAGTTTGCCGGCGGCGATGTTTTA
The DNA here is from genome assembly GCA_038214655.1 of Bacteroidia bacterium. Lineage (GTDB taxonomy): Bacteria > Bacteroidota > Bacteroidia > B-17B0 > Aurantibacillaceae > PALSA-968. Next base: position 8,809 of record JBBQRR010000005.1, on the reverse strand, counting down.
TTTGAAAGAGCCTCTTTTGGTAAAGGAAAAAAAGATTTTAAAAACGTTGAGTTTGGAGGCGGCAAAGTAGATTTTAGGCGTGTGGATTTTAACGACGGTGATGTTTCTTTTGAAGGCGTTGAATTTGGCGATGGAAAAGTAAGTTTCCGCAGTGCGCACTTTGGTCACGGGCATAAAAGTTTTGAGCAGGCCGATTTTGCAAAAGGTGATGCCCAGTTTGATTTAACCGAATTCGGCTCGGGCTCTGTTAGTTTTGATAAAGCCAAGGTTTACGAAATTTCTTTTAAAGGTTGCGCCCTTAACTGTTATATGGACCTGCGTTTTGCACAAAGCAACGAAGTAAATCTTACCAACACCATTGTGCGCGATATTCTGGATTTAAAACCGGCAGATGAAGTTGTGGATGTAAAAATTTTCAACATTACCGGCATGCGTATTTTGGGCCGTATTTTTATTGACTGGCGTGCCAATAACGTACATAATTTAATTTACGAGCAAAAGGAAACTTCGTTGTTTCAAAAAGCAGAGCAGTTCCGTATTTTAAAAGAAAACTTCCGTAATAACGGTCAGTACGAAGATGAGGATGCCGCTTACTTAGAATTTAAACGTTGCGAATCGAGAGCACAGCTTCAGGACGCTAAATCAAAAGGGCCTGTTTCCGCTGTTTTTGGATATATAAATTACTATTTTCAGCGCTACGTTTTTGATTTTATAGGAAGATATGCTACAAATCCTATTCGTGTAATAGCAAACATGCTTTTGGCATACATCGGCTTCAGTCTGATTTATTTTGTTTTCAGTATGTCGGACCGCCTTGAAAAATATGGACACGTAATTGCGGGCGGAACCGGTACATTGCCTTTAAACGATTCGCATTTAACAATGCTCGAGGCTTTTGGAAACAGTTTGTATTATAGCGGCATTACCTTTTTTACGGTTGGCTATGGCGATTATTTTGCCGGTGGAGTTTTAAAACCCGTTTCGGTATTTGAAGGTTTTACCGGTGTGTTTTTAATGAGTTACTTTACGGTAGCTTTTGTACGCAAAATTTTACGTTAATCTATGCTCACTATTAAATCATTTACATTCGGCCCCTTTCAGGAAAACACTTTTGTATTGCACGATGCAAGTAACGAATGTGTAATTATTGATCCGGGTTGTTATACTTCATCCGAACAACAGGAGCTAAAAAAGTATATCGAAGAAAAAAAACTGAAGCCTGTTGAGCTATTAAATACGCATTGTCATATCGACCATATTACCGGCAATCGTTTTGTGCATGATGCTTTTGGCTTGCTTCCGCTTATTCATAAAAATGATTTGGTGATGTTGCAGAATCAGGAAAAGGTTTGTACTATGTATGGATTAAATTACGATCCATCGCCCATGCCTGTTAAATACATTGATGAAGGGGATGTAATTTCGTTTGGTAATACAAAACTACAAGTGCTCTTTACTCCCGGCCACGCCCCCGGGCATGTGGTTTTTTATAATCCCGAAAATAAATTTGTAATTAACGGTGACGTATTGTTTAGCGGAAGCATCGGCCGCACCGATTTGCCTTTTGGCGATTTTGCAACTTTAGAACACAGCATTAAAACAAAATTGTACACTTTGCCCGAAGAAACTATTGTGTATTGCGGCCATGGCCCCGAAACAAGTATTGGCCAAGAAAAGTACAATAACCCTTTTGTAAATCTTAATTAGGCGTAATGAAAAACGCTGACCTTTCTTTTCTGAAAGAATTTTTAGAGGAGAAATACCATTTATACAACACTAAAAAATTTATTGAAAGTGATCCCATCAGTATTCCACGTCTATTCGCAAAAAAGCAGGATATTGAAATTGCAGGGTTTTTAGCCGCTACCATAGCTTGGGGCAATCGTAAAAGCATTATTGCTAACTCGCATAAATTAATGCAAGGGATGGATTTTGCACCGCACGATTTTATTGTAAATGCATCCGCCAAAGATTTAAAGCCCTTTGAAAAATTTGTACATCGCACGTTTAACGGTAAGGACTGCATTTTCTTTTTACAATCCCTCAAAAACCTGTACAAAAAATACGATTCGCTGGAAACGCCTTTTCACAATGGAATTTCAAAATCGGACGCCACAATAAAAAACGGAATTGTAAATTTCAGGAAAGAGTTTTTTTCTATAAAACACCCCGACAGAGTAAAAAAGCACGTTTCCAATCCCGCTAAAAATTCGAGCTCCAAAAGACTTTGCATGTATTTGCGCTGGATGGTACGCAACAACAAAGCGGGAGTAGATTTCGGAATCTGGAAAAACATTAAGCCTTCTCAGCTTTGCTTACCCTTAGATGTTCATACCGGTAATGTGAGTCGCGCTTTGGGTTTATTAAACCGCAAACAAAACGATTGGCAAACCGTTGAAGAAATTACAGGCATACTAAGGCAATTCGATCCTAAAGACCCGGTTAAATACGATTTTGCTTTGTTTGGTTTGGGTGTGTTTGAAAAATTTAGCAAGCTTCCTTCATAGCCTATTTGTAAAGCCACTCTTCGGGGTTCAATATTTTTTGCCCCTTCCAAATCTGAAACATAATACTTGTTCGGTTATCATCGTTGTCGTAAGCCACAGTACCAATAGTTTGTTTAAGCCCTACTTTGTCCCCTACTTTTACTGCCACTTCTTCCATATTCGAATAAACGCTTACATATTCTCCATGACGAATCAAAACAATTTTTCCTTGCCCGGGTATCGATGTTACACCTGTTACCACACCTTCAAACACAGCGCGTGCTGCCGATCCTTTACTTGTGGCAATTTCAACACCGTTATTATTTATCATAAATCCTTTAATAGTTGGATGCTCCTGCTCTCCAAATCCAATTGTAATAACGCCTTTACTAACCGGCCAAGGTAATTTACCTTTATTAGTAGCAAAGTCCTCCGACATCTGTTCTGCCTCGCGGGTTTCGGCCATATCGGCTTCATCGATTGCTTTATTTTCGGCAATTTCTTTTTTCGTTAACTTTTCTTTTTTCTCTTTTCGTTTTTTCTCTCTGTCTTCTTTCTTTTTTGCGATGGCAAGCAATTTCTTTTTTTCTTCTTCTTGTTGGCGCTTTAATTCTTCTGTAATTAATTTTTTAATGGCAGCGTTCAGTTTCTCAATTTCTTCTTTCTTTTTATCTAAATCCGATTTAAGTTCCTTTTCCTTTTCCTGCAATTGCGCCAAATTTCCTTCTTGTTCGGTCTTTTCCTTGGCAAGATCAGTTTTCTCCTGTTCTTCTGAGGTTAGCAATTCTCGCTTCTCGTTTTTTCGTTTATTTAGTTCGTCAATCTTACCATTAATGGCTAATTGTGTTTCCTGTATAGAAGCGGCCTTTTTACGGCGGTACTCTGCTATTTGTTGCGAATACTTGTACCGTTGATAAGCCTGGTTAAAATTATCGGCGGCAAATAGAAACATCAGCTTACTGTATTCATCTTTGTTTCGATAATCAAAATAAATCATGGCCGCATAATCTTTCTTTAACTTATCTAATGTTGCTTTAAGATTATTTATGGATGTTTGATTTTCGGCTACTTCTTTGTTAATGAGTTTTATCTCATAAAATATAGTGGCAATCAGCTCCTCTCGAACACTTATTTTTTTATTCAGGATAGCCACCTGATTCATAGAAAGTTTTTTATTATTTTTGGTATCGTGCAGTAATTCGTTAATGGTATTTATTTCTTCTTTTAATTTTTTCTTTTTGTTTTCAAGGTCGTTTTTATTATGCTTTTGCGCATACGCAACCGGTACGCATACCAAAAACAGCGCAATAAAGAAGAATTGCTTTAGGCCCCTATAAAGTCTATTTCTTAAACTCAATGCGCTCATAGCTTGGAGGAATACTAAATGGAAATTTAATAGGTTCATTAATGCTAATGCGCGCGTATTTTATTTCGGCTTTTATATTTTTTTCGGCGGTAATAGTGTACAACAATTTAAAAGGAGCAAGATATTTGTCTACCGGCTTAAAGTCATCGTAACAAGCGTTAAACTTTCTTTTGGTCTCCACATCATCAAATTCCATCATCACTATTTTAAATGTCTGCGGGTCAAGCCAAATAGTCTCAAACGATTCTTTAGGTTGCTCTACTCCGTTTATAATTCGTTTAACATGCCGTTTGCGGGTAGTGCTCAAAAAGTACTGGCAATTATTTTTATCGCGGCCGGGTTTCAGTTTTTCATCTTCATCATAAAACTCAGCGCTGTTACCAAACAAAAGCCCTTGCAGCATATTAAAATCCAAATCGGCATGCAGCTTTTCGTTGATGTAGGTGAAATCACCCACAAAATATTTTCTTTCGGTTAATCCCATAACAAATTTTACCGAGTCTTTGGTAATCAACACACGCGCCGCTTCAATGCCCAATTTGGATATCGACATCCAGATTACACTGTCCTTACGGGTACGTACCGAAACGTTAAACGAATTATCTTCCGTATCGATTGTTAGTTCGCAATTAAATTTTGCAGAGGCATAGGTGTAATCCAGCTCGTTCTCATACATACGCTTACTAAGGGCGCGCCCGTTTTTAAAATCCATCCTGCATTTTTCACCGGTAGAATCAACAACTGTTACCGGTGGGTTATGTTTTGCAACCTCCTTCTTGTGTTTACACGAAACAATAATTGCCGTAAGCAATACTAAAATAAATATATTTGAAACGCTCCTCAACATTATTCTAAATACTTATTTTCAGAAATTTTCTTATTCAATACCTCCGACTTATTCCCCAACTCTTTCGATTTTTTCCAATACTCCAAAGCTTTATCGTTTTGTTTTAGTTTAGAAAGTACATCGCCGTAATGTTCCATAATAGCGGGGCGGTTAAACCCTCCTTTATCAATTGCTTTTTCTAAATAAATTTTAGCCTCATCGTATTTTCCCAACTGAAATAATATCCACCCGTAAGTATCCAGGTAAGAAACACTGTTTGGGCTAATTTCTAAAGAACGTTTCGAGTTTTTTTCGGCCACATCCAATTTCTGTTTACGTAAAGAAAGATAGTACGCGTAATTATTTAAAACAAGGCCGTTATCAGGGTCAGAGGCAATTGCTTCTTCAAACTCCCTATCTGATTTTTCATATTCTTTTAAATTATGATAAACTTCTGCCAGGTTAGAGCTAAACTGCACCTGCAGTGGCACATTTTCATAAACAAATTGTTTGCCTTCTTTTAAGGGCTTAATCGCTTTTTGGTATTGTTTAAGCCGCATATAGCCAACACCGTTAAAAAAATAAGTTACGGGTTGATTAGGAAATAAATCCATAGCCTCGGCGCTGTGTTTAATAAGGCTGTCGTTTTCGTTTAAATCCGATTCGCATACCATGAGTTGATTCCAAATGGCAAATTTACTTTTATCAAAGTCGAGCACCTTTATTAATTCAACACTCGCTTCCCTAATTTTTTTATCACGATATAAAAAATCCGCGTACACACTATGCGCTTTTGGTTCGTTGGGATTTGAATCAACCAGCAACTTACACAATTCATATGCCTGGTCTAAATATTTATTTTTTTGCTCGGTAATGTTATAATACGAAACAAGTATTTTCACTTTGTTGTCAATGTCAAGTTCCGGACTTTTAAAAGCAAGTTTCATTTCTTTATAAAACTCTTCATCCTTTTTTTGTTGCCTGTAATAATCAGCCAGCGCCAAATGCACGTAGGGGTTATCGGGTTCTGTTTTTAAAATTTCATTATAGGTGTCCATAGCTTTTTGCGGCTGTCCCTCATCCTGATACAACTCTGCCAAAAGTGTATAGTAGCGCGATTCATTGGGGTCGGCGATAATTAGTTTTTTTAATTCTGATTCTGCCTCGCTCCACTTTTTTAATTGTTTGTAAAAACCAACCTTGTGTATAGTTATTTCAGGATCGGTCCCCACTTTTTCTTCCAAACGATTATAAACCTGTATGGCTTTGTCGGGTTTTCCGGCATAGGCACATTCGGCAGCAAGTCCTTGATAAAAATCAGAGCGATAAGGGCTCGCATCTATCATTGCTTCGTAGCGCGAAATTGCTTCGGCATACATGCGCTTGTTGTGCAGGCACTCTATGTAAAGTAAATTATACCACTCGTTTTTTGTATTGGATAAAGCAGCAATTTTAGCGCACTTTAACGCTTGCCCATATAAACCTGTAAAGCGATAAATATTTGCGAGCTCGTAATTTACAGCCGGATTATTTGGTTCAATCTTTAAACATTCTTTAAAAAGATTTTCGGCAATTTCTACATTGCCTTTTATTTTTTCGCGGCAACCGTCAATAAAATAACTTTTTAATTTTATTTCGGGAGGCAAATCACCTTTGCGCGTGGCTGCAACTGCATCTGCTTTGGGAGTTTGCGCAGCGGTAGAATTATTTTTTTTAGGAACGCAGGCGCAAAAAATAGCCAAAGCCAAAATAGCAATAAACCAATTGTTTTTTATGCGTGCATTTATTAGCATCAGGATTTTTTAATAACGGAGTAATCGCCCAAACTAAAATCGCCTTTGGCATCGCTTAGTTCGGCATAACTGCCAATCATTGAATTTATAATTTCGGAAGAAACAATTTTTGCGTTTTGTTGTATGATGGTATTCTTCACATTTGACTTATCAATTTTTGTACCTGCTCCTACCGAAACGTGCGGGCCAATGGTTGAATTGCTTATCACTACATTTTCTCCAATAAAGCAAGGCTCAATAATATTTGAACTTTCTATTTTTGCTGAAGATGCGCGCATTCCTGTTTTTCCTTTATCAAACTCTAATACCCGTTGGTTAGTATATACAGTGGCGTCTTTATTTCCGCAATCAAGCCACTCGGTTACTTTACCCGGAACGAATTTTGTTCCCTTAGCTTTCATATTCTCTAAAGCATTCGTTAACTGAAACTCGCCTTTGTCGCGAATATCGTTATCCAATAAATATTTTAATTCCTTTTTCAGATAGTCGCCGTCTTTAAAATAGTAGATGCCGATGATTGCTAAATCTGAGATGAATTCCTGAGGTTTTTCCACAAAGTCGGTTATCACTCCGTCTTTATCCAGTTTCACTACGCCAAATTGTTTTGGATCGGGAATACTTTGCACCCAGATAACGCCGTCGTTTTTTGTATCCATCACAAAATCGGCTTTAAACAAAGTATCCGCAAAGGCCACTACTGTTTTTCCACTAAGGGCCGATTCGGCGCACATAATTGCATGTGCAGTGCCAAGGGCTGTTTCCTGATAATGTATAGTTCCTTTGGCGCCTTGTTGTTCGGCAATTTTAATCAGCAGCGTTTCAACTTCTTTACCAAAAGTTGGCCCAATAACGAAAGCAATCTCGTTTACTTTTTCGCCGCAAACTTTGGTGATATCTTCAACCAATCGTTGTACTATTGCTTTACCGCCAACCGGTATTAATGGTTTGGGTATTGTTAGTGTGTGCGGCCGCATGCGCTTGCCCATGCCCGCCATGGGAATGATGATGTTCATAGCTTACAATAAGACTATAAAGATACAAATTTAGGGGGCGACTTTTGTTGCAAGAATATAAGCTATTAACAGCGGGATGTGGGTTGGATAATTACACTTCGGAGGATGTATTTTCTTTCCCCCGGGTGGGAAAGATACAGATAGGGGTTTGAAAGTTGCCGATTGAAGTGCGTCGAAATTTTGGGCGTTACCCCGAGGTGCGCAGCAGCCGGGCGCACTCGCGGTCAGGCTACAAAAGGGTATCGTTTTTTGCCCATATTTTTCCAAATTATAATTTCGCAAACTTTAAGATTTCTCATCTTTAAAACTAATTGGCCAAAAGAACCCCCGCCGCGGCGGGGCCTTTTGTATCCTTAACGCAAATACAAGTTTATACTAAGGCTGTATAATTGTTTTTTTAGAGATAGTTCTGCCTGCAGCTTAATATTTTTTATAAAACATAATAGTTTTTAGCGTAAGTATATCCTTCACATAAATATCCGAAAAGGCCACCGAATCGTTTGACAGGTAAACTATATCGTAAAAATTTCCTATACCTGTTTCCAGTTTATTTGGCTGTGTTGCTTTCCAACTAAAAACTGCGGTAGGGTTGCAATCGCCTAAAATTCCAACACCTTTTAATTCCTGGTTATGTATTGGCCAACAATATTGATTTTTAAATTGGATGTTGCAAACCGAGTTGCAAACCGAGCTGCCTATCAAGGTGCATACATACTGACCGGTGCTGTCCACGCCTGCTATCTCGTATGTTTCACTTTTCTTTAGTGCCCACTTTCCTATAAGTGTGTTTTCCTGGGCGTTTAATTCCGGTGCGGGAATACTGCCTGCATCCGCTTGTTCAGATTTCTTGCAGGCCATTAGCGTTAGTAATGAGCCGCAGATAAGCAGATAAAAAAATGTGCCTGCGTACAGGTTTTTGGTAACTGCGATTTTGTTTGATGTAGATTTTTTCATAGTTTTTTTTTACGAAAGTATGTTCGTATAAAAGAAAACTAAAACGGATATGTGCAATGCAGATTTAGTTTCAGGAAAAATTTGCAAAAACTCTTTTGAAAAATAGTATTGGAGTAAATCTTTTGCGCTTTTTAGGAATTGCGTTGAGCAATTTGCGTTTTCTGCAAAAATTAAGTTTCTGATTTATTAAAAATGCAATAAAAAATTTTGGGGGTTAGATGAGAAAAATTTTTGGCCATAAAAAAACCCTCCGAGATTACTCAAGGAGGGTTTTTAAAATTGGCATCGACTTACTCTTGCGGGCTTTAGGCCTACTACCATCAGCTCAGCCGGGCTTAACTACTCTGTTCGGAATGGGAAGAGGTGAACCC